>NZ_CACSJM010000241.1 GCF_902706185.1 Roseomonas sp. 18066 | reverse complement strand
GGTGCGGGAGGTGCTGCAGGCGGTGGGGCTGGCCGCGTCCTTCGCCGGGCGGCGGCCGCCGGCGCTGTCGGGCGGCCAGTGCCAGCGCGTCGCCATCGCCCGCGCCATCGTCGTGGCGCCGAAGCTGCTGATCCTGGACGAGCCGGTCTCCGCCCTCGACGTGACCGTGCAGGCGCAGGTGCTGCAATTGCTGGTCGACCTGCAGGCGCGGCTGGGCCTGGCCTATCTGTTCATCTCGCATGACCTGGCCGTGGTGCGCAGCCTCTGCGACGAGGTCGCCATCATGCGCGCCGGCGAGATCGTCGAGCAGGGCAGCGTCGAGGAGATCTTCGCGCGGCCGCGGCACGACTACACGCAGGCGCTGCTGGCGGCGATCCCGTAGGGCGCCCCCGCGGCAAGGCGCCCGGCCTCGCCGGTTTCCGCCGGGCCATGGCCCTAGGGCCTCTCCCCCGGCATGGCGCCGTCGCCGTCGCCCAGCCGCTGCCGCACCGCGCCGCGCAGCAGCATCAGCGCGCCGCCGATCCCGGGCAGCAGCCCGGCCGAGAGCAGCGCCAGCAGCAGCGCCAGCACGGCGGCGCCGAGCGCGAAGGGCCCGTGGCGGAACACCATCAGGCCGCTGCGCCGCCAGGCCGGGCCGGCGCCGCCGGCGAGATCCGCCGGCAGCAGGTAGAGCAGGAACAGCAGCCCCGGCAGCAGCGCGCCGAGGCCGAGGCCGGCCAGCAGCCGGGCGAGGGGGGCGCCGTCGAGGCACAGCGCGACCAGCTCCGGCAGCAGCAGCCCGGCCAGCGCCGCCGGCGGCCCCAGCAGCGCGGCCCATCGCAGCGCGGCCCATCGCAGGGTGGGCCATCGCAAGGCGGGCCAGCCGGGGGTGCCGCCGGCGCCCGGCGGCCCGGCATCGGGCAGCGCCCCGGCCAGGGCGGTGACCGCCACCGCCAGCAGGCTCGCAGACAGCGGCAGGCCCAGCGCCAGGGCCAGGACGCCGAGGCCGGCCGCCGCCTCCAGCAGCAGCGCCAGCAGCCAGGCCAGGGCCAGCAGCGCCAGGTTGCCGGCCAGGATCAGCGGCAGATGCGCCAGCACCGGATGGGCGGCGCAGCGCAGCAGGAAGCTGGCCATGGCCGCCTCAGCCCTTCACCGCGCCGGCCAGGGCCGCGCGCATGAACAGGCGTTGCAGCAGCAGGTAGATCAGCAGGATCGGCAGCAGCGACAGCAGCAGGCCGGAGAAGATCGCCTCGAAATTGGTCGATTGCCCGCCGCCCAGATTGGCGATGAAGGCCGGCAGCGTGTAGCGGCCGGGCGAGAGGAACAGCAGCGGATGGATCAGGTCGTTCCACTGCCAGGGCAGCGAGATCGAGGCGTAGACGGCGAAGGGCGTGCCCATCAGCGGCAGCAGCACGTGGCGCAGATAGGCCAGCCGCCCGGCGCCGTCGATGATGGCGGCCTCGCGCAGCTCCTTCGGGATGGCGGCGATGGCGGCGGTGAAGATCATGGTGGACAGCGCCGTGCCCTTGATGTTGAGCAGCACCAGCGCCGTGTAGCTGTCGCCCAGGCCGAGGAAGCGCGCCAGGATCAGGTATTGCGGCAGCATGATCATCAGCGGCGGGATGATCATGTTCAGCAGGTAGCTGTTATAGACCCAGACATGCCAGCGCTGCCGGAAGCCGGCCAGCACCGAGCCGGTGGCGATGCCCAGCAGCCCGCCCAGCCCGATCGACAGCCCGACCACCAGCAGCGTCGCCAGCAGCGACGACAGGAAGCCGCCCTTCCACACCGTCAGGATGCCGTTCCAGCGGGTGAAGGGCTCCAGATAGGCGCGCAGCATGGCCTCGGGGATGGCGTGGCGCTCGGTCAGCTCCTGCAGCGTGGCCTGCGGGTTCATGTAGCCGCGGATGCCCAGCGCCCGGCGGAACTCGCGCCCGTCCAGGTTGTAGGTGGAGAGCAGGTCGCCGATGCGCAGGTCGAGCTCCAGCGCCGGGCGCGGCGGGATCCACAGATGCAGCCGCGTCGCCTCGGCGGTGGGGACGAAGGCGCGCACCGCCAGCACGTAGAAGGGCGCCAGCGTCAGCCCGCAATACAGCGCCAGCGCGGCGAGGATGCCGAGGCGCGCGCGGGTCATCCGGCGCCCCGCCGCTTCTGCCAGGCGGTCAGGGCGAAGGCGGCCAGCAGCAGCGGCAGGAAGACCACCAAAGCGATGGCGATGCCCTGCGCCAGCGTGCCGTCGCGGCCGCCGCTGAAGCCCAGCTTGTAGATCAGCACCGAGAGGAACTCGGCATTCGGATTGCCGTAGAGCCCGCCGAGGCCGACCAGCTCGTCGAACAGGCCGAAGGAGGCGACCAGGCAGAAGACCGTCGCCGTCACCAGCGCCGGCACCATCTGCGGCAGGTAGATGTGGCGCACCCGCTGCAGGTAGCTGGCGCCGTCGATGCGCGCGGCCTCGATGGTCTCGGTCGGGATCGCCAGCAGGCCGCCCAGGAAGATCGCCATGTTGAAGCCGGCCGCCTTCCAGCCGGTGATCAGCGGCAGCACCAGCAGCAGAGCGGCCTCCTGCTTGATGTTGATCAGGTTGCTGCCGAGGCCCAGCGCCTCCAGCGCCAGGTTCACCGTGCCGGTGTCGGGCGAGAACAGCATGACCAGCAGCAGCCCGAGCCCGATGCCGGAGATCATCCAGGGCATGTAGATGATGGTGAAGAACAGGCCGAGCAGGCGCGACTTCAGCTCGAACAGCGCCAGCGCCAGCAGGAAGCCGAAGGCATAGACCATGGCGTAGTTCAGCAGGGTGAAGATCACCGTGCGGCGCAGCGCCGCGTAGAAGCGCCCGTCCAGCGGCGGCCGGAACAGCGACAGGATGTTGTCGAGCCCGACGCCGCTGACCGCGTGGTCCGAGAAATCCACCTGGTCGGTGAAGATGATCGGCAGCGCGACGGCGAAGGGCAGCAGCGTCAGCGTGACATAGAGGATGTATTGCGGGAGCAGGAAGGCGAGGTCCGCCGCCAGCTCCCGCCCGTCGCGCCGGGTCACGCGCTACCGCGCATAGGCGGCCTCCCAGCGCGCCTGCAGCCGGCCGGCGAAGGCGGCGCGATCCAGCCGGCCCTCGATATAGTCGCCGAGGATCGGCGCGAAGCCGTCATCGGTCAGCACATAGGGCGTGCCGCGGCGCTTGAAGCGCTCCGCCGAATGACGGCCGCTGACGCTGGTGTCGAAGGTCACGCGGACGAGCGCGCCTTCCAGCGCCGGGCGGATGACGCGGGTGTATTGCGGGTTGGTCAGGGTGACCGCGCCGGCCTCGCTGGTGTCGAGCGCCGGCAGGAAGCCCAGCGCCTCGGCGCGCAGCCGCACCGCCTGCGGGCTGTTCCACCAGATGAAGGCGCGGGTGGCCGCCGCGTTGTTGGGCTTGCGGCGATTGGCCTCGTAGAGGGCGGAGCCGCCATGCTGCGTGGTGCCGTCGGTCCAGAGCACGCCGTCGCGATTGGGCGGGAAGAAGAAGCCGTCGAGGTCGGCGCGGGGGTTCTGCGCCAGCACCTTGGTCCACAGCCAGGGGCCGTGGAAGGTGAGCAGCGACTTGCGGCCGATGAAGCTGGCCTCGAACTCCGTCTCCCAGGCGCGCTGCCACCAGCGGGCCGGCAGGTAGCCCTTCTCGGTGAACTCCTTGTAGAGGTCGAGCGCCGGCAGCAGCGGGTTGCGGTCGAGGTCGGTCCAGCGGATCTCGCCGGCATAGAGCGCGCGGATCTGCGCCTTGCTGGCGCCGAGGCCGACGGCCCAGGCCTCCACGATGACGCGGCCGATCATCAGCGGGTGCCAGCCGAAGTCGAAGACATATTGCAGGTCGCGCCGGGTGGCGACATGCGACTTCAGCTTCTCCAGGAAGCCGCGCAGGCTGTCGATGTCGCGCACCTCGGCCTTGGGATCGAGCCCGGCGCGGCGGAGCTCGTCGCCATAGAACAGGAAGGTGCTGAAATTGCCGCGCTGGATGTTCAGCGCCGGCAGGTAGTCGGCGACGCCGTTGGTGACGGCGAAGATGTTGCGGGCGTCGTAGTTCAGCTTGTCGAAGTGCGGATAGCCGATGGTCAGCAGGTTCTGGTAGATCTGGTAGTTGTCGCGCAGCGGCACGGTGCCGTTGCGGATATCCGGCGGGTTGCCGGCGGCGACGCGGGCGTTGAAGGCGGCCTCGGTGTCCTCGTTCACCTGCAGCACGCGGATCTCGACCGCGCGGTTCTCATCCTCGTAGAGGTCCCAGATGCCGCGCTCCTGCTGGGCGAATTCCGGCATGGTCGCCACCACCTCGATCACGCTGCGGCTCTGCGCCAAGGCCGGGCGGGACAGGCTTGCCGTGCTGCCGGCCGCCAGGGCCAGGCTCGCGAGGCGGCGACGCGTCAGCAGGTTCGTCATGCGGCGGCTCCGACGGGCTTGAAGGGGGAGGTGCGGGACGCCGCCATGCCCCCGGGCCCCCGCCATCCGGGGCGGGCAGGGGTCGGCGGGCCAGCGGCCTCTATTA
The DNA here is from genome assembly GCF_902706185.1 of Roseomonas sp. 18066. Classification (GTDB taxonomy): domain Bacteria; phylum Pseudomonadota; class Alphaproteobacteria; order Acetobacterales; family Acetobacteraceae; genus Pseudoroseomonas. The sequence continues at coordinate 1,553 of NZ_CACSJM010000241.1, read as the reverse complement.
AACATAAAATAACTGTTAAATAAGATAACAGCTAATTCCGATTGTGCAAATAGGCCATCTTCGGCTTGCCGGCGGCCGTCGCTGCTGTCCGGGCGCGGGCGGCCTGGCCGGGAATGCGGGGACTCGTGCCGCCGGTCCGGCGCCGAAGCCTGCTCGCAATGCGCGGTTACCGGAATGAAAATGTTGCCTGGCCAGGCGAAGGCCTTCGCGCCTTCGGCAAGGGTCCTGGTGGTTCACCGCCCGTGCCGGCCGAGCTCACGCCGGGTCGTCCGGGATGATCGGACGCGAAACGGGTCGTGGAATAGAAAAAACACGGAGGAACGGCATAAATTCCGGCCGCGTCGCCGGCCCGCCGCAGGCTCCCGAACCGACCGATGGGCCCAGGGCAGGCCCCCCGGGTTGCGGCCGGCGGGACCTGCGGCTTGAATGGCGCCGCGGCCCCTGCCCAACGCCGCATCGCCACGACGGCCCGACCGTCTCGTGGCGGGCAGGGGTCCAGGCCGTCCCACGAGCCGGAGCCCGCTCTTGCAGAAAACCCCGCTGACCGCCGCCCTCGCCACCGTCATCGCGCTGCTCTTCGGGCATGCGATGCTGCAGATGGGCAATACCCTGCAGTCATCCCTGCTGACCGTGCGCGGCGGGCTGGAGCATTTCTCCGCCACCGAGATCGGCCTGGTGGGCAGCGGCTTCTATCTGGGGCTGATGGTGGGGTCGCTGCGCATCGGCGCGCTGATCCGCAGCGTCGGCCATACCCGGGCCTTCGCGGCGCTGGCGGCGCTGGCCTCGGCGGTGCCGCTGCTGCATCTGATGTTCGTCTCGCCCTGGCTGTGGCCGCTGGGGCGGGCGCTGACCGGCTTCTGCTTCGCCGGGCTGTTCATCGTGGTGGAAAGCTGGCTGAACGGCGCCGCCTCCTCGGCGGTGCGGGGGCAGCTGCTCAGCATCTACGGCATGGTCGGCATGATCGCCGGCGTCGGCGGGCAGATGCTGCTGACGGTCGCCGACCCGCATGGCTTCGTGCTGTTCTGCCTGGTGTCGATGACCATCTCCTTCGCGCTGGTGCCGGTGGTGCTGTCGCGCGCCCAGGCGCCGCTGCAGGCCGAGGGCAAGGAGGTGCGGCCCAACCTGCGCAACCTCTACCGCATCTCGCCCTTCGGCGTGGTGGCGGGGTTCCTGGTCGGCGTCAGCACGTCTTCCTATTATTCGCTCGGGCCGCTCTTCGCGCAGCGGGTGGGGCTGGAGCCATCGGGCGTCGCGCTGTTCATGGCCTGCGGGTCGCTGGGCGGCTTCGTCGCCACCTGGCCGATGGGCTGGCTGTCGGACCGGGTCGACCGGCGCGGGCTGGTGGTGGCGCTGACCGGCTGCGCCGCCGCGGCGCTGCTGGCCATGGTGCTGCTGGTGCCGGACAATCCGCCGCGCGGGCTGCTCTATGCCCTGGTGGCGGTGTTCGGCGCCATGGTGATCCCGGGCTACAGCCTGGTGCTGGCGCATGTGAACGACCACGTGCCGCCGGGCGAGTTCGCCGCCGCCTCGGGCGGCATGCTGGTGCTCTGGGG
>NZ_CACSJM010000240.1 GCF_902706185.1 Roseomonas sp. 18066 | reverse complement strand
GGTTGGGGGTTGGTTCCGTGGGNNCGGAGATGTCTATAAGAGACAGACAACGGGCGTGGTCAAGGTTGGTCGGCAACAGGCCGGACGGCAAGCGTGCCGCCAGGCTGCCGGCCGCAACCAGTGGTCACATCCGGGGCAACGGGGCTTGGCTGATAACATACATGCAGGGATGAATGTAAGGAACAGCCAAAGGCCAAGCTCACGAGACAACGCTGCGTGCGCGGGTTGGATGCGCGGTTGCATGCCGGGACCATTCAATTCCCTGGCGCCGTGAAGTATGGGTGTCGTCATGAACCATCTTGCCGACCATGCCGCCACCGGCGGCGCTGCCGCGGGCACTCTCCAGCGCTGGCTGACCGGGCCGCGCGTGGCCGGCCTGCCGGTGCCGAGCGAGCTGCCGCCGCCGGCGCTGTCCTTCGAGTTCTTCCCGCCGCGGACCGAGGCGCTGGAGCAGCAGCTCTGGACCAATATCCGCCGGCTGGAGCCGCTGGCGCCGCGCTTCGTCTCGGTGACCTACGGCGCCGGCGGCACCACGCAGGAGCGCACCCATGCGACGGTGGCCCGCCTGGTGAAGGAGACCAGCCTGACGCCGGCCGCCCACCTGACCTGCGTCGGCGCCAGCCGGGGCGAGGTCGACGAGGTCGCCCGGCAATACTGGGCCGCCGGGGTGCGCCACATCGTGGCGCTGCGCGGCGACGCGCCCGCCGGCGAGGCCGGCTACACCCCGCATCCGCAGGGCTATGCCTATGCCGCCGACCTGGTGGCCGGGCTGAAGAAGATCGGCGATTTCGAGATTTCGGTCGCGGCCTATCCGGAGACGCATCCGGCGGCCTCCTCGCCCGAGAACGACCTGGACAACCTGAAGCGCAAGATCGACGCCGGGGCGACCCGCGCCATCACCCAGTATTTCTTCGACACCGAGGTGTTCCTGCGCTTCCTCGACCGGGCGCATGCGGCGGGGATCACCGTGCCGATCGTGCCGGGCATCCTGCCGGTGTCGAATTTCAACCAGGTGAAGAAGTTCTCGGCCATGTGCGGGACCTCGGTCCCGGCCTGGATGGGCAAGCTGTTCGAGGGCCTGGACGAGGATGCCGACACCCGCCGCATGGTGGCCGCGGCGCTGGCCGCCGAGCAGGTCCGCCTGCTGCAGGCCAATGGCGTCGACGAGTTTCATTTCTACACGTTGAACCGGGCCGACCTGACCTTTGCCATCGCGCATATTCTCGGCGCGCGGCCAAAGGCGGTCTGACGGGGCAACGGCCCGCGGCAGCACGAATAAGAATAAAAGAAGGGGGCTTGGGGGAATTCATTCCCCCAATCTTCAAATGCCTTCTCTCAGGCAATCCTCCGATAAATCGGCTTCAGCAGAAACGGGCTGAGAAACAGCGGAAACTGGCACAGCGCGAAGAACAGCAGGATTCGCGCATCGGTGCTGGCCGGCAGCACGGCGAGATACAGCGCCATGTTGCGGTTGCCCGAGAGCAGCCCCGCCGACAGGGCCAGGCCGCGCCCGGCCGGCGCCAGGGCCAGGGCGGTGACCACGTTCAGCCCGGCGCTGCCGGCGAAGGCCAGGAAAATGCCGCCGAGGACGAATCCGGGCTCGGCCAGCAGCCGGGCCAGCACCCCGTCCATCACGCCGAAGCCGTAGAGCACCACCAGCAGCACCACCGCCCCGTCCACCGCGCGGCCCCAGCGCTGCAGGCGCGCCGGCCCGGCCAGCCGGCGGATGACCAGCGACACCAGCAGCGGCAGGCCGACCATCAGCGCCAGGCGCCCGACCAGCGCGCTGACCGACAGCGACAGGTCGATGCCGAGCAGCCCCAGCGCCAGCGGCGGCGCGGTGAAGGGCACCAGCAGGGTGGAGAGGAGGGAGGCGACGAGGGCGATCTCGCCATCCAGCCCCACCAGCCGGGCGAAGGCGGGGGAGGAGGTGGCGGCGCAGCCCGTCGCCATGATCACCAGGGCGGCGCCGAGCGGCCCGTCCAGCCCCACCGCCCGGGCGACCGCATAGGCCAGCAGCGGGCAGGCCAGCAGCAGCCAGGCCAGCAGCGCCAGGATCATCAGCGGCCGGCGCAGATAGCCCAGCACCTGGGCGAAATCGACGCGCAGCAGGATCAGCGTCATCAGCAGGGCGACGGTCGGCGTCACCACGTCGCGCAGGGCGCTGGCCAGCGGCGGCAGCAGCAGGCCCGCGAAGATGCTGACGGCCAGCAGGGTGCCGCCCTGGCGCGCGGCGCCCTCGAGCAGGCGAATCGGCAGGCTGAGGATGGCGGCCTCTCCCGGCGGGCGGGCGGCCAACGGTTGGCCGCGTTCGCTGATCGTTCTATATCCCGGGGGTGAAGCCGCCAATCCCACGCCTCGCGCGTCCGCTTTCCCTCCTGGTGCTGCCCTTGCTGGCGGCGGCGGCGCTGCTGATGGCAGCCCCGGCCCTGGCCGCCTGCAACGACCCGGCCGCCGCGAAGGTGGACTGGCGACGCTGCCTGCATGACGGCCAGGACCTGTCGGGCGCCACCCTGGCGGGGGCGGTGCTGCGCGACGCCAGCTTTGCCCGCGGCAAGCTGGTGGGCACCGATATGAGCGGGGCGGAGGCGCCGGATGCGCGCTTCACCTCGGCCGATGCGGGGGAGGCCGATTTCTCCGGCGCGGTGCTGCGCGGGGCGGATTTCACCCGCACCCGGCTGGTCGGCGCCCGCTTCGCCAAGGCCGACCTGCGCAATGCCCGGTTCTACCGCGCCGACCTGAGCGGCGCCGACCTGACCGGGGCGCTGCTGGCCGGCTCCGACCTTTCCACCGCCACCCTGGACGGCGCGCTCTGGGTGGATGGGCAGAAGCGTTGCGCCGCCGGTTCCGTGGGGGCCTGCCAATGACCGACCATTCCATGATGACGACCCCGCCGCAGTCGCCGGGCGACTATCTGCAGCGGCTGAACCCCGAGCAGCGCGCGGCGGTGGAGACGGTGGACGGCCCGCTGCTGGTGCTGGCCGGCGCCGGCACCGGCAAGACCCGGGTGCTGACCACCCGCTTCGCCCATATCCTGATGACGCGCCGCGCCTTCCCCAACCAGGTGCTGGCCGTCACCTTCACCAACAAGGCGGCGCGCGAGATGCGCGAGCGGGTCTCCTCCATCCTCGGCCATCCGGCGGAGGGGCTGTGGCTCGGCACCTTCCACGCGCTCTGCGCCCGCATGCTGCGGCGCCATGCTGAGCTGGTCGGGCTGACCAGCAACTTTTCCATTCTCGATACCGACGACCAGATGCGCCTGCTGAAGCAGGTGATGGAGGCCGGCGGCATCGACATGAAGCGCTGGCCGCCGCAGGGGCTGATGGCGATCATCCAACGCTGGAAGGATCGCGGCCTGACGCCGGCGCGGATCACCGCGGCCGAGGATTCGGACTTCGCCGGCAACAACGCCCGCGCGCTCTATGCCGGCTACCAGGAGCGGCTGAAGCAGCTGAACGCCGCCGATTTCGGCGACCTGATGCTGCATGTGGTCGAGGTGCTGCGCAACCACCCGGAGGTGCTGGCGCAGTACCACCGCATGTTCCGCTACATCCTGGTCGACGAGTACCAGGACACCAACACGGTGCAGTATCTGTGGCTGCGGCTGCTGGCGCAGCACCCGGATCCGAACCACCGCAACATCTGCTGCGTCGGCGACGACGACCAGTCGATCTATTCCTGGCGCGGCGCCGAGATCGAGAACATCCTTCGATTCGAGAAGGACTTTCCGGGCGCCACCATCGTGCGGCTGGAAGCCAATTATCGTTCGACGGCGCCGATCCTGGCCGCGGCCTCCGGGCTGATCGCCAAGAATTCCGGGCGGCTGGGCAAGACGCTGCGCCCCGGGCGGGCGGATTCGCGCGGCGAGAAGGTGCAGGTGGTCTCGCTGTGGGATTCGGTGGAGGAAGCCCGCATGGTGGGCTCCCGCATCGAGACGGCGCGGCGCGACGGGCACGACCTGGCCGAGATCGCCATCCTGGTCCGCGCCGGCGCGCAGACCCGTGCCTTCGAGGAGCGGCTGATCACGCTGGGCATCCCCTATCGCGTCGTCGGCGGCCAGAAATTCTACGAGCGGGCCGAGATCCGCGACGCCATGGCCTATCTGCGCGTCATCAACCAGCCGGCCGACGACCTGGCCTTCGAGCGCATCGTCAACACGCCGAAGCGCGGCCTGGGCGATACCACGATGCGACAGATGCACCAGATGGCGCGCGATGCCGGCATCCCGCTGGCGGCGGCGGCCCAGCGGCTGGTGGGCGATGGCAGCATGCGGCCGAAGCCGCGCCAGGCGCTGGGGGAATTGCTCGCCGGCTTCGCCCGCTGGCGCGAGGTGCTGCCGAAGGACGGCCATGTGGTGATGGCCGGCACCATGCTGGACGAGTCGGGCTATACCGAGATGTGGAAGCTCGACAAGTCGCCCGAGGCGCCGGGGCGGCTCGACAACCTGAAGGAGCTGCAGCGGGCGCTGGGCGAGTTCGAGACCCTGGCCGGCTTCCTCGAGCATGTCGCGCTGGTGATGGAGACCGACGAGCAGGCGGAGACCCGCCGCGTCAGCCTGATGACGCTGCATGCCGCCAAGGGGCTGGAATTCGACACCGTCTTCCTGCCGGGCTGGGAGGAAGGGCTGTTCCCCAACCAGCGCGCCCTGGACGAGGGCGGCGAGAAGTCGCTCGAGGAGGAGCGGCGGCTGGCCTATGTCGGCATCACCCGCGCCCGCAAGCATTGCATCATCAGCCATGCGGCGAACCGCCAGATCTATGGCAACTGGGCCAGCGCCATCCCCAGCCGCTTCCTGGACGAATTGCCGCCCGAGCATGTCGAGCAGGAAGGCAATGCCAGCCGCCGCCAGCCGGTGGCCGCCATGCCCAGCGCCTTCTCCGGCCAGTTCCCGCTGATGGCGCGCCGCCCGCCGCGGGTGATCGAGGCCGGCGCCTGGGAAGTGTCGGAACGCCCGGCGAAAGCCGCCTCGATTCCGGTGGGGACTCGGGTATTCCACCAGAAATTCGGCTATGGGCGCGTCATGGCCGCGGATGACAACAAGCTGGACGTCGAGTTCGACAAGGCGGGGCGTAAACGCGTGCTGGACAGTTTTGTGGAAAAGGCCTGATGAACCGCCGCCATCCCCCCCTGCTCGAGACCCTGACCATCGATGGCCTGCCGGAAGAGGCGGTGCCCCTGTTCGAGGCGGCGCTGCAGAGCGTCTGCCCGACCGTCGGCTACTTCAAGGACGACCCCACCGACACCTGGGGCCTGGAGGCGGTGCGCGAGCTGAACGATGGCGACGAGGAGCTGCTGCCGGCGCTGATCCTGGCCGCGGCCCTGGCCGGCATCGAGACGCCCGAGCTCAAGCGCGCCCCGGTCGAGGCCGATGGCTGGCTGGCCCGCACCGTCCAGGCCTTCCCGGAGCAGGAGATCGGCGGCCGCGTGCTGATCCGCCCGACCCATGTGCCGGACCGCCCGACCTATGGCCGCACCGTGCTGAAGCTGGATGCCGGCCTGGCCTTCGGCTCGGGCGAGCACGGCTCGACCCGCGGCTGCCTGATCGGCTTCGAGGGCATGGCGCATCGCCGGCCGCGGCGGATCCTCGATATCGGCACCGGCTCGGGCATCCTGGCCATGGCCGCGGCCAAGCAGCTGAAGCGGCCGGTCCTGGCCACCGACATCGAGCCCTGGAGCGTGCGCATCGCCGCCGACAACGCGGTGATGAACGGGCTGCGCCACCTGCTGCAGGCGAAGCTGGCCGATGGCTGGAAGCACCGCGCCGTGCGCTCCGGCCGCTACGACCTGGTCTTCGCCAATATCCTGGCGCGCCCGCTCTGCAGCATGGCCAAGAGCCTGTCCGACCACCTGGCCCCGGGCGGCACCGCCATCCTGGCCGGGTTGCTGGGCACCCAGGTGCGCATGGTGCTGGCCGCGCATCGCCGCGCCGGCATGGTGCTGGAGCGCCGCATCGACCAGGGCGCCTGGTCGGCCCTCGTCCTGCGCAAGCACTGAGGGGCGCTGCCCGACCCCCGGAATCAGAACCGCCCTGCATCCGGGGAGATGCAGGGCGGTCTGGAACGGAACGACGCCGGGGGGGGG
>NZ_CACSJM010000239.1 GCF_902706185.1 Roseomonas sp. 18066 | reverse complement strand
GCCCCCTTTGGCGAAATCCCCCCTGCGCATGAACCAGGCCCCGCACCACCACCACCATGTGCCCGACCTGAACCTGCTGCGGCTGTTCGTCGCGCTGGCCGAGGAGCGCCATGTCACCCGCGCCGGGGAACGCCTGTTCCTGTCGCAGCCGGCGGCCTCCGGCGGGCTGAAGCGGCTGCGCGCGCAGTTCGACGACCCGCTGCTGGTGCGCCAGGGCAGCGAGCTGCGGCTGACCCCGCGGGCCGAGGCGCTCTATGCCGCCATCGCGCCGCGGCTGCGCCAGCTCGATGCCGAGGTCTCCGCCGCCACCCCCTTCGAGCCCGGCCGCGACGCGCACAGCTTCCAGCTGGGCGCCACCGACGCGGTGGCCTTCGCCCTGCTGCCGCCGCTGCTGGCGCGGCTGCGGCAGGAGGCGCCGCGCTGCGACCTGTCGATGCGCACCGGCGACCACCGCACCCTGCCGGCGATGCTCGCCCAGGGCGAGATCGGCCTGGCGCTGGGCTTCCTCGGCCAGGACCTGCCGGCCAATGCGCGGCTGCGGGTGCTGCGCCATGCCGACTGGGTGCTGCTGCGCGACCCCTCGACGCCGCCGGTCGAGACGGTCGAGGATTTCTGCTCGCGCAGCCACGCGCTGATTTCTCCACGCGGCGATCTGAGCGGCCTGGTCGACGCGCTGCTGCACCAGCAGGGGCTGCAGCGGCGGGTGGTGGTCGGCGTCAGCTCCTTCGCGCTGCTCTCGGCCGTGCTGCCGGGCACCGACCTGGTGGCCACGGTGCCGGATTTCGTCGGCGAGCGGCTGGCGATCCGCGCCAACCTGGCGGTGGACCAGCCGCCGGTGGCGCCGGCGCCGATGCCCAATGCCATGGCCTGGACCGAAAGCCAGGACCGCGACCCGGCCGAGCGCTGGTTCCGCGGCGTGGTGGTGGAAACCTTCAACGGCGTCTTCGGCCCGGCCAAGCCGCTGGAGCTGGCATCGCAGCCGCCCGCCCCGATGCCCGCGCCGGCTTCCGGGCGGGCGGCCTGAGCCGGGGCGGGCGACGCGGCAATTAAATGTCGCGCATCCCGCCTTTCGCATAACAAAGCTACGCAACCGGCGCGGCTGGCGGGGGTGCAATCCGCTGCCCTTCGCTTAAGCTGCGATCCCGACGGCGCGGCATCCCCGCGTCCTGACGGGACCGCCCATGCCGCTCTGGATCGCCACCACCCTCGCCGCCGCGCTGCTGCAGACCTGGCGCACCGCCCTGCAGCAGAAGCTGCGCGGCCAGCTGTCGGTCAATGCGGCGGGGGTGGTGCGCTATCTCTATGGCGTGCCGGTGGGGATGGCGCTGCTTGGCCTCTATGCCGCGATCTTCGGCCTGGTGCCGCCGCCGCCCACCTGGGGCTTCCTGGCCTTCGCCGCGGCCGGGGGGTTGATGCAGATCCTCGGCACCAACCTGCTGATCATGGCCTTCGGCGCCCGCGGCTTCGCCGTCGGCACCGCCTATGCCAAGACCGAGGCCGTGCAGGGCGCGATCCTGGCCCTGCTGCTGCTGGGCGAGCAGCTGTCGCCGCTGGCCTGGACCGGCATCGCCATCGGCGTCTGCGGCGTGCTCTACCTGTCGCTGGCCGGCAAGAAGCTGACGCTGGCCGAGCTGGTGCATTCGACGCTGCAGCCGGCGGCGCTCTACGGGCTGGGGGCCGGCGGCTGCTTCGCCCTGACCTCGATCCTGATCAAGTCGGCCAATCTGGAGCTGTCGCATCCCGACCCGGTGCTGCGCGCCCTGGTCACCCTGGTCTTCACCAATATCCTGCAGACGCTGATGCAGGGCAGCTGGCTGGCCTGGCGCGAGCCCGCCCAGCTGCGCGCCGTCTTCGCCACCTGGCGCAGCAGCGCCCCCGTCGGCGCCCTCTCGGCCTGCGGCTCGGCCTGCTGGTTCAGCGGCTTCGCCCTGGCCCCGGTCGCCATGGTGCGCGCCCTGGGCCAGACCGAGATTCTCTTCACCTTGCTGTTCAGCCGCTTCTATTTGAAGGAGAGCCTGAAGCGCAGCGAGGTGGCGGGCTCGATCATCGTCGTCGGCGGCGTGATCCTGGTGCTGCTGGGGCGCTGACCGCGGTTTCTGCCGGGGCATAATCCGGCCGTTAAGCTTGGCGGGGCTAGATCAGGGCCAGGGCGCGCCGGCCGCGCCTGCAGGAGCCCCGCGATCCATGTCCTTCCTCAGCAATCTCGGCATCCGCAGCAAGCTGGGCCTCGCCTTCGGCACGCTGCTGGTCATGGTCCTGGCGATGGGCGGCATCGGCGCCATGGCGCTGCGCTCGGTCAACCATGCGACGCTGGACCTGGCCACCAACTGGATGCCGGCGGTCGATGCGCTGGGCGACCTGCGCGGCACCGCGACGCGGGTGCGGCTGGTCGCCTTCCAGGTGGTGACCGCCGAGAGCCCGGCCGCCCGGGCCGAGGCCCTGGCCCGGCTGGAGACCCGCAGCACCGCGCTGAAGCAGGCCATGCAGGCCTATGCCGCGCTGATCTCCGAGCCCGCCGAGCGCGCCGCCTATGCCGCCTTCACCCAGCACTGGCAGAACTACCTGGCGACCCAGGACCGCGTCTTCGCCCAGAGCCTGCAGGACCAGTCCGCCGCCATCATCGCCTTCAGCGCGCCGGCCGCCGCCATCTTCAACCAGGCCTGGGAAGCGCTGGAGGCCGCCAAGCAGGCCAATCGCGAGGGCGCCCAGCGCAGCCAGGCCGAGGCCGCCGCCACCTTCTCCGAATCGATGTGGCTCAGCGGGCTGCTGGCCGCGGTCACCCTGCTGGTGGCGCTCGGCGCCGCGCTGTGGCTGACGCTGGACCTGGCGCGGCCGGTCAACCAGATCGCCGACCGCATGCGCCGCCTGGCGCAGCGCGACATGGCCAGCCCGATTCCCGGCAATGGCCGCCGCGACGAGATCGGCGGCATGGCCACCGCCGTCGCCGTCTTCCGCGACAGCATGGCCGAGGCCGAGCGGCTGGGCGCCGAGCAGGCCGCCGCCCAGCAGCGCCGGCAGGAGCGCAGCCAGCGCATGGACGGGCTGGTGAAAGGCTTCGAGCAGGCGGCCAGCGGGCTGTCCAACCACCTCTCCGCCGCCGCCGCCGAGCTGGAGGCCACCGCCCGCTCGATGAGCGACACCGCCGGCCAGGCCGACCGCCAGGCCAGCGCCGTGGCCAATGCCGCCGAGGAGACCAGCGGCGGCGTGCAGACCGTCGCCGCCGCGGTGGAGCAGCTGACCGCCTCGATCGCCGAGATCAACCGGCAGGTGGCGCAATCGGCCACCATCACCGCCCGCGCCACCGCCGAGATGCAGCGCACCGACGCCACCGTGCGCGCCCTGGCCACCGGCGCCCAGCGCATCGGCGACGTGATCGGGCTGATCAACAACATCGCCGGCCAGACCAACCTGCTGGCGCTGAACGCCACCATCGAGGCGGCCCGCGCCGGCGAGGCCGGCAAGGGCTTCGCCGTGGTGGCGTCGGAGGTGAAGAACCTGGCCAGCCAGACCGCCAAGGCCACGGAAGAAATCAGCGCCCAGATCGCCCAGATCCAGACCGCGACGCAGGAGGCGGTGGGCGCCATCCAGGGCATCGGCGGCACCATCGGCGAGATCAGCAACATCGCCGGCAGCATCGCGACCGCCGTCGACGAGCAGGGCCAGGCCACCCAGGAAATCGCCCGCTCGGTCCAAAAGACCGCCGTCTCGACGCGGGAGGTGACGCTGAACATCACCGGCGTCAGCCAGGCCGCGAGCGTCACCGGCCAATCCGCCCAGGACGTGCTGGAGGCCGCCGGCCAGGTCGCCCAGCAGGCCGGCCAGCTGGGCGTCGAGGTCGGCGGCTTCATCAAGGCGGTGCGCGCCGCCTGAAGGGGGCGCGCGGGCCCGCTGGGGGGCCGCATTATTCCCCCAGCCCGGCCCTGCCCAAGCCTCCACGCGCTTGTCATGTCGCTGTCATTCGCCTGTCATGCGGGGGCCCTATAGGGCTCCGCGTTGCGAAGGATGGCCGATGCTTCAGCTCGACAATCTCTCGCGCCGCTTTGGCGCGACGACCGCGGTGGACCGCGTCAGCCTCTCCGTGCCCGCCGGGCAGATGGTGGGCGTGATCGGCCGCTCGGGTGCCGGCAAGTCGACCCTGCTGCGCATGATCAACCGGCTGACCGAGCCTTCCGAAGGCCGCATCCTGCATGACGGCGTCGATGTCACGGCGCTGCGTGGGCAGGCGCTGCGCGACTGGCGCACCCGCTGCGGCATGATCTTCCAGCAGTTCAACCTGTCGCAGCGGATGGATGTGCTGACCAATGTGCTGGTCGGCCGGCTGAACCACCATCCGGGCTTCCTCGGCACGCTGGCCACGCTGTTCAAGCATTTCCCGGCCGAGGAGCGGGCCATGGCGCTGATGGCGCTGGACCGCTTCGACCTGGCCAACCAGGCGCTGCAGCGCGCCGACACCCTGTCGGGCGGCCAGCAGCAGCGCGTCGCCATCGCCCGCGCCCTGATGCAGGAGCCGCGGCTGATCCTGGCCGACGAGCCCATCGCCAGCCTCGACCCGCGCAACGCCCGCACCGTGATGGACGCGCTGCGCGACGTGAACAAGCGCGACGGCATCACCGTGCTGTGCAACCTGCACCACCTCGACACCGCCCGCGAATATTGCGACCGCATCGTCGCCATGCAGGGCGGCCGCATGATGTTCGACGGCCCGCCCGCCGCGCTGACCGCCTCGAAGCTGCGCGAGATCTATGGCGTGTCGGAAGCCGAGTTCGACGAGCAGAGCGCCATGGAGCCGCCGCCCCGGCGCGCGGCTCCCGGGGGCGCCGGACCCAGCCAGGCGGAAGCGCTCTCCGCCTGAACCAGACCTGCCCCGCCGCCTGAGGCCGCGGGGACCCCAAGGAGAGATCCATGATCACCCGTCGCACGCTGGCCGGCCTCGTCGCCGGTTCCGCCCTGCTGCCTGCTGCCCTGCGCGCCCAAGCCCCGGCTGCGGCCCAGGCCGTGGCGATGCCCGCCGCCGGCGAGCGCCCCTGGGCCAAGGACGTGCCGCAGATCCGCATCGGCCTGCTCGGCGGCGAGAATGAGAGCGACCGCCTCGGCCGCTTCGACGCCTATCGCAAGCTGATCGAGGACACCTTCAAGGTGCCGACCCGCCTCTACCCGGCGGCCGATTATGCCGGCGTGATGCAGGCCTTCTCGGCCCGTCAGATCGAGGCCTCCTCGATGGGCGCCTCGGGCTATGCCGGCACCTGGCTCGACACCAACGGCGCCGTGCAGCCGCTGGTGGTGCCGCGCGAGGCCGATGGCGGCATCAGCTACATCTCGGTGCTCGTCACCCGCAAGGACAGCGGCATCACCTCGCTCGAGCAGATGCGCGGCAAGTCGCTGGCCTGGGCCGACCCGAACTCCACCTCGGGCTACCTGGTCCCCCGCTCGGAGCTGCGCGGCGCCAATATCGACATCAACAGCTACTTCTCGCGCACCGGCTTCGCCGGCGGGCACGAGCAGGCGGTCGTCGCCGTGCTGCAGAAGCAGTATGACGGCTGCTGCACCTGGGCCTCGGGCCAGGGCGAGATGTCGGAAGGCTTCACCCGCGGCAACCTGCGCGCGATGGTGGAGAAGAAGATGCTCAACATGAGCGACGTGAACATCATCTGGAAGTCGCGGCCGATCCTGAACGGCCCGCTGGTGGTCCGCAAGGAGCTGCCGGAGGCCTTCAAGCGCGACTTCACCAACTTCCACCTGGCGCTGCCCTCGAGCCACCCGGACATCTACGCCCAGGTCGAGCGCGGCGGCGGGCTCGGCTATGCCGAGGTCACCCACGAGCAGTTCGAGCCGATCGTCCAGCTGCGCCGCGAGGAAGCTGCCGAGCGTCGTCGCCGCTCGTGACGCGCCGCGGGGCCGAAGCTTCGGGGGCAGCCATGCCGGCCTCCCCCCTTCTGCCCCGCCGCCTTTCATGCGGAGAATGCCGGGTCCGGGGGCGGCGACGCCCCCGGCCCTTTCCGCGAGGCCGCCGCATGCCCGATACCCTGTCCACGATCTCCCGCCGTCCGCTGCTGGCGGGCCTGGCCGCCACGCTGCTGCCCGGCCTCGCCGCCGCGCAGGCGCCGGCCGCCCAC
>NZ_CACSJM010000238.1 GCF_902706185.1 Roseomonas sp. 18066 | reverse complement strand
GGGCGGGAGGGCGGCCATGGGGGCCGGCTTATCCTGTTTCCGCCAGCGCTGCCAACGCTGGCTGGCGCCCCCGGGTCAGGGGCGCCGGCCGGGTCGGCTCACTCGGCGGCGACAGCCTGGGGCGCCGCCACGCCACGGCGCGACCGGGCGTTGACGATGACGGTGGCCAGGCTGATCAGCGTCACGATCGCCACGTAATGGGCCGGGCCCATGCCGTCGATGGCGACGAGGCCGGAGACCAGCAGCGGCGTCAGCCCGCCGAAGATGGCGTAGGCGACGTTGTAGGAGAAGGAGACGCCGGTGAAGCGGATCGCCGGCGGGAAGGAATGGATCATCACGAAGGGCACGACGTTGATGACGCCGACGAAGGCCCCGGCCAGCGCATAGAGCGGCACCAGCAGCTCCGGCCGCGCGCCGGCGCCGACGTACAGGAGATAGGTCGAGGCGATCAGGCCGAGCATGCCGATGACCGCCACCTTGACCACGCCGAAGCGGTCGATCAGCCAGCCGCAGAGCATGGCGCAGACGGTCAGCGTGAAGGTGCCGGCCAGATTGGCCTGCAGCGTCTGGGCCGGGGTGAAGCCATGCAGCTGCTGCAGCAGGCGCGGCGTCAGCAGGATCACCACCACCACGGCGGCCGTCAGCATCCAGGTCACCAGCATCGAGACGACGATGCCGCGGCGATGGTCCTTCAGCACCGCCTTGATCGGCATTTCGGCCAGCTGCCGGCGGCGGCGCATCTCCTCGAAGACCGGCGTCTCGTGCAGGAAGCGGCGCAGATACATGGCGCCGAAGCCGAAGACGCCGCCCAGGATGAAGGGGATGCGCCAGGCGTAGCCGACCACCTCGGCCGGGGTGAAGACGGTGTTGATCGCGGTCGCCATCAGCGAGCCCAGCATGATGCCGCCGGTCAGCCCGCCGGTCAGCAGGCCGCAGGCCAGGCCGATATGCCGGGCCGGCACATGCTCGGAGACGAAGACCCAGGCGCCCGGGCCCTCGCCGCCGATGGCAGCACCCTGCATCATGCGGAAGACCAGCAGCAGCAGCGGCGCGGCATAGCCCAGCGTCTCGTAGGTGGGCGTCAGGCCGATCAGCAGGGTCGGGATCGCCATCAGGAAGACGCTGAGGGTGAACATGCGCTTGCGGCCGACCTTGTCGCCGAAATGCGCCATGACCAGCCCGCCCAGCGGCCGCGCCAGATAGGCGGCGGCGAAGATGCCGAAGGTCTGCACCATCTCCAGCCATTCCGGCGTGTCGGCCGGGAAGAACTGCTTGCCGATGGCGGCGGCGAAGAAGACGAAGATGATGAAGTCGTAGAATTCGAGCGCCCCGCCGAGCGAGGCGAGGGTCAGGGTGCGCAGGTCCTGCCGCGTCAGGGTGGAGGGGTTTGTGCTGCGCTCGGTCATCGGTCCGCCATGCTCGGAGAGGGGTGGATGCGCGTTCATTGCGCGGCATCCCAGGTGTCGGGTAATTTTAGATCGCAAAATCGCGATGACCCGCCATTTCTGATGGATGCTGCAATGCACCAGAGGCAGGGCTGAGGGCAAGCCCCGCGCTGCCGGCTGCGAGCTTGCGCAGGGGCCTTATTTTTGCTGCCAGAGGCAGACTATTTTCGGAGGCGGATCGAAAGGCCTCAGACGCCCAGGCGTTCGGCGGCCCCGTTCAGGAAGCCGCCCAGCGCCGCGTGGAAATCCGGCTCTTCCAGCAGGAAGGCGTCATGCCCCTTGTCGGAGGCGATCTCGACGAAGGAGGTATTGGCCGCCGCCCGGTTCAGCGCGCGCACCAAGGCGCGGCTCTCGCTGGTCGGGAACAGCCAGTCGGAGCTGAAGCTGGCCACGAAGAACCGCGTCGGCGTCCCTTGGAAGGCCCCCGACAGCTCCCCCCCATGCGCCTCGGCGAGATCGAAGAAGTCCATGGCGCGGGTGATGGTCAGGTAGCTGTTGGCATCGAAGCGGCGGACGAAGGTGCTGCCCTGGTGGCGCAGGTAGCTCTCCACCTCGAAGACATCCTCCAGGAAGGTCAGGGCCGGCGCCCCGCGCAGCCGGCGGCCGAACTTCCGGGTCAGCGCCTGCTCGGACAGGTAGGTGATATGGGCGACCATCCGCGCGACGGACAGGCCCTTGGCCGGGATCAGCCCGGCCTCCTCCCAGTAGCGCCCCGACCGCCAGTCCGGGTCGGAATGGATCGCCGCCCGCCCGACCTCATGGAAGGCGATGTTCTGCGCGCTGTGATGCGGGGCGGTCGCGATCGGCGCCGCGGCGAAGACGGCGCGCGGGAAGGTCGCCGCCCATTCCAGCACCTGCATCCCCCCCATCGAGCCGCCGACCACCGCCAGCAGCCGGTCGATGCCCAGGTGGTCGACCAGCTTCTTCTGGGCGCGGACCATGTCGCGGATGGTGATATTGGGGAAATCCGTCCCCCAGAGCTTGTCGCTGCCGGGCGCCATGGGCGAGGCCGGCCCCGTCGACCCCATGCACCCCCCCAAGACGTTGGCGCAGATCAGAAAAAAGCGGTCGGTGTCGAGCGGCCGGCCCGGGCCGACGATGGCCTGCCACCAACCGGCCCGGCCGGTCACCGGATGCGGCTCGGCCAGGTACTGGTCGCCGGTCAGCGCGTGGCAGACCAGCACCGCATTGGTCTTCGCCGCGTTCAGCGTGCCGTAGGTGCGGTAGGCCACGTCCAGCGGCGCCACCAGCGCTCCGCAATCCAGCGCCAGGCCTTCCGGGAAATGCGCCGCCTGGTGCGCCACGGCCTCGCCGGCGGGGGAGGGGTTCTGGCCCGGGGTCTCGCTCACGGCTCGGCTCCGCCTTGGTCGATCGGCCGCCAGACATAGGCGGCACCGCCCGCCAGGTCCATGCCGGCCGGTTCTCGCGAAAATATTGCGCTGCGAAAAAGAGCCGCGTAACCCCGATGCGGCAAAGGCAAGCCCCGGAAAGTCGCGCCTCAGCTCGCTTTCGGGCCGCGCTTGTGGCTTGGCGGCGGCCCGACACCGCTCTAAAGCTGGCCCTCCGCCATGCCCGACATCACCCCCCCCGACCTGGCCTCCCTGCGCGTCGAGATCGACCGGATCGACGATTCGCTGCACGACCTGCTGATGCGCCGGGCGGATATCGTCGCCCATATGGCCGCCAGCCGGGTGAAGGGCGGCGCCGCCACCTTCCGCCCCGGGCGGGAGGCGCTGATCCTGCGCCGCCTGCTGGCCCGCCACCAGGGCGCCCTGCCACGCGCCGCGCTGTTCCGCCTGTGGCGGGAGGTCATCGCCTCCTCCCTGGCGCAGCAGGGCAATTTCGCGGTGGCCGCGGTGCAGGGCGAGGGCAATGCCGATTCGGCCAGCGTTCGCCTGGCCCGCGCCCATTTCGGCCTGCTGACGCCGCTGAAGCTGCAGGCCACCACCAACCGCGCCCTGGCCAGCGTCGCCTCCGGCGAGGCCGCCGTCGCCGTGCTGCCGGCGCCGCAGGATGGCGAGAAGCCCGAGGCCGCCTGGTGGACCCAGATGGAGACGCCGCGGCTGCGCATCGTCGCGGGCCTGCCCTTCCTGGCGCCGCCCGAGCCGAATGGCGCCGCCGAGGCGGTGCTGGCCGCGCCCGAGGCCTATGCCGTGGCGGCCCTCGTCCCCGACGCGACGGGGCGCGACCGCAGCCTGCTGCGCATCGAGCCGGAGCCCGAGCAGTCCCGCGCCCGCATCGCCGCGGCGCTCACCGGCGTCGGCCTGCCGCCGCGCTGGATGATCCGCCGCGACGCGCCGACGCCGATGGCCCTGGTCGAGGTGGAGGGCTTCCTCGCCGAGGAGGATCCGCGCCTGGCCGGCCTGCCTTTCCCCCGCCTGCAGATCCTCGGCGCCTATGCCGAGCCCGAGCCGGAAGAATAAGCCCGATGACCGTGCTGCCGCGCCCCACCATCCTCTCGATCGAGCCCTATGTCGGCGGCGAGTCGAAGATCCCCGGCGTCAACCGCATCATCAAGCTCTCCTCCAACGAGGGCGCCTTCGGCCCGCCGCCGGCCGCCATCGAGGCGATCACCCGCGCCGCCCGCGACGCCCATCGCTATCCCGACGGCGGTGCCACCGCCCTGCGCGAGGCGCTCGGCCGCCGCTGGGGCCTGGACCCGGCCCGCATCGTCTGCGGCAACGGCTCGGACGAGCTGATCGCCCATCTCTGCCTGGCCTATGGCGGCGAGGGCACCGAGATCATCATGTCGGCCTATGGCTTCATGATGTACGACATCGCCGGCCGCTATGCCGGGTCGCGCGTGCTGAAGGTCGCCGAGAAGGACGGCTTCGCCGATATCGACGCCATGCTGGCCGCCGTCGGCCCGCGCACCCGCATCGTCTTCATCGCCAATCCGAACAACCCGACCGGCGCCCTGCTGCCGGAGGCCGAGATGGTCCGCCTGCGCGCCGGGCTGCGCGACGACATCCTGCTGGTGCTCGACAGCGCCTATGCCGAATACGTCACCACCCCGGGCTATGACGCGGGTGCGGCGATCGTGGACTCTGCCGGCAACACCATCATGCTGCGCACCTTCAGCAAGATCTTTGGGCTTGGCGGCATGCGGGTGGGCTGGGGCTACGCCCCGGCCGACATCGTCGACACGCTGAACCGCGTCCGCGGCCCCTTCAACGTCGCCGCCGCCAGCCAGGCCGCCGCCGTCGCCGCCCTCGGCGAGGAAGGCTGGGTCGAGAAATGCGTGGCCCACAACACCGAGTGGCGTGGCCGCGTCTCGGCCGCCATCACCGCCGCCGGCCACCAGGTCCAGCCCAGCCAGACCAACTTCATCCTGGTCGACTTCGGCACGGCGGATGGCGCCAAGGCGGCCGACGCGAAGCTGAAGGCCAAGGGCCTGATCGTCCGCGGCATGACCGGCTACGGCCTGCCCCAGTGCCTGCGCATCACCATCGGCGACGCCGAGGAATGCCAGCTCGTCATCGACGCCTTCGCCTGAGGCTGGAATGGCAGAGCCGCTCTTCAACCGCCTCTGCCTGATCGGCCTCGGCCTGATCGGCTCCTCGCTGGCCCGCATGGCCCGCGAGCGCGGCGACATCGCCCGCACCCTGGTCGCCTGCGACCACGGCGTCGGCGTCGCCGCCCGCCTGCGGGAGCTCGACCTGGCCGATGTCGTCGAGGTCGACGCCGCCGCGGCGGTGAAGGGCTGCGACGCCGTCATCCTCTGCACCCCCGTCGGCAGCTTCGCCGCCGTCATGGCGCAGATCGCCCCCCACCTGGCCCCGGGCGCGGTGCTGAGCGACACCGGCTCCACCAAGGGCTCGGTCCTGCGCGACCTGCTGCCCCTGCTGCCCGAGGGCGTCGATCTGGTCCCCGGCCACCCCATGGCCGGCACCGAGCATTCCGGCCCCGACGCCGGTTTTTCGACCCTGTTCCAGGGCCGCTACGTCATCCTGACCCCCGGCGACTACGGCAGCCCGGCCGCGCAGGAGAAAGTGGCAGAGCTCTGGCGCCGCGCCGGCGCCATGATCGAGACCATGGACCCCACCACCCACGACAAGGTGGTCGCCATCGTCTCCCACCTGCCGCACCTGATCGCCTTCACCATCTGCTCGACGGCGGATGACCTGGCCCAGGAAACCCGCGAGCAGGTGCTGAAATTCGCCGCCTCCGGCTTCCGTGACTTCACCCGCATCGCCGCCAGCGACGTCGACATGTGGCGCGACGTCTTCCTCAACAACCGCGAGGCGCTGCTGGAAATGCTGGCGCGCTTCTCGGAAGACGCCCACGCCCTGGGCCGCGCCGTCCGCTGGGGCGAAGCCAACTTCATCGAAGACCGCATCCGCCGCGGGCGGAAGATCCGCGGCAGCCTGATCGAGCTGAAGCAAGCCTAAGAGTCTGGGGAAACTGAGTTTCCCCAGGCCCCTTCCGTCAGTTGGCGCCATAAGGCCAGACCAGCAGGGCTGAGGCCAGCGACCGACCGCGCGACCACGAACAACTCGCGCACGGCCCAGTCGTCAAGCAATGCAACGACCCCGACCGAAAACCGGCGGGCGACGACTTCAGGCACCACGGCGACCCCGCCGCCGGCCGCCACGGCCCGGCACACGGCATCCAACCCGCCAAGGCGCAGCCGCAGCCGCGGCACCCCCTGCGCGGCCAGATGCTCCTGCAGCGCGCTGCCCTCTGCCAGCCCGATCCAGCTTTCGCCCGCCAGCGCGGCAATCGACACTGGCTCAACCAACACCCGATCCGGCGGCACCACGACCACCAGCCGGTCGCGGGCGAAGAAAGAAGACTCCAGCCCGCGAACCGCCCACCCCGCCGCGATCC
>NZ_CACSJM010000237.1 GCF_902706185.1 Roseomonas sp. 18066 | reverse complement strand
TCCCGCTGCCCTTTGGCCGCTCGGTCGCCGCCGCCGCCCTGGCCCGCGGCGGCGCGCTGATCATCGCCTTCGACGACAACCGCCCGATCGACCTGGCCGTGCTGCGCCGCCTGTCGCCGGCGCTGGCCCGGCTGGAGCTGATGGAGGTGCCCGGCGCCGCCGTGCTGCGCCTGCCGCTGGTGCCCGGCGGCGGCATCCCCGGCCTGCGCCGCGACGCCGACGGCATCTGGCAGATCGTCCCGCCCAACGGCCCGCGCCCGGCCCGCATCCTGGTCGACCAGGAGGAGGGCGCCGCGCCCCGCCTGCTGCTGCGCGTCGAGGAGCCGGGCCGCGTCGTCGCCGTGCCCGACCGCGAGACCGGCGGGCTGCTGCTGCTCGGCCTGCTCGCCGCCCCGGCCCGCGCCCTGCCGGTCGGCCAGAGTTTCTCTCCCTTCGACCTGCTGCCGACCGATCATGGCGTGGCGCTGGCGATCCGCGACCCCTCGGTCGCGCTGCGCACGGTGCGCGAGGGCTTCGCGGTGCCGCTGGCCTCGCGCGGCACGCTGGCCATCGGCCCGATCCCCGGCCATCTGGGCGAGGTGGGGGCGCAGATGGCCCGCGTGCTCGACCTGCCGGACCGGCCGCCGGCCGAGCTGCTGCAACGCCGCCGCGACCTCTTCGCCCAGCTGATGAACGCGCCGCCGCAGTCCCGCGCGGCGCTGCGCCTCGACCTGGCGCAGGTGCTGCTGGCGCTCGGCCTCGGCGCCGAGGCCCAGGCCCTGGCCCAGCTCGCCACCGAGGACGATCCGCGCATCGCCGGCGACAAGCGCGCGCTGATGCTGATCGGCGCCGGCGCGCTGATGGCCGGGCGCGGCGAGGAATCGCTGGCGCCGCTGGCCGATCCCCGCCTGCCGCGCGACGGCGAGCCCGCCTTCTGGCAGGCGCTGGCGCGGCTCGACGCGCTGGGGGAGGGCACGCCGTCGACCGAGCTGGCCGCGGCGCTCGCCCGCAACGCGCCGCTGCTGGTGACCTATCCGAAGGCGCTGCGCGACCGGCTGGTGCCGCGCGTGGCCCGCGCCCTGATCGAGGCCGGCGCCCAGCGCGACGCCGCCGCCCTGCTGGACGAGGCCCCCGGCGAGACGCCCGCCCATGTCTTCGCCCGCACCCGCCTGGCCGAGGCCAGAGGCGAGAACGACGCGGCGCTCGCCGCCTATGAGAAGCTGACCGAGGGCCGCGATCGCGACATCCGCGACCGCGCCCGCGGCCGCATCGCCGAGCTGGGCCTGGCCACCGGCAAGCTCGACCCGGGCGCTGCCGCCGCCATGCTGGAGGCCGCCATTCCCGGCTGGCGCGGCGACACCCGCGAGCTGAACCGGCGGCTGCGCTCGTCCGAGCTGTACCAGCAGGCCGGCCAGCACGAGAGCGCGCTCGCCTTGCTGGAGGAGACCGCGACCCTGTTCCCCGACGCCGCCGAGCGGGTGCAGGGCCAGACGTCGGAGGCGCTGCTGGGCGTGCTGCTCGACCCCAAGACCCCGGTGATCGAGGCGGCGCAATTCTACGACCAGCGCCAGGCGCAGCTGCCGCAGGGCCCGCGGCTGGACGCGGCGGCGCTGCGCATCGCCGAGGGGCTGGCGGCGCTCGACCTCTGGGACCCGGCCGCCGCGCTGCTGCGCAAGGCGGCGCTGAAGAGCGACCGCCCGGCGCCGATCAACCTGCGCCTGGCCGAGCTGCTGGTCGCCGCCGGCGAGGGCGAGAAGGCGCTCGCCGTCATCCAGGCGCTGCCCGAGGCGGCGCTGGAGCCCGGCGACCGGCCGCGCCGCAGCATGGCCGAGGCGCGCGCCTTGGCGCTGTCGGGGCAATTGACCCAGGCGACCGTGGCGCTGCGCAACATGGGCCCGGCGGGTGCGGCGCGGCTGGCCGACCTGCTGGCGGCGCAGCAGGACTGGGCGGGGGCGGCCGATGCGCTGACCGCCCATGCCGCGGCGCTGGTGCCGGCGGCGCCGGCCGCGCTGAACCCGGCGCAGCGGCAGCTGCTGCTGCGGCTGGCCGCCTTCCGGACGCTGGCCGGCGACGAGGCGCGCATCGCCCAGCTGCGCGACAGCTATGGCGGGCGCATGGCCGGCGGCCCGCTGGGCGACGCCTTCGCGACCCTGACCGCGCCGCCCGCCAGCGCCGGCACGCCCGAGCTGCAGCGGCTGCGCCAGGAGGTCGCGCTCAGCCGGGCGCTGTCCAAGGAACTGCAGACGCTGCGTTGAGGGGCGGGTGATCAACGTCGGAGGCTGTTCCAGCCTCCAACGATCACGCGCCTAAAAGACCAGCTTTCGCTGTGGCTTAGCCGCATCACCCCGGGCTCTTCTCGGGGTCCTCTTGCACCCAGAACCAGCGGTTAACATCTCGGCCGCAATCCGGGGCGACAAGGCGGCATGAGCCAGCGTTCGACCGATCCTCTCGCCCTTGCCGGCCAGAAGCTCCACTGGCTGGACCAGCGCCAGCGCGTGCTGGCGCAGAACATCGCCAATGCCAATTCGCCCGGCTACCAGCCGCAGGACCTCGCCCCCTTCGCCCAGGCGCTGGAGCGGGCCGGCGGCGGCGGCACGGCGATGGCGCGCACCGATGAGCGGCACCTCGCGACCACCGCCGATCCGCGCGCCCGCAAGGACCGCAACAATGCCGAGCGCAAGCCCGACGGCAACGCCGTGTCGCTCGACCAGCAGGCGCTGAAGGTCGCCGAGACCGACCAGGCGCATTCCCTGGCGCTCGGCCTGCATCGCAGCTGGGTCGGCCTGTTCCGCAGCGCCCTCGGCCGCAACGGCTGATCTTCCAGTCTCCTTAGGGGAATTCGATGGATCTCGATCGCGCCCTCAGCGTCTCCGCCGCCGGCATGGCCGCGCAGTCGACGCGGCTTCGCGTGACGGCCGAGAACATGGCCAACCAGGACACCACCGGGCAGAGCCCGGGGGCCGACCCCTATCGCCGCAAGACGGTGACCTTCACCAACCATCTCGACCGCGCCCTCGGCGTCTCGACGGTGCAGGCCAGCCGCGTCGGCACCCAGCAGGGCGAGTTCCCCGAGCATTACGAGCCGGCCCACCCGGCCGCCGATGCCCGCGGCTATGTCCGCACGCCCAATGTCGACAGCATGGTCGAGATGATGGACATGCGCGAGGCGCAGCGCAGCTACAGCGCCAACCTCTCCGTGCTCGAGACCACCCGCTCCATGCTGCTGCGGACCATCGAGGCGCTGCGCGGATGAGCACGTCCCCGCTGACCGGCTCCGCCGCCTTCAACGCCTATCGCGCCGCCGCCCAGATCGGCAGCGGCAGCGAGAGCAGCAGCACCGGCGCGACCGGTGGCGCCCTGGGCGGCGCCATGGGTGGCCTCGGCGGCGCCGGCGGCAGCTTCGGCGCCATGCTGGAGCGCGCGGTCAACAATGTCGTCGACACCACCCGCGCCGCCGACACCGCCTCCACCGGCGCGATCAACGGCACCGTCGGCGTGACCGACGTGGTGCTCGCCGTCTCCCGCGCCGAGCTCGCCCTGCAGACGACGGTGGCGCTGCGCGACCGCGTCGTCGCCGCCTACCAGGAAGTGATGCGCATGCCGCTCTGAGCGGCACCCCCGATCCACCGCAGTGCCCAGGGGCCGGAAGATCCGGCCGTCATTGCCGCAGGAGGCGGTCGAGATGGAAAGCGATGCCATCGCCGTGGCAGGGCAGCAGGCGCTGTGGACCTGCCTGATGATCGGCGGCCCGCTGCTGGGCATCCTGCTGGTCGTCGGCCTGGCGGTCGCCATCCTGCAGGCGCTGACCCAGGTGCAGGAGGCGGCGCTCGCCTTCGTCCCCAAGATGCTGGCCCTGGGCCTGGCGCTGATGTTCGGCAGCTCGGCGGCGATCGCCGTGATGCGCGGCTTCACCGAGGGGCTGTTCGACCAGATCGTGGCGCTCGGCGGGGTGCGGTGAACGCCGCGGAATTCCTCGAGGCGCTGCCGCACCTGGCCTTCCAGGCGGTGCTGGTGATGTGCCGCGTCGGCGCCTGCGGCATGGTGCTGCCCGGCATCGGCGAGACCGAGGTCTCGTCCAGCATCCGCCTGGCCCTCGCCCTGGCCGTCGTCGCCCTGCTGCTGCCCGGGCTGGAGGCAGTGCTGCCGCGCGAGCCCGAGACCATCGCCGCCACCCTGCAGCTGGTCGGCACCGAGCTGGCCATCGGCCTGTGGCTCGGCTGGCTGGCGCGGCTGATGGTCTTCGCGCTGACCATCGCCGGCCAGACCATCGGCTTCTTCATCGGCCTGGCCAGCGTGCTGACGCCGGACCCGACCGTGGGCTCGGGCGGCACCGCCATCGGCCGCTTCCTCGGCATGGCCGGCACCGTGCTGGTGCTGACCACCGGCCTCTACGCCATCCCGCTGCGGGCGCTGGCCGAAAGCTACGAGGTGCTGCCGGCCGGCGGCCCGCTGGCCCTCGGCGGCGCCGCCGAGATGGTCGCCGCCGCCACCGCCGCCAGCTTCACCCTGGCGCTGCGCCTCTCCGCGCCGCTGCTGCTGCTCTCGCTGCTGCTGCAGATGGGCAGCGGCCTGCTGGCGCGCGTCGCCCCCCAGGCCCAGGTCTATATCCTGGCCGCCCCGGCCCAGACCCTGGCCGGCGTCGCCCTGCTGGCGCTGATCCTGCCCGCGCTGCTGGCGCATTGGGCCGAGGCCGCCCGCGCCGCCTTCATGCTGCTGCCCGGGCTCGGCTGAGCCATGGCCGAGCAGGGCGGCAGCAGCGAGGCGGATGCCGAAGACCGCACACACGACCCCTCCGAACAACGGCTGCGCCGCGCGCGCGAAGGCGGGCAGGTCCCGCTCGGCCGCGAGGCGGTGCAGCTGGCCAGCCTCTGCGGCGGCGCGGTGGCCCTGTCCTTCCTCGGCCCCTCGCTCGGCCGCCAGCTGGTCGAGGCCTGCCGCG
The DNA here is from genome assembly GCF_902706185.1 of Roseomonas sp. 18066. Lineage (GTDB taxonomy): Bacteria > Pseudomonadota > Alphaproteobacteria > Acetobacterales > Acetobacteraceae > Pseudoroseomonas. The sequence continues at coordinate 1,409 of NZ_CACSJM010000237.1, read as the reverse complement.
GGCTGTTCAGCCAGACCCACACCCTGCAATGGGAAGCCGCCGCGCCCGACCTGCTGAGCCGCGCCGCGCCCCTGGTCTTCGGCTGCGCGGGCCTCGCCGCCGCCGCCGGCGTCATCGCCACGCTGGTGCAGACGCGCGGCCTGATCAACGCCAAGGCGCTGGTGCCGAAGCCCAGCAAGATCAGTCCCCACACCGGCATCAAGCGCCTGTTCGGCCCGCAGGGGCTGATGGAGCTCGGCCGCGCCCTGATCAAGCTGCTGGCCTGCGGCCTGGCCATGTGGTGGGTCTCCGGCGACGTGCTGGCGCTGCTGCCCGGCACCCTGGCCAGCCCGCCCGAGGAGCTGGCGGGCCTCGCGCTCAGCCTGATCACCAGGCTGCTGAGCTATGCGGTGGCCGCCTTCGCCGTCGTCGCCTTCGCCGATTTCGCCATCGTCCACTTCAAGCACATGAAGTCGATGCGGATGACGCTGCAGGAGGTGAAGGACGAGATGAAGGAAAGCGAGGGCGACCCGCATTTCCGCGCCCGCCGCAAGCAGATCGCCCGCAGCCGCAGCCGCAAGCGCATGATGGCCGAAGTGCCGAAGGCGACGGTGATCGTCACCAACCCGACCCACTACTCGGTCGCCCTGGCCTATGTCCGCGGCGTCGACGCCGCACCCCGCATCGTCGCCCGCGGCGTCGACGCGCTGGCCATGCGCATCCGCGCCGAAGCCGACAAGCACGGCATCCCCATCATCCCAAGCCCCCCCCTGGCACGCGCCCTGTACAAGCTCGACGACGGCGCCCAGATCCCGGCGGAACACTTCCAGGCGGTGGCGGAGATCATCGCTCTCGTGTGGCGGATGAAGGGGAACAGGGCAGCCTGAAGCAAAGGGTCGGGTAGGTCGGGGGAATGAATTCCCCCGAACCCCCATCTTTTTTCTGTCAGACTGCCGTGTCCACGTGGGGACGGGACGTGAAACGGCCCAGCCGCAGCGCGACCTGTCGGCGAGCGGCGTCCCGCCATGATGCCCGGGTGTCGATTTTGTTGAAGTGCTGGTCAGCAAACGGCCGGTGATCAGAAAAAAGAAGGGGTCCAGGGGAATTCATTCCCCTGGCCTTACCCTGGATTTTTCTTCCGAGAAGCCATCTCATCCAAGGCTGCCTGCGTCTTCCGCCCCAGGCGTTTTTCTTCCTCGGCTTCGCGCGCTTCCCGGGCCAGTTCCACCACCCGTTCGTTGGTCCGCGCCTGGGTCACCGCGCGGCGGGCTTCTTCGGCGGCGGCTTCGGCCAGGCGGGCTTCGGTCGCCATGCGTTCGCGCATCGCCTCGCCGCGGGGCAGCCAGGCGGCGAGGCCGGGGCCGGCCAGCATCTGGAGTCCGGCATCGGGCTGGGTGGCCTGGGCCTGGCGGGCGGCGGCGGTCTCGGCG
>NZ_CACSJM010000236.1 GCF_902706185.1 Roseomonas sp. 18066 | reverse complement strand
GGGCGGGTCTCGGCGAAACGGTTGGCGGGGATGGCGCCGGCGAAGCCCGGGGCGGGGCCGAGGCGGCCGAAGCCGTCCAGCGTCTCGATGGGCGCGAGCGGCGCCTCGCCCTCCGCCCCGGCGACGCCGGAGGACAGCGCGATCACCCGCTGCAGCATGGCGATATAGAGCCCCGACAGCGGCAGGTTCGACCATTCGGCATTGGCGGTGACATGGAACAACACCACCCGGCCGGCGCCGCGCGTCGCGGCGGTGACCAGCGGCGTGCCGTCGGCCAGCCGCGCCCAGCTGCGGTCGGACAGCAGCGGGCCGGGCTCGGCCAGGACCTGGGTGGCGACGGTGACCTCGGCGGGCACGGCGAGGCCCGCGAAGGGCGAGCTGTCGGCGAAGGGCGCCAGCGGCTGCGGCTTCTCCCAGGACAGCGCCCCGCCCAGCTGGCGCTCGCCGGCGCGCAGGCGCACGGGCAGCAGCGGGTCGGGGTTCTCGGCCAGGCGCGGGCCGGCGAAGCGGATCAGCGTGCCGCCTTCCTCGACCCAGCGGGTGAGCGCCGCACGCTCCTCGCCCTCGGCCAGGGGGCGGTCGGCCAGGACCAGCACGGCCAGCTGGCGCGACAGCAGCTGGGCGACGCTGCCCTGGCGCAGCTCGGCGAAGGGGGCGAGCGCCCGGTCCAGGTAGTAGAGCGGGCCCAGCAGCGGCGTGGTGGCGCCCTGCTCGGCCGGGCCCAGCATGCCGACGGGGCGGCGGCGGAACCGCTCGTCCAGCAGCACGGCGGCGCCGGGGCTTTCCTCGCCCTCGATCTCCAGGCGGGTGATCTGGTTGCGGATCTCGATCGGCAGGTCCAGCGCGGCCTCGCCCGTATCGGCGCCGGTGGCGACCGGGATCTCGGCCCGGGCCAGGGCGCGGCCATCGCCGGTGCGGGCCAGCACCGCGACGGTCGAGGGCAGGGTCGCCGGCGTCTGCCGCAGCGCCAGGTGCAGCCGGTCGGGCTCGGCGCGTGGCGGCAGCAGCAGCCGGGCCGGGCGGCCCTGCGCCTGGGCGAGCGTCAGCGCCCCGCCCTGGGCCAGGGCGGCGGCGAGCGGCGTGAAGGCGTCGCCCTGCGCCTGATGCTCGGTGTTGTCGGCAACATAGAAAGTCGAAAAAGAGTCGCCGTTCATCAGGCGCCAGTCGGTCAGGCCGGCCAGCGCCGCGGCGCGGTCGGGCGCCCAGGGCTTCGGCCGCAGCGCGGCCAGGCGGGCGCGCAATTCCTCGGCCGGCATCAGCGCGGTGGGGCGGGGCGGGCTGCCATCCTCGGCCGGGGCGGTGGCCAGCAGGGCGGCGCGGCGGCCGGCCCGGGCGGCGCCGTCGAGGGCGGATTGCGCCGCGGCCATGCGCGCCGGCCAGTCGGCGCCGCTGGCCCAGCCGTCATCCACCGCCAGCAGCAGCGGCCCGTCGCCCGAGCTCGCCGCCCCCGGCCCCCAGACCGGCCGGGCCAGGCCGATGACGATCAGCGCGGCGGCGGCCAGGCGCAGCAGCAGCAGCCACCAGGGCGTGCGGGCCGGGGTTTCCTCGGGCGCCGGCAGGTCGCGCAGCAGGCGCAGCGCCGGGAAGGCCTGGCGGCGCGGCGCCGGCGGCGTGACCCGCAGCAGCCACCAGATCAGCGGCAGGGCCGGCAGCGCCAGCAGCAGCCAGGGGACGACGAAGCCGATCGGACCCAGGCTGGTCATGCGCTGCCGTTCCTTTCTTCCATCTCAAGCGGGCATCTCAGCTGGGCATCTCAGGCGGGCGCCAGCGCCTGCCACAGCGCCAGCAGCGCCGATTCCGGCGGCGTGTCGGTGCGGTGGGTGGCAAAGGACCAGCCAGCGGCGCCGGCGATGGCCGACAGCCCCGCCCGATGCGCCGCCAGCCGTTCCGCATACAAAGCACGAACGCCCTCAACGCGCGGTAACAGCAGCGCGGGTTCGGCGGAACCGATCCCCTCGAAGCGGACGCGGCCGGCATAGGGCAGCGTCTCCTCCGCCGGGTCCAGCACCTGCAGCAGATGGCCGCGCACGCCGCGGCCGGCCAGCGCCGCCACCGCCGCGCGGGTCTCCTCCAGCGGCGCCAGGAAGTCGCCCATCAGCACGGCGCGGGCATGGCGGGGCAGCGATTCATCGGCCGGCGGCGGGGTGTGGCGGCCCAGCATGTCGGCCACCGCCGGCAGCGCGCCGCGGCCGGCGAAGGCGCGGCGGGCGCCCAGCAGCCGCACCCGCTCGCCACCGCGCAGCAGCAGGCTGGCCAGCGCCAGCAGCAGCAGCGTGGCGCACTCGCCCTTCTCCGGCCGGTCGGCGCCGCCGCGCCAGGCCATGCCGGGGCCGGCGTCGCGCCACAGGGCGACGCTCTGCGCCGCCTCCCATTCGGTCTCGCGGACATAGAGCCGGTCCGACTTGGCGCTCTGCCGCCAGTCGATGCGGCCGATGGCATCGCCCGCCAGATAGGGGCGGAACTGCCAGAAGGCATCGCCCTGGCCGGCGCGGCGGCGGCCATGGACGCCCTGCATGACGGTGGTGGCGACGCGCTCGGCGGCGACCACCAGCGGCGGCAGGCGGCTGCCCAGCGCCGTCGCCCGCAGCGCGGCGGTGGCCGGCGAGGCGGTCTCGGCGGCGCCGGCGGGGGGGGTGGCTGCCCCCGGCCTAGCCAAGGCTCGCCTTCAGCGCGTCGATCACATCGCCGAGCTTCACCCCATCGGCGCGGGCCGAGAAATTCAGCGCCATGCGGTGGCGCAGCACCGGCTCGGCCAGCGCGATCACATCCTCGACACTCGGCGCCAGGCGGCCGTCCAGCACGGCGCGCGCGCGGCAGGCCAGCATCAGCGCCTGGGCGGCACGCGGCCCGGGGCCCCACGCCAGGTGCTGCCGCACGGCGGGCAGGATGGCGCTTTCCGGCCGGGCGCCGCGCACCAGCTTCAGGATGGCATCCAGCACCTGCTCGCCCACCGGGATGCGGCGGATCAGCGCCTGGGCGGCCAGCAGCTCGGCCCCCGTCAGCGCCGGCTCGGCGCGCGCCTCGGCGGCGCCGGTGGTCGCCAGCAGCATGGCGCGCTCGGCCGCCTCGTCCGGATAGGTGACCTCGACCTCCAGCAGGAAGCGGTCGAGCTGCGCCTCCGGCAGCGGATAGGTGCCTTCCTGCTCGATCGGGTTCTGCGTCGCCAGCACATGGAAGGGCGCCGGCAGGGTATGGACATGCCCCGCCATGGCCACCTTCTTCTCCTGCATGGCCTGCAGCAGGGCGGACTGGGTGCGGGGCGAGGCGCGGTTGATCTCGTCGGCCATCAGCAGCTGGCAGAAGACCGGGCCCTTGATGAAGCGGAAGGCGCGCTTGCCGTCGGCCGCCTCCTCCAGCACCTCGCTGCCCAGGATATCGGCGGGCATCAGGTCGGGGGTGAACTGCACCCGGCTCTCGGCCAGGCCCAGCACGGTGCCCAGCGTCTCCACCAGCCGGGTCTTGCCCAGGCCGGGGACGCCCACCAGCAGGACGTGGCCGCCGGACAGGATGGTGATCAGCACCTGCTCCACCACCTCGGGCTGGCCGAAGATGACGCGACCCACGGCCTGGCGGACTCGCGCCAGCCGGAGGCCCAGCGCCTCGACCTCGGCCACCAGCAAGTTCGGATCCGTGGGGTCTGCCACTTCAACCATGCCTCTGCGCCTCCTTATATAGATCGGATATGGGAAGCCGGCCTGTGAAGGCCAGCCCGCCCCTTCTGCCAGGAGCGACACTTGGGGAAGCCTATGACCACCGGGCGCATGGACGAAGCATTGAAACAATCTGCGATGGAAAATGGCACCTGCCTGCGCACGCAGGCTCAGAAGCCAGACCTGTGCACGCAGGGGGCCGCCGCGCCGCCGCCGAAGCCGAAGGCCAAGCCGGGCGGCCCTCCGCGACCGCGCCATGAATGCGGCGCGCTCGACATGCGCATCGCCCGCGACGGCACCTGGCACTACCAGGGCAGCCCGATCGGCCGGAAGGAGCTCGTCTGCCTCTTCGCCTCCGTGCTGCAGCGCGAGGCCGATGGCAGCTACTGGCTGGAGACGCCGGCCGAGCGCGGCTCGATCACCGTCGAGGACGCGCCCTTCATCGCCGTCGAGGTGTTCTGGCGCCGCTGCGAAGGCCGGCAATGCCTGACCTTCCGCACCAATCTGGACGAGATGGTCACCGCCGACGCCGACCACCCGATCCGGGTCGAGATCGACCGCCGCTCCCGCGAGCCGCGGCCCTATGTGATGGTGCGGCCGGGACTCGAGGCGCGCATCAACCGCGCCACCTTCTACGAGCTGGTGGCCATGGCCGAGCCGGAGACGCTCGAAGGCCGCGAGGTGCTGGGCGTCTGGAGCGAGGGCATCTTCTTCCCGATCGACGAGGTTCCGGGCCAGGCGGCGCTGGCCCAGTGAGCTTCGCCTCGTGAGTGCCGGCCTTCCGGTCCCCGTCGCCGCGCCGCTGGACGCGGCCGAGGTGGTGCGGCGCCTGTCCGACCCGGCGCGACTCGCCCGCGCCGCGGCGATGACCGTCGCCGCCCAGGGCACCCCCGCCGCCGTGCTGGTGCCGGTGGTGCTGCATCCGCAGCCGACCCTGCTGCTGACCTTGCGCGCCGCCCGGCTGTCCAGCCATGCCGGCCAAGTCGCCTTCCCCGGCGGCCGCATCGAGCCGGGCGAGAACCCCGAGCAGGCCGCCCTGCGCGAGGCGGCGGAAGAGGTGGGCCTCGACCCCCGCCTGCCCCGCATCCTCGGCCGGCTGCCGGAGCATGTGACGGGCACCGGCTATCACGTGACGCCGATCCTCGCCTTGCTCGACCCGCCGCTGAACCTGGTCAATGCGCCGGACGAGGTGGAGCAGGCCTTCGAATACGACCTGGCGCCGCTGCTGGACCCGGCCCTGCCGGAACGCCGCAGCGCCATCTGGAAAGGCGAGCGCCGCCATTTCTTCGTCTGGCCGCATGAGCAGCACTACGTCTGGGGCGCGACGGCCGCGATCATGCAGAGCCTGGCCGGGCTGCTGCGCACGCCCTGAGGCGGGCCGCCGTGTTCGCATGATGTTCTTGACTTCCGGACGCCCCTGACGAATGAGTCAGGGCGCGAACGGAAAGGGAACTGGCCATGCCGGATGGCAGCATCCGCGCCGATGCCTCCAGCATGCTGGAGGGGGCGCGCAAAGGCCGCGGCGCCACCAGCAACCCGCCGGTCCGCTTCGACCGGCTGGCGCTGGAAGCCTTCGACGATGGCTGGCAGACGCTGGAAGACGCCTTCGCCGAGCTGCCGCCGCTGCCCACCACCCTGACCCGCGACGCCGCCCGCTCGGCGATCTCCTGGAACTCGTCGCCCGATATCGGCTTCGACCGCGCGGTGAACCCCTATCGCGGCTGCGAGCATGGCTGCGTCTATTGCTACGCCCGCCCGAGCCACGCCTATCTGGGCCTGTCCCCCGGCCTGGATTTCGAGACCAAGCTGCTGTTCAAGCCCGATGTCGGCGCGCTGCTGGAGAAGGAGCTGCGCAAGCCCGGCTATGTGCCGCGCCCGATCGCGCTGGGCTCCAACACCGACCCCTACCAGCCGATCGAGCGGCGGATGAAGCTGACCCGCACCATCCTGGAAGTGCTGGAACGCTTCGGCCACCCGGTGACCATCGTCACCAAGTCGGCTGGGGTCCTGCGCGACCGCGACATCCTGCAGCGCCTGGCCGAGCGCCGCCTGGTGCGCGTCTGCCTGTCGGTGACCACGCTGGACCCGAAGCTGGCCCGCATCCTGGAGCCGCGCGCCGCGACTCCGGAGCGGCGCTTGGCCGCCCTGCGCGCGCTGGCCGATGCCGGCATCCCGACCGCCCTGCTGGCCGCGCCGATGATCCCCGCGGTCAACGACATGGAGCTGGAGCGCATCCTGGAACGCGGCGCCGCCTGCGGCGTCACCCGCGCCGGCTACGTCCTGCTGCGCCTGCCGCTGGAAATCGCCGGGCTGTTCGAGGACTGGCTGCGCGAGCACATGCCCGACCGCGCCGAGAAAGTGCTGTCCCTGGTGCGCCAGACCCGTGGGGGGCGCGTCTATGACAGCGACTTCGCCCAGCGCATGTCCGGCACCGGGCCCTATGCCGACATGCTGGCCACCCGCTTCCGCATCGCCGCCCGCCGCCTGGGGCTGGAGAAACGCGACGGGTCGGAGCTGGATTGCTCGCAGTTCTCGGCGCCTCTGCTGCCTGGGGAAGGGAGGCAGTTGGATCTTTTTTAGAGAAGCGATTTTGAAGAGAAGAATCTGGGGGCATTGAATGCCCCCAGGCCCCCACATTCATTTTGCGTCGCGTCGCGAAGCAGCCGAAGCGCCCCGGCGCATGCGGCGATTGTTATAATAATCCCGACAGCGTCCCGCCTGTGGCTTCAAGGCGCCAACTGACGGCGGGGTCCGGGGTGATACTATCACCCCGGCGGGGGTCTGGGG
>NZ_CACSJM010000235.1 GCF_902706185.1 Roseomonas sp. 18066 | reverse complement strand
GTGGGGGCCACCGGGGTGGCGGCGGTCTGGCCCCAGGCGACCCCGGGGACCAGCAGGGCGGCGGCGAGGAGGGTTGCGCGCATGCCGGGCGTCACACCGCCGCCGGCAGGGAGGCGGTGGGCGGCTTGCTGCTGCGCCGCTTCTCGGTGGCGCTCATCATCGCGGCCACCAGCACCTGGGTGCCGACGCCGGCGGTGACATAGGCGATGTCGAACAGCGCGCCGTCGAAGCCGGTCTGCTTGAAGGCGACGCCGGTGATGCTGACCACCAGGCCGGTGCAGAAGACCGGCAGGGAATGGCGGCCCATCATCGACAGCGGGTGCAGCCGCGGCAGGTCGCGGGCCCAGGCCTGCAGCGGCGAATGCACCACGACGTAGCACAGCGCCAGCACGTGCAGCAGGCGCGGCACGGAAAGGAACTGCTTCTCCGGCACGGTCAGGAAGTCGGGCAGGGGGGCGAGCCAGCCGGCCTCGGGGAAGCCGGTGCCCTTGGTCACCGCCAGCCCCAGCAGCAGATAGGCCAGCGCCGCCCACCACCAGCCGCGGCGGTAGGTGGTGGCGGCGCCCAGCCGGTTGCGCCGGGCGCCGAGGGCGAAGCCGAGCACGAAGAGGAACTGCCAGGAGAGCGGGTTGAAGAACCAGCCGCCGGGGATCGGATAGGAGGGGAAGTTGGCCCCGGTCAGGCCGGCCGCCAGCCAGAGCACGCCGGAGGCCGCGACCGCCGCGCCCATGCTGCGCTGGGCCAGCGCCATCAGCAGCGGCAGGGTGCCGATCAGCACGCAGTAGAGCGGCAGGATGTTGAGGAAGCCGGGCTGGTAGCGCAGCGTCACCGCATCGACCAGGGCGCCGGCCGGGTCGAGCATCAGCGGCTCCAGCGCCATCACCGAGAACAGACCGAGGTCGCCCTTGTTGATCGCCATGGTGGCGAAGACCGCGCCGCCGACCACCACCAGCGCCAGATGCGTGGTGTAGAGCTTCACCGAGCGGCTGAGCACGTTCAGCGAGGTACTGAGCTTCTCGTCGCCCAGGTACTTGCTGAAATAGGCGGAAGCGGCGGCGTAGCCGGCGAAGAAGACGAACAGGTCGGCCGCGTCGGAGAAGCCGAAATTCTTGTGGGTGAACTGCTCCAGCACGTTGCCCGACACGTGGTTGATGAAGATCGTCACCAGCGCGACGCCGCGCCAGACATCGAGCGCCAGGTCGCGGCCCGGCGGCGCGAGCAGGCCTGGAAGGTTCATCGACGCGGGCTTCGTGGGCGCGCTGGGGGCCGCCATGGCGCAGTACTCCTGGACGTTCCGGTCCGGCCCAGCCTGGAGTGCCCCTTCGGGCCGGGCTCGCCGGGGCGGCGCGCGCGGTTCCACGGCACCGCAGCAAGAACCCGCGGACCCCCTCGGAGGTTGCTTTCACGCTGTTGCGCGGTGGGGCACGCGATGGGCCCCGCCTCAGGCGGGCGAGAGGTCCACGCTGACGTCCAGCGCATGCTGCCCGCCGCCCAGGATGATGCCGCGGAGCGGCGAGATGTCGTTGAAGTCGCGGCCCCAGCCGATCACCACATGCTCGTCCTGGACCACCAGGTTGTTGGTGGGGTCGAGGTCGACCCAGCCCTGGCCGGGGCCCAGCCAGGCGCCGACCCAGGCATGCGACTGGTCGGCGCCCAGCCGCGCCACGGCGCCCGGCGGCGGCCGGGTGCGGATATAGCCGGAGACATAGCGCGCCGGCAGGCCCAGCCCGCGCAGCCCGCAGATCATCAGGTGGGAGAAGTCCTGGCAGACCCCGGCGCGCTGGGCCAGCAGCTGGCCGACCGTGGTGGCGATCGAGGTCACCCCGGCGCGGAAGGTGAAGTCGCGGCGGATCCGGGCATTGAGGTCGAGCACCCCGGCCAGCAGCGGCCGCCCCGGCCAGAAGGATTGCAGCGCGTAGTCGCGCGCCCCGCCATGCTCGGGCAGCAGGGGGGAGGGCAGGGTGAACTCGGCCGCCCCCGGGTCGCGCAGCGCGGCGCGGGCCACCTCCTCCCAGGCGGGCGAGGTGTCCAGCGGCGGCGGCGGCGGGAAGGCGACCTCGACCTCGGCCTCGGCCACCACCTCGAAGCGGGCATGGGCGCGGTCGAGGAACAGCCAGGTCACCCGGTTGCCGAAATGGTCGATGCCGGTGGCGACGCGGGCGGGCTCCGGCGCGCAGGCCACGCTGTCCCACAGCACCTGCTGCTGCGGCAGGGCGCGCGGCGACAGGTGCAGCATATGGGTCGCGATATCCACCGGCTCGGCATAGCGATAGGCGGTGGCATGGCGGATGCGCCACCTCATGCGGCACCCCAGAACAGCACGGCGGGCTCGGCCGCGGCGGTCTCGCCGCCCAGCGTCTGCGCCGGCGGCAGCAGCGCGAAGAAGCGGCGGGCGATGGCGTCCGAGATGGCGGCCATCTCGGCCTCCAGGGCCGCGATGTCGGGCGCCATCCTGGCCGCCGCCTGGGCCTGGTCGGCCACCGCCAGCAGGGCCGGGGGGATCGCCTCGACGCGCGCGATCAGCGCCTCGACCGCCGGCAGCAGCCCTTCCTCGGTGCCGCCCTCCAGGTCGGTCAGGCGGCGGCGCAGCGCGGCCAACTGGTAGCCCAGGCCGCGCGGATTGCCCGGATCGGCCAGCACCAGGTCCAGCGCCGGGGCCGGCTGCAGCACGCCGAGGTAGCGGCTGCGATAGGTGATGACGGAATCGCAGAGCTCGAGCGCCAGGCGCAGCCCGCCCTCGATCCGGCTGGCCGGCTGGGCAAGGGCGAAGCCGAGCTGGGCGGCGATGGTCTGGCCACGCTCGACCCGGCGGCCGAGGTCGAGGAAGGCATAGCCGCCGGCGCGCACCATGTTCTCGGCCGCCGCGCCCGCGACCCCGGCGCTGTAGCGCAGGATGCCGCCGAGCAGCTCCTCCAGCCCCGCCAGCCCGCGCTGCGGGGCGGCGGCCTGCACCTGGATGGCGCGCAGCGGCAGCGAGAACAGCGTGTGCATGTCGCCGGTCAGCCGGTCGCGCACGCCCTCGACCAGCCGGCCGATCTCGGCCATCAGCCAGGCGACGCTGCCGCCCTCGCGCAGCGCCCGCCAGAGTGCGGCCTGCAGCGCCGAATGGGCGGCGGCATTGGGCACGTCCTCGGCCTCGGCCAGGCCCGCATGGCGCAGCGCCGCGGCCAGCGCCGCCAGCTCGGCCAGCTCGCGCGGCAGCAGCGGGCCGCGGTCGATCCGGGCCAGCACGGCCCGCATCAGCCGCGCCGCGCCCTCCAGCCGCTCGACATAGCGGCCGAGCCAGAACAGGTTGTCGGCGACGCGCGACGGCAGGGCGCCGGCGGCGCGGCGGATCGGCAGCGGCGGCAGCGGCAGGGCGGCGGGGCCGGTGATCTGGGCGCCGTCCTCGCTCAGCACCCAGACATCCTTGGCCAGGCCCTGGCGCGGCAGGCGGCCGCCCAGCCCCTCGCCGGGCTCGGGCGAGCGCGCCAGCCCGCCCGGCATGGCGCGCCACTGGCCGCCCTCCTGCACCAGGAACAGGCGCAGGATCACCGGGCGCGGCGCCAGCCCGTCGCCCACCGCGCTGGGCGCGACCGAGGGCGCGATGTGCCGGCTGGCGACATAATCCTGCGGCCGCTCGGCGATGCGGGCCAGCAGCCCGGCCAGGGCCGCGTCGGACAGGGCGCCGAGCTCCTGCGCCGCCACCGCGCCGTCGAAGGCGGGGCGCAGGGTCCAGTCGCCCGGGGCGCGGCGCAGCATGGCCAGCGCCTCGGGCCGCGCCAGCCAGTGCGATTCGATGGCCGGCAGCGCCAGCTTCTGCCCCAGCAGCCGCTGCGCCAGGGCCGGCAGCAGCGGCGCCAGCGCCGGCGCCTCGACCAGGCCGCAGCCGGGGGCGTTGACGATGCGCACGGCGCCGTTGCGCATGGCGTCCAGCAGGCCGGGCACGCCGGGGCCATGGCCGGCGCCGGGGCCGCCGAATTCCAGCGGGTCCAGGCTGCGGCCATCGACCCGGCGCAGCAGCACGTCGACCGGCTGCAGCCCCTTCAGCGTCTTCAGGAACAGCGCGCCGCCGCGCACCGTCAGGTCGCCGGGCTCGACCAGGGCGCAGGACAGCTCGCTGGCCAGCAGGACGTGCTCGAACCACAGCGGGTGGTGGACGCCCGGCGTCAGCAGGGCGACGGCGGCGTTGTCGGAGCCGTTCTGCGCCTTGGGCGGCGCCAGGCGCTGCAGGCTGTCCTGCCAGAAATCGAAGAAGGGGCGCAGCGGCTGCACCTGCTGGCCACGGAACAGGTTGGGCAGGACGCGGCCCAGCATGCGCCGGTTTTCCTGGGCATGGCCGATGCCGGCGGCGCGGCTGGTGCGGTCGGCCAGCACCCGCCACTGCCCGTCCGGGCCGCGGATCAGGTCGGCGGCATAGGTGTGCAGCAAGGGGTGGCGCGGCGGATGCGCGGCGCTCCGGCAGGGCCGCAGGAAGTTCGGATTGGCGAAGACCAGGGATGGCGGCACCAGCCCCTCGGCCAGCAGCCGCTGCTCGCCGTAGAAGTCGCGCAGCATGGCCTCCAGCAGCCGCGCCCGCTGCGCCAGCCCGGCGGCCAGCGCGGCGAACTCGCCGGCCGGCAGCACCAGCGGCACCGGGTCGCAGCGCCAGGCGCGGGCCGTGCGGCCGGCGCCGGGCAGCAGCGCGCCCACCCCTTCATCCTCGAAGGCACGGTCGAGGCGGCGGGCGGCCTCGGCCACGGCGCTGCCGCGCGGCGCCGCCTCCGCCGTCAGCGAGGGCGGCAGATCGGAAAAGGCAGCCAGGATGCCGCGCCAGTGCGGTCGCACATGGCCACGGCCATCGACCATCTCATCGGGCGGGGCATCGTTCACCCGCCCCGCGGTATCACGCCAGACGGCGCAGGTCGAGCGTCCGGCGCAGCTCCGGGGCCTCGACCGGCAGCGGCGCGGGGCTGGCGCCGGGGCGATGGCCGAGCGGGAAGAAGCGGGCGCGGCGGCGCGCCTCCGCCTCGTTGGCATTGACCGGGAAGCGCTCGTAGTTGCGGCCGCCCGGATGCACCACGTGGTGGGTGAAGCCGCCGAGGGAGCGGCCGGTCCAGCGGTCCCACAGCTCGAAGACCAGCGGCGCCTGGGCCTTGATGGTCGGGTGCAGCGCCGAGGGCGGCGCCCAGGCCTTGAAGCGGACGCCGCCTATGAATTCGGCCGTGCGCCCGGTCGGCGCCATCGGGATGGCGCGGCCATTGACCGCCAGCGTCATCCGCTCCGGCGACAGGCCGGTGGCGCGCAGCTGCACCCGCTCGGTCGAGCTGTCGACATAGCGCGCGGTGCCGGTGCCGCTGCTCTCCTCGCCCAGCACGTGCCAGGGCTCCAGCGCATGGCGCAGCTCGAGGCCGACGCCGTGCAGCGTGGTCTCGCCCAGCAGCGGGTAGCGGAAGGCGAAATGCGGCGCGAACCATGCCTTCTCCAGCGGCGCGCCGAGGCTGCGCAGCTCCTCGATGGCGTCGAAGAAATCCTGCTCGGCGTAATGCGGCAGCATGAAGTCGTCATGCAGCCGGGTGCCCCAGCGGACCAGCCGCCGCTCATAGGGGGTCTTCCAGAAGGCGGCGAGGGCGGCGCGCATCAGCAGGGTCTGGGCCGCCGACATCTGCGGGCTGGGCGGCATCTCGAAGGCGCGGAACTCGACCAGGCCGCGGCGGCCGGAGGCGCTGTCGGGCGAGTACATCTTGTCGATGCAGAACTCGGTCCGGTGGGTGTTGCCGGTCATGTCGGACAGGATGTTGCGGAACAGCCGGTCGGTGACCCAGGGCGCCGCGGTCTCGAAGGGGCGGACCTGCTGGAAGGCGATCTCCAGGTCGTGCAGCGAATCCTGCCGCGCCTCGTCGATGCGCGGATGCTGGCTGGTCGGGCCGATGAACAGGCCGGCGAACAGGAAGGACAGGCTCGGGTGGTTGTGCCAGAAGCCGAGCAGCGACTTCAGCAGGTCCGGCCGGCGCAGGAAGGGGCTTTCCTCCGGCGTGTCGGCGCCCATGACCACGTGGTTGCCGCCGCCGGTGCCGACATGGCGGCCGTCGAGCATGAATTTCTCGGCCGCCAGCCCTTCCTCCCGCGCCAGGGCATAGAGCTGCTCGGTGCGGGCGACGTATTCGGGCCAGGAATGGGCGGGGTGGATATTGACCTCGATCACGCCGGGGTCGGGGGTCACCGAGAAGCTGAGCAGCCGCGGATCCGAGGGCGGGCCATAGCCTTCCAGCACCACCTTGCGCCCCAGGCTCGCCGCCGTCCGCTCGACCGCGGCGCAGAGCTCCAGCCAATGCTCCAGCTCGGCCAGCGGCGGGAAGAAGATATGCAGCTTGCCGTCGCGCGCCTCGACGGTCAGCGCGGTGCGCACCAGCTTCTCCGCCGCCTCGGCCGTGCCCGGGAAGGGGGCGCCGGGCACGGCCTGTCTCTTATACACGTCTGACTCTGCC
>NZ_CACSJM010000234.1 GCF_902706185.1 Roseomonas sp. 18066 | reverse complement strand
GCGGAGGCGGGCGGGGCGGCCATCGGTTCGTTCCGGAAGGGGGATGCCCTGCCGGAACGCGCGGCGTCGTGAGCGGTTTAGAAGGGCCCGAGAAAATCCAGCTTGCCGATCTTGAGGCCCTGGGCGCGCAGGATGTCGTAGGCGGTGGTGACATGGAAAAAGAAATTCGGCAGGGCGAACTGCGTCAGATAGGCGGCGCCGGTGAAGTGGTAGTCGCGGCCACCGACGGTCAGGGTGATGGCGCGCTCGGCGCCGCCCTCGGTCGCCGCCGGGTCGATGCCCTGGACATAGTCGATGGTCTTCTGGATGCGCGCCTGCAGCTCGGCGAAGCTGGTCTCGGTGTCGGGGAAGCTGGGGCGCTCGACATCGGCCAGGCGCCCGGCGCCGGCCTTGGCGGCATCGCTGGCCATCTGCACCTGGGCGGCCAGGTCGCGCATGTCGGGGGCGAGGCGCGCCTGGATCAGCGCCTCCGGCGCCAGGCCTTCGGCGGCGGCATGCGCCTCGGCCTTCTGCAACAGGGTGGACAGCGTCGTCAGGCCGCGCAGGAAGATCGCGGTGGAGGCGGTGTGCAGCGGAATGGGCATCGGACAGGGTCCTGGATCAGCGCCGCACGAAGGACTCGCACGGTTTCGTACCGGGTGGTATGGTTCTGGACCGCAGCCGTCAAGGTGGCTAGTCATCCAGCCGCCGCAGCAGGAAGGACACTGGGACCGATGGGCCGCCCGCGCGAATTCGACCCCGACCAGGCGCTGGGCCAGGCGCTGGAGGTGTTCTGGCGTCAGGGCTACGAGGGCGCCTCGCTGACCGACCTGACGGAGGCGATGGGCATCACCCGCCCCAGCCTCTACGCCACCTTCGGCAACAAGGAGGAGCTGTTCCGCAAGGCGCTCGACCGCTACGAGAGCGGCGTGATGGGCTTCATGGCGGAGGCGATGCTGCGCCGGCCGGCGCGGGAGGCGGTGGCTGGCCTGCTCTACGGTTTCGCCGATGCGCAGTCGGGGCAGGACACGCCGGCGGGGTGCCTCGGCGTCAATGGCGCGCTGGCCTGTTCCGAGGCCTCCGACCCGGTGCGGCAGGAGCTGGCCCGGCGCCGCGCCGCCGTCGAGGCGCGGCTGGGCGACCGGCTGCGCGCCGCGCCCGCCGGGGAGCTGCCGCCGGGTGCCGATCCGGACGACCTGGCGCGCTATGTCATGGCGGTGGCCCAGGGCATGGCGGTGCAGGCCAAGTCCGGCGCCGGGCGGGAGGCGCTGCGCCGCATCGTCGCCACCGCGCTGCAGGCCTGGCCCGCCGGATAGTCGCGCTGGCGGCGTGACTCGGGCGGCGGTCGCGATGCTGCGCCCGCGAAACCAATCACGCGCGCCGGGAGGCGGAGGCAGAAGCGGACCCCGCCTGCCCAAAGAATCAGCAGCATGGCGCCCGCCCGGCGCAGAAGCCGGGGGTCGGGGGCCAGTTCCCGGCTTGTCGGCCCCGCGAAGCCCCGGAATAGTTGCGCATCTCGATAGATGTGAGGGGCCCGGACCATGCAACCCACCCGACGTTCGCTTCTGATGGCAACCGGTATGGCCGCCGCGGGCAGCCTTGCCCGCCCGGCGCTGGCCGCGACCCGCTGGCAGTTCGCCACGCCCTACCAGGACACCAACTTCCACACGAAGAATGTCCGCGCCTTCGTGGAGGAGATCCAGAAGGCGACCAATGGCGAGCTGGCGATCCAGCTGCACACCAACCAGTCGCTGCTGCCGATGCCGCAGATCAAGCGCGGCGTGCAGTCCGGCCAGGTGCAATTGGGAGAAATCCTGTCCTCGGCCTATGGCAACGAGGACGCCTTCTTCGAGGTCGACGGCATCCCACTGCTGGCGCCGAGCTACGAGGCGGCGGCCAAGCTGCAGACCCTGGCGCGGCCCTATATCGAGGCCCGCTTCCAGCGCAGCGGGCTGATGACCCTCTACACCGTGCCCTGGCCCCCGGGCGGCTTCTATTCCAACGCGCCGATCACCAGCCTGGACGCGCTGAAGGGCAGCCGCTTCCGCACCTTCAACGCCATGACCAACCGCTTCGCGACGCTGATCCAGGCCTCGCCGACGCTGGTGCAGGCGTCCGAGGTGCCGCAGGCCTTCGCCACCGGCGTGATCAACGGCATGGTCACCAGCGCGGCGACCGGCGTCGACACCCAGGCCTGGGACTACTGCAAGGTCTATACCCCGGTGAACTTCACCTACACCAACAACCTGATCTTCGTCAGCCGCCGCGCCTTCGAGGCGCTGCCGGCCGCGCAGCAGGCGGCGGTGCGGGACGCGGCCACCAAGGCGCAGGCGCGCGGCCTCGAGATGTCGCGCATCGCCGAGAAGGAGGCGCAGGACATGCTGGCCTCGCGCGGCATCCAGGTGCTGGCGCCGTCGGCGGCGCTGACCGAGGGGCTGCAGAAGATCAGCGCCACCATGACCGAGGAATGGGTCGGCCGCACCGGCGAGGACGGCAAGAAGCTCATCGACGCCTATCGGGCCGGCTGAGCGCGGGCGCCGCATGCTCCGCCGCGGGCTCGATGCCCTTTACGTGGCGAGCGCGGGTCTGGCCGCGCTCTCCCTCCTGTCGATCTTCCTGGTCATGATGGCGCAGGTGGCGCTGCGCGAGCTCGGCCGGCAATTCCCGGCCGCCGACGACATCAGCGCCTATCTCTGCGTCTCCACCACCTTCTTCGCGCTGGCCCATACCTTCCGCCGCGGCGAGCTGATCCGCGTCGGGCTGTTCATCGAGACGCTGGGGCCGAAGGCGCGCCGGGTGGCGGAGATCGTCGCCCTGACGCTGGCCACCGCCGGCGTCGCCTATTGCGTCTGGTGGACGCTGGACGACGTGCTGTTCTCCTACGAGATCGAGGACGTCGCCCAGGGCGCGCTGGCGATCCCGCTGTGGATCCCGAAGCTGGCCATGCCGCTCGGCGCCTCGATCCTGCTGGTCGCGGTGCTGGACGAGCTGGTCACCGTGCTGCGCGGCAATCGCCCCAACTACGTCCTGGCCGCCGAAGAGCGCGCGGCCCGCGGCGATTTCTCGGCCGAGGTGTAAGCCGCCATGGATCTTCTGGAACTCTCGGGCCTGCTGCTGCTGCTGCTCGGCCTGCTGCTGGCCGGCGGCTTGTGGATCGGCATGAGCCTGGCCGTGGTCGGCTTCGTCGCCGTCAGCTTCGTCCATCCGCAGCCCGGCACCTATCTCGCCAGCTCCTTCTGGGAGGCCACCGGCTCCTGGACCCTGGCGGCGCTGCCGATGTTCGTCTGGATGGGCGAGATCCTGTTCCGCACCAAGCTGTCGGAAGAGCTGTTCAACGGCCTGGCCCCCTGGGTCCGCCGCATCCCCGGCCGCCTGCTGCACGTCAATATTCTGGCCTGCGGCATCTTCGGCTCCGTGTCGGGCTCCTCGGCCGCGACCTGCGCCACGGTCTCGAAGATCGCGCTGCCGGAGCTGAAGAAGCGCGGCTATGACGAGGATGTCGCGATCGGCAGCCTCGCGACCTCGGGCACGCTCGGCATCATGATCCCGCCCTCGATCATCATGGTGGTCTATGCGGTGGCCGCCGAGGTCTCGATCGTCCGCGTCTTCCTCGCCGGCTGCCTGCCGGGCCTGCTGGTGATGGTGCTGTTCAGCCTCTACATCGCCGTCTGGGCCATGCTGAACCCGAAGAAGCAGCCGCCGATGGAGCCGCGGATGCCCTTCATGGACAAGATGCGGGCCTCGGCGCAGCTGATCCCCTGCGCGCTGCTGATCATCGCCGTCATCGGCACCATGTTCGTCGGCTGGGCGACGGCGACGGAGGCCGCGGCCTTCGGCGTGCTGGGCAGCCTGCTGCTGGCCGCCGTCACCCGCTGCCTGACCTGGGAAAGCTTCCTGGAGAGCCTGAAGGGCGCGACGCGCCTGTCCTGCATGATCATGTTCATCCTGGCGGGCGCCGCCTACCTGACCAAGGCGATGGCGCTGACCGGCATCCCGGCGGAGCTGGCCGAGGCGGTGGCCGCGATGAACCTCGGCCCCTTCGGGCTGATCGCCATGCTGACCGTGGTCTATGTCATCCTGGGCACGGCGCTGGACGGCACCTCGATGATCGTGCTGACCACCTCGATCGTCGTGCCCATGGTGCAGGCCGCCGGCTTCGACCTGATCTGGTTCGGCATCTTCATCGTGCTGCTGGTCGAGATCGCCGAGATCACGCCGCCGGTCGGCTTCAACCTCTTCGTCATGCAAACCATGACAGGACGAGAACAGACCGACGTCGCCAAGGCGTCCCTGCCGTTCTTCCTGATGCTGGTCGTCACCGTGGCGCTGATCACCATCTTCCCGGTGATCGTCACCTGGCTGCCGGACGTGCTGCTGAACCGGTAGCTCTTCCGCGCGCCGGCGGGCTGGGGGCGCCAGCTGGGGGCGACAGCGACGTCCCCAGCCCCTACCTTCGTTGCATGTCGCTGACCATCATCCCGCCTCGCCCGCCGCCGCCGCGGCGCCGCCTGCCGCGCATCCTCGCCGGCGTGGCGGTGCTGGTGGTCCTGCTGCTGGCCGGCGCCATCCTCGCCCTGCCGCGGCTGGAGCTCGGCGGCTTCGCGGCCGCCCGGCTGCAGGCGCGGCTCGGGCGGGATGTTTCCGTCAGTTCTCTCCGGATCGAGCCCGGGCGCTGGATGGCGCTGCGCCTCGAAGGGCTGTCGGTCGCCAACCTGCCCGGCGGCAGCCGGCCCGAGATGCTGCGCCTGGCCACCGCCACCGCCGCCCTCGACCTGTTCTCGGTTTTCTCTGGCCCGCTGCGGCTGCGCGACGTGGCGGTGGACGGCCTCGACCTGCTGCTGGAGCACGGCCCCGACGACCGCGCCAACTGGCATTTCGCCGGCGGCGGCAGCCGCGCCGCGCCGCACCCCGAGGAATCGCGAAGGGATTTCCCGACGCTGCTGGGGCTGCGGCTGGCGCAGGCCGGCATCGCCATCAACACGCTGGGCGGCAAGCAGCTGGTCATCGCCCTGGCCGAGGCGGCGCTGGTGGCGGCCGACGAGGCCACCCCCGCCCGGCTGACCGCCGGCGGCACCTACCAGGGCGTGCCGCTGGCGCTCGACGCGGCGCTGGGCAGCTACGCCGATCTGCGCGACACCCGCCGGCCGTTTCCGGGGAAGCTCGGCTTCCGCTCCGGCGAGACCCGGCTCGATTTCGACGGCCGCTTCACCGACCCGCTGGCGGTCGACGGCGCCACCGGCCGGCTGGTGCTGGCCGCCCCCGACCCCTCGGCGCTGCTGGCCATGATGGGCAAGCCCAGCCCCTGGTCGATGCCGCTGCGGCTGGAGGGCGAGCTGGCCCGGCATGACCGGCTCTGGGACCTGGCCGAGGCGCGCGGCAGCCTGGGCGGCTCGACCCTGACCGAAGGCCGCATCCGCCTGCGCGAGGGCCTGCCGCGGCAGCCCGACCAGCTGGCGCTCGAGCTCGGCTTCGACCGGCTCGACCTCAACGCCCTGCTGGCCGAGCGCGACGCGCCGCCGGCCAATGCCGATGTGCCGCTGATCGTCGACCCTGCGCCGGGGACGCTGCTGGAGCTGACCGTCAGCGCCCGGCAGCTGGTCTATGCCGGGTTGCGCGCGGCCGAGGCGAAGCTGCGGCTGAGCCAGAGTGCCGGGCGCATCGCCGTGCCTGAGCTCGCCATCGGCTGGCAGGGCGGGTCGCTGCGCGCCGAGGGCGTCATCAAGGGCCGCCCGGCGACCGACGGCCAGGCCGCCGGCGGCACCATCAGCGGCCGCGTCGACGCGACGGGGCTGGAGGTGCAGGTGCTGGGCCGGACGCTGGGTCTCGGCGCCCTGCCGCTGCAGGGGCGGGTCGACGGCCATGCCGCGGTGCGCGGCCAGGGCGCCACGCTGAACGCCGCCTGGGGCAGCGCGCATGCCTCGGCGGTGGTCGCCATGCGCGCCGGCAGCATCGAGCGCGCGGTGATCGAGGCGGCGTCGACCGACCTGCGCGGCCTGCTGCGCCGGGCGCCGGGGATGACGCCGCTGCGCTGCCTGGTCGCCGTCATCGACCTGCGCGGGGCCGAGGGGCAGGTGGCGCCGCTGCGCATCCGCACCGACCAGGGCACCGTCTATGGCCAAGGCCGCTTCGACCTGGCGCGCCGGCAGATGGATGTCATGGTGGCCAGCGAGAGCGGCACGACGGGCAGCTTCGCCCTCGACGTGCCGATCCGGCTCAGCGGCGGCTTCGCCGATCCGGACATCGCGCCGGCGCAGTTCTCCGCCGGCGGCCGGGCGCTGATCGCCGCCGCGGACGAGATCGCGCCGCTGCTGGCCGAGCTGCAGCCCTTCGCCCGGCGCAGCGCCTGCCTGAACCGGCCGCGCAACCGGTCAACGGATCGGCCATAAAACCGGTCCAAGATTTCATGCCCCGCCGCTGGCGGCCGGCCGTTCCGCGAGGCAATCTGCGCCCCATGACCCAGTCCCGCCGCGCCCTGCTGGCCCTGCTGCCGCTGCTGCCCGCCCTGACGGCGCGGCCGCTGGCGGCCCAACCCGGCGCTGCCCCGGCC
>NZ_CACSJM010000233.1 GCF_902706185.1 Roseomonas sp. 18066 | reverse complement strand
ATGCAGGTCTCCGGGGCGGGCGGGGGCGCCCCCGGCATAGACGCTGCGGCCGGGCCTGGCCAGCGCGGCGTCCGGCCCGGTGCCTCGTCATCGGGGTGTCTCACCACCCAATTCCTTTAACGCCTTGGCGTACCCCTGGCCCCCGACACCGCAGGGAGCCGCTGCGCCGCGATGGCCAGTTTCAACGATCCGCGCTTCGCCGCGCAATGGCAGCTGCAGCCGGGTCATGGCATCAACATCACCCCGCTCTACGACGACTATGCCGGGCAGGGCATCAAGGTCGGACTGATCGACACGATCCTCGACACCGACAATCCGGAGCTCGGCGGCCAGGTCGATCCGCGCGCCGGGCAGCAGGCGGCGGCGGTGAAGGGGGGCGAGGCGGCGGCGACCTCGCATGGCACCGGCGTCGCGCTGGTGCTGGCGGCGGCGGCGAACAACAACTATGGCGGCGTCGGCGCGGCCTATGGCGTCACCCTGGTCTCCTACCGCCTCGATGCCCGCGCCGACCGGACGGTGGCGCAGGAGACAGAGATGCTCGGCCTGCAATGGCAGGTCGATGTCTCGAACAATTCCTGGAGCCGCTCGGGCGACCATTTCCGCGACGATTTCGGCCGCGCGGAGTATGCCGGCGCGGCGGCGGCCATCGCCGGGGCGGTGGCGCACGGGCGGGACGGGCTCGGCACCGTCATCGTCCGCTCCGCCGGCAACAATGGCGCCACCGACGACGTCAACACCCACAGCTATTCCAACAACCGCTACACCCTGCTGGTCGGCGCCACCGACGCCAGGGGGCTGGTGCAGGGCTTCTCCAACCCCGGCGCGGCGCTGCTGGTGATGGCCCCGGCCAGCGCCACCTCCTATGCCGCGCCGCTGGCCAGCGCCACGGCGGCGCTGATGCTGCAGGCCAATCCCGGGCTCGGCTGGCGCGACGTGCAGGCCATCCTGGCGCTGACCGCGCGCGTCACCGATGCCGCCAATGCCGGCTGGTTCGACAATGCCGGGGAGGGCTGGAATGGCGGCGGGCTGCATGTCTCGCGCCGCGCCGGCTTCGGGCTGATCGATGCCCGCGCCGCCGTGCGCCTGGCCGAAACCTGGCAGGCGCAATCGACCAGCGCCAATCAGCTGGAGGCCAGCGCCGCCGCCACCCCGGAAGCGGCCCTGGCGGATGCCGGCAGCAGCGTGTTCTCCCTCACCATCGACCGCGACCTGGCGGTCGAGCGGGCCGAGGTGACGCTGTCGCTCGACCATGCGAAAATCGGCGAGCTGCGGCTGGTGCTGGTCTCGCCCGCGGGCACCGAGAGCGTGCTGCTCGACCAGCTGCACCAGGGCGACTACGACCCGGCCAGTGGCCAGCTGCGCTTCACCTTCGCCAGCACGCAATTCCTGCGCGAGGCCGCGCGCGGTGACTGGCAGCTGCGCATCGACGACCTGGCCGCGGGCAATGCCGGCCTGTTGCGCAGCTGGTCGCTGACCCTGCTGGGCAGCGCCGCCAGCGACGACACCCAGCACATCTACACCGACGAATTTTTGGCTGTTGCCAGCGCGGATCCGACGCGGGCGGTGCTGCGCGACGCGGCGGGGACCGACACGATCAATGCCGCGGCGGTCTCGGGCGATTCCTGGATCGACCTCGGCGGCGACAGCCGCATCGCCGGCGCCACCTTGCGCATCGCCGAAGGCACGCTGATCGAGAACGCCATCGGCGGCGACGGCGACGACGTGCTGATCGGCAATGCCCTGGCCAACCATCTGCAGGGCGGCCGCGGCGACGACCACCTGCAGGGCGGCGCGGGCGACGACATCCTGGAAGGCGGCCTCGGCGACGACCTGCTGGAGGGCGGGCTGGGCGACGACCTCTACCGCGTGACCGACACCGGCGACCGCGTGGTCGAGCAAGCCAGTGAAGGCCATGACCGGGTCGATTCGAGCATCGACTATGCCCTGCCGGAGAATGTCGAGGAGCTGACCCTGCTCGACGGCGCGGTGGCCGGCCGCGGCAATGACGGCGACAACCGCGTCACCGGCAATGCCGCGGCCAATCTGCTGGAGGGCGGCGGCGGCGATGACTGGCTCGATGGCGGCGCCGGCGCCGACCGGATGCTGGGCGGGCTGGGCAACGACACCTATGTCGTCGATGACCCCGGCGACCTCGTCGAGGAGCAGCCCTTCGCCGGCTACGACACCGTGCGCAGCGCCATCAGCTACCGGCTGCCGGCCTCGGTCGAATACCTGGTGCTGACCGGCGAGGCCGCCATCGACGGCACCGGCAATGCCAGCGCCAATGTCATCACCGGCAATGACGCGGCCAACACGCTGCGCGGCGAGGACGGGCCCGACCGGCTGTCCGGCGGCGGCGGCGACGACCTGCTCCATGGCGGCGCCGGCAGCGACTGGCTGGAGGGCGGCGACGGCCATGACTGGCTCCATGGTGGCGCCGGCATCGACCTGATGCGCGGCGGCGCCGGCGACGACACCTATGTGGTCGACGACAGCGGCGACATGGTCTCCGAGCAGCCCGGCGGCGGCGATGACCGCGTCATCAGCACCGTCGATTTCAGCCTGCCCTCGGAGGTCGAGGTGCTGGCGCTGACCGCCCTGGCGGCGACGCGCGGCACCGGCAACCGGCTGGACAACAGCATCATCGGCCATAGCGGCGCCAATCTGCTGCAGGGCATGGGCGGCGATGACAGCCTTTATGGCGGCGGCGGCGACGACCGGCTGGAGGGCGGCTCGGGCAACGACCTGCTGGCCGGCGGCGCCGGCGCCGACACCATGCTGGGCGGCAGCGGCGACGACATCTACCTGGTCGACGACCCCGGCGACATCGTGGTCGAGGAACGCTTCCAGGGCTTCGACCTGGTGCAGTCGAGCGTGTCCTTCACCCTGCCCGACTGGGTCGAATACCTGACGCTGACCGGCGCCGCGGCGATCGACGGCACCGGCAATGACGGCTCCAACGTGCTGAATGGCAATTGGGGCAACAATCTGCTGCGCGGCGAGGGCGGCGCCGACACGCTGCGCGGCATGGCCGGCGACGACATCCTCTGGGGCGGGGCGGGCAATGACCTGCTCTCCGGCGGCAGCGGCGGCGACGTGCTGCGCGGCGGGGCCGGCAACGACCTGGTCTATGGCGGCCTCGGCGCCGACCGCTTCGTCGTCGCGCCCGGCGAGGGCGACGACCGCTTCGGTGATTTCCGCCCCTCCCAGGGCGATGTGCTGGTGCTGGAGGGCTTCGGCCCGGACCTGGACAGCTGGGACGCGGTGCTGGCCCTGCTGACCCGCCAGGGCAGCAACCTGGTGCTCGATCTGGGTGGTGTCAGCGGGGGGCAGGGCGGCACCGTGACCTTCCTCGGCCTGCCGATCGGCGCGCTGGGGCCGGATCACGTCATCTTTGGTTAGTCCGGCTGGACTAAGTCGCCTGACGTCGGCTAGTCTCCGGCGCAAGGAGCAGGCCCATGACCACCGTGAACATCCATGCCGCCAAGACCCATCTGTCCCGCCTGGTCGATGCCGCCGCCGAGGGCGAGGAAATCCTGATCGCCCGGGCCGGGCGGCCGGTGGCGCGGCTGGTCGCGCTGGCCGCCCCGGCGCCGCGGCGGCGGCTCGGGCGGCTGGCCGGGCAGCTGGCCGTGCCGGCCGATTTCGACGCGCCGCTGCCGGACGACGTGCTGGACGGGTTCGAGGCGGGCTGAATGCGGCTGCTGCTCGACACCCATCTGCTGATCTGGGCCCTGGCCGAGCCGGCCCGGCTGGATGCGGCAACCCGCGCTGTCCTGGAGGATGCCGGCAACGAGGTGCTGTTCAGCGCCGCCTCGCTGTGGGAGATCGCCATCAAGGCCGGGCTCGGCCGGCCGGATTTCGCCGTCGATCCCGGCCAGGTGCTGGCCGCGGCGCTGGAGACCGGCTTCACCGAGCTGCCGGTGCGCGCCGCCGCCACCCTGGGCGTCGCCCGGCTGCCGCCGCTGCACCGCGACCCCTTCGATCGTCTGCTGGTGGCCCAGGCCATGGCCGAGCCGGTGCGGCTCTACACCGCCGACCCGCTGCTGCCGCCCTATTCCGAGCTGGTGACGCTGGTGTCGAGGATGGCGGTCACATAGCGCCGACGGCGACCGGCATCGCCGGCACCAGGACCGGGGCGGCCGCCGCCGCGGGGGCGGCGGCGCAGATCCGGTTGCGCCCGCCCATCTTCGCCGCGTAGAGCGCGCTGTCGGCGGCCGAGAGCAGCGCGTCGGCGCCCGAGCGCGCGCCGGGCTCGTCGAGCTCCGGCTCCGGATAGACGGTGGCGACGCCGACGCTGATGGTGACGATGCCGGCGGGCTGGTTGCCGGCATGCGGCAGCGCCTCGGCGGCGACGGCGGCGCGCACCCGCTCGGCCAGCAGGGCGGCGCCCTCGGCATCGGTGCGCGGCATCAGCATGGCGAATTCCTCGCCGCCCTGGCGCGCCGCGACATCGCCCGGCCGCCGCGCGGTGGCCGACAGGCAGTCGGCCAGCATGCGCAGGCAGGTGTCGCCGGCCGGATGGCCGTAGCGGTCGTTGTAGCGCTTGAAGTTGTCGGCATCGAGCACGAGCAGCGACAGCGGCTGGCCCTCCCGCGCGCAGCGGCGCCATTCCAGCGCCATCGCCTCCTCGAAGCGGCGGCGGTTGGCCAGGCCGGTCAGCGCGTCGGTGGTGGCCATCTCCTCCATGTTCTCCAGCGCCTCGAGCAGCCGCGCCTCGGCGGCCTTGGCCTCGGTGGCGTCGCGCATGACGGCGACATAGCCGAGCGGCGCGCCGGTCACCGGATGGCGGTGGGTGCGCGCCCGCAGGTCGATCCAGACCCAGCGGCCATCGGGATGCTGGAAGCGGTAGGTGACGGCGGCATCGGGGTCGCCGGCGGCCAGCGCCATGGCGGCGGCCTCCACCCAGTCGACATCGTCCGGATGGGCGCGATCGGTCAGGGCATGGGTGATGACCTCCTCCGGCGGCAGGCCCAGCACCCGGTCGGCCATCGGCGAGACATAGCGGCGGGTGCCGTCGACATCGCTGAGCACCACGACGTCGCCGGAATTCTCGGCGATCAGGCGGAAGCGCGCCTCGCTCTCGCGCAGCGCCGCCTCGGCCGAGCGCGCCTCGGTGACGTCGCTGCAGGTGGTGACGATGCCGCCCGGCAGCGGATGCGCGCGCAGCGTCAGCAGCCGGCCATCCGGCAGGGTCAGCGCCAGCGGCGAGCGCTCGGCGGTCAGCAGCGCCAGGCAGCGGGCGGTGGCCTCGGCCGCCGCCTCGGGGCCCAGCCGCGCGGCCATGGCGGGGGCCACCGCGGCGGCCGGGCGGCCGGCGGTCAGCAGCGCCGCCGGCAGGTCGAGCTGGGTGCGGAACAGCGTGTTGGCGGCGACCAGCCGGTTGCCGGTGTCCCAGATCGCCAGGCCCTGGCCCATGGTGGCGGCGATACCCTCCAGCAGGGCGTGGCGGCGGGCCAGCGCCCGGCTCTGGATGCCGATGGCCCAGCGGAAGACCAGCAGCGCCGCCAGGCCGCTGGCGCCGAGGCCGAGGCCGGCCAGCGCCAGGGCCAGCCCGCTGGCGCCCGCCTGCAGCAGCAGCGCCAGGCTGAGCCCGGCCGGCAGCAGCCAGGCCAGCGCCTGCAGCAGCGCCATGAGCCGGCCGAGCCCGCAGGCCCTCCGGGCCGCCAGGTCGGCAATCGCAGCGGTGAAGCGGGCGAAGCGGGGCATGGCCCAGCAGGCCGCCAGAAGTGCTGCGGCTTTATTAATGATCCCAAGCAGCGCTTCGGGATTTATTCAGGCAGGGGCGCGGCTTGACCGGAACCGGTCGTGCAAGCCTGAGCTTGGCCGCGCCGGCCGGCCGTGGCGCAACCCAGGGTGGAGGGCGGCTCGCCGCCATGCCCGTCGGCTCCACGCCGCGGCCGCCCACCCGAGTCGCCGGGCCCGGCGCGGGCGGAAATGGCTGCGATCGAGCGCGCCGGCGCCTGGTGCCCTGGTCAGGCGATGCCGGGCCGCGGCGGGCGCAGCGCCACGACGCTGCGGATGTGGTAGCGCATCTCGGCGGTGGCGATGGTGGCGTCGCCGCGCTGCAGCGCGTTCAGGATGCGGCCATGCTCGGCCAGGACCCGTTCCGGCCAATGCGGCCGATGGCCCTCCATGCCGCGCACCAGGCAGGCCTTGTCATGCATGGTCTCGATCTGCTGCAGCAGGGCGGCGTTGCGCGCGCCCTGGGCGATGCGCAGGTGGAACTCGCCGTCCAGCGCGTTGAAGGCGTCGAAGTCGGCATCGGCCAGCGCCGCGCGCTGCACCGCGATCAGCCGCTGCAGGTCGGCCGGGCAGTCGGGGTCGCGCGGCAGGGCCAGGCTGATCGCCATGCATTCCAGCGCCTCGCGCAGCTCGCAGAATTCCTGCACCTCCTCCTCGGTCATGCGGATGACGCGCCAGAAGCGGCCGAAGCGTTCGACCAGCCCGTCGCGCAGCAGGCGCTGCAGCACCTCGCGCACGGGCGTGCGGCTGACGCCGAAGCGCTGGCCGAGCGTCACCTCCTGCAATTGCGTGCCGGGCGGCCAGCGCAGCGAGACGATCTCGGCCTTCAGCCGGGCATGCAGCTCGCCGCTCAGATGGGCGGGGGCGGGCTCGGCCGGGGCG
>NZ_CACSJM010000232.1 GCF_902706185.1 Roseomonas sp. 18066 | reverse complement strand
AAGGCGAGATCCGTGCGACTTGCGCCTCCGTCAGCCAGAATAAGTCCGCCATGGCAGCACCTCCGGCTGCCATGGAATCACAGCTCCATCAGAGCGCAAGGGCAGATTTAATAGGTCCTGAGCCTAGACCGAGTTGGCTTCGGCCTTCCGAAGGCAACTCGGTCTAGCGGCCGAGGAAGGCGGCGTAGGCCTCGGGCTTGAAGCCGAGCAGGCGGCGCGACCCGTCGACCAGCATCGGCCGCTTGATCATCGAGGGCTGCTCGACCATCAGGGCGATGGCGCGCGGCTGGTCCAGCCCGTCACGGGCGGCCTCGGGCAGCTTGCGGAAAGTGGTGCCGGCGCGGTTCAGCACCGCCTCCCAGCCGAATTCCGCGCACCAGGCCTCGAGCGTCGCGGCATCGATGCCGGCGGTCTTGTAGTCATGGAAAGAATAATCGATGCCGGCGGCCTCCAGCCAGGTCCGGGCCTTCTTCACCGTGTCGCAGTTCTTGATGCCATGGACGGTGATCGACATGCGCGGCTCCGTTGTTCTGTCAGCTTCGGGGATTAGCCTTCCGCGGGCGGCGCGCCCAGCCCCCCGCTTCCCAGTCCCATGAAGGCCAGCACGTCGCGCCGCACCGGCGCCAGGAAGCGCAGCGGCCCGGCCAGCGCGCCCAGGATCGCGGCATGGCCGATCTGCGGATACAGCCGCATCTCCACCGGCCCGCCGGCGGCGGCGATGCGCGCGGCCAGGCTTTCGGCATTGCGTGGCCGCACCGTCTCGTCGGCCAGGCCCTGCAGCAGCAGCATCGGCGGATTGTCGCCGGCGACATGGTTGATCGGCTGGCCGACGGCCGGGTCCGGCGCGAAGATCGCTTCCAGCTCCTCGTCGCGCAGCGGCAGAAAGTCGTAGGGCCCGGCCAGGCCGATGGCGCCGGCCAGGTCGCGCCGCGGGTTGCGCCCGACCGCCTGCAGCCAGCGCGGCTGCAGCGCCAGCATGGCGACGTTGTAGGCGCCGGCCGAATGGCCCAGCAGCCAGACGCCGCCGGCACCCAGCTGCGCCCGCCGGTCGCAGGCCCAGCCGGTGGCCAGGGCGCTGTCCTCCAGGAAGGCCGGGAAGCGCACGCCGGGGAACAGCCGGTAATCCGGGATGGCGACGAAGCAGCCGGCCTCGGCCAGGCTGGCGGCCACGAAGCGGTACATCGCCCGCTCGCCATCGGTCCAGTTGCCGCCATAGAAGAACACCACCAGGGGCGCGCCGGGGCGCGGCGCCAGCGGGCGGTACAGGTCCAGACGGTGCCGCGGCAGCGGGCCATAGGCCAGGCCCTTCTCCCGCGGGATATCCGGCGACGCCCGGTTCAGCAGCGCCGCCGGCGCGCAGCCCGCCGCCAGCAGCGCCGCCCCCGCCGCCAGCCAGCCGCGCCGTCCGACGTTGTTCCGCGCGCTCACGCTGGTCGCATCCTGCCGCGTCTCCGGTGCCTGTTCCCGGGTTCAACGCGGCGGCGGGCCGTCCGGCTGCGCGCGGCATTGCGCGGCGGCGCCAGGGGGCGGAAAATGGCGCGGTCGCTCGCTTGCCCCGGAGACCCGCGCCTGACCCAGATCCCCGGCTACTGCACCCTTTGCCGCTCGCGCTGCGGCACCTGGAACACGGTCGAGCAGGGCCGGCTGGTCAAGGTCGCGCCGCGGCCCGAGCATCCGACCGGCCGCGCCCTCTGCGCCAAGGGGCGGGCGGCGCCCGAGATCGCCCATGCCTCGCGCCGGCTGGCGACGCCGCTGCGCCGCACCCAGCCGAAGGGCGCCGTGGATCCCGGCTGGGTGCCGGTCAGCTGGGACGAGGCGCTTTCCGAGGTGGCGCAGAAGCTGGGCCGGTTCCGCGTGGAAAGCGGCGCCGAGAGCGTGGCCTTCGCGGTGACCTCGCCCTCGGGCACGCCGATCTCGGATGCCATCGACTGGGTCGAGCGCTTCATCCGGGTCTTCGGCAGCCCGAACACCGTCTATGCCACCGAGATCTGCAACTGGCACAAGGACCACGCCCACGCGCTGACGCTGGGCGCCGCCATCGGCACCCCCGACTACGCGAACGCCGAGCTTGTCCTGCTGTGGGGCCACAACCCTTCGAATGCCTGGCTGGCGGAAGCCGGGGAAATCGCCGAGGGCCGTCGCCGCGGCGCCAAGCTGATGGTGGTGGACCCGCGCCGCAACGCCCATGCCGCCGGCGCCGACCGCTGGCTGCGGCTGCGCCCGGGGACGGATGCGGCGCTGGCCTTGGGGTTGATCCGCCTGCTGATCGCCGACGGCTTCGACGAGGCTTTCGTCCGCGCCTGGACCGATGCGCCCTTCCTGGTGCGGGAAGATGGCGGCGGGCTGTTGCGCGCCGGCGCCCTGGGGCTTGACGGCCCGGCCGAGGCGCCGGTGGTGCTGGTCGATGGCGTGCCGCGCGCCTATGACGCGGCCGCCTTCGCCGGTGGCCATCCGCCTGAGGCGCTGGCGCTGCGTGGCGCGGTCACGCTCGGCGGGATCGCCTGCCGCCCCGTGCTGGACCGCCTGGCCGAGGCCGTCGCCGCCTGGACCCCCGAGGCGGTCGAGGCCACCACCGGCATCCCGGCGGAAGAAGTCCGCGCCGCCGCGACCGAAATCCGCGCGGCGAAGCGCATCGCCTATTACTGCTGGACCGGCGTCGGCCAGAGCGCCAATGCCACCCAGACCGACCGCGCCATCGCCATCCTCTATGCGCTGACCGGCAGCCTGGACCGGGTGGGCGGCAACCGCCACTACACCCGCCAGCCGGTGCGCGGCGTGGCGGACCACGGGCTGCTGCCGCCGGGCCAGGCGCAGAAGGCGCTGGGATTGGCGGAACGCCCGCTGGGCCCCGCCGCCCGCGGCTGGGTCACGGCAGAAGACCTGCGCCGGGCGATATTGCAGGAAGAACCCTATCGTGTGCGGGCGCTGGTCAGCTTCGGCGCCAATCTGCTGGTGTCGCAGGCCGATCCGGAGGGGTCGGCGGCGGCGCTGGCGGCGCTGGATTTCCACGTCCATTGCGACCTGTTCGAAAATCCGACCGCGCGCTACGCCGACCTGCTGCTGCCGGTGAACAGCCCCTGGGAGCATGAAGGCCTGCGCGTCGGCTTCGAGATCGATGCCGCCGCCGAGGAGCTGGTGCAGCTGCGCCCGCGCATGGTGCCGCCCTTCGCCCAGTCGCGCTCCGACATGGAGGTGGTCTTCGACCTGGCCTGCCGTCTCGGCCATGGGGAAGAGTTCTTCGGCGGCAGCCCGGAGGCCGGCTGGAACCACATCCTGGAGCCCACCGGCCTGACGGTGGAAAAGCTGCGCGCGGCGCCCGAGGGCATCCGCTTGCCGCTGCGCCAGGTCGAACAAAAATTTGCCGAGCGGCTGGCGAGCGGGCAGCCCGCCTTCGCCACGCCGTCCCAGCGCATCGAGATCTTCTCCGAGCGCCTGCTGCGCATCGGCCAGCAGCCCTTGCCGCTGCATGTCGACCCGCCGGCGACCGACGAAACATTCCCGCTCAGCCTGACCACGGCGAAGAGCGGCTATTACTGCCACAGCCAGCATCGCGGCATCGCCTCGCTGCGCCGCCGCGCGCCGGACCCGATGGTGGAGCTGCATCCCGATCTTGCGGCCCGGCATGGGGTGGCGGAAGGCGGCTGGCTGCGGCTGGCGACGCGGGCCGGCAGCGCGCGGTTCAAGGCGCGCTTCAGCGCGGCGCTGGCGCCCGATGTGCTGGTCGCCGATTACGGCTGGTGGGAGGCGTGCGACGATCTCGGCCTGCCCGCCGAGCGCGGCAGCAACTACAACACGCTGATCGACACGAAGCAGGTCGACCCGATCAGCGGCTCGGTCGCGCATCGCGGCTTTCCCTGCGCCATCGCCGCCCTGCCCGACCCGGCCCCCGCCTGGACCGGCTTCCGCCCGATGCGGGTGGTGGCGCGGCGGGAGGAGACGGCGGAGGTGGTCTCGCTGCACCTGGCGCCCGTCGAAGGCGCCCCCCTGCCCGGCTTCCGCGCCGGCCAGCACCTGACCCTGAAGCTCGGCGAGGCCGGGCCGCTGCGCGCCTATTCGCTCTCGGCCGCGCCGGGCGAGGCCTTCCGCGTCAGCATCCGCCGGCAGTCGGGCGCCGGCTCGACGCGCTTCACCGCCTTGCCGCCGGGCGCGACCCTGCTGGCCAGCGCGCCCTCGGGGCGCTTCGTCCTGCCAGTGGCGCATCCCAACCCGGTGGTGATGGTCGCCGCCGGCATCGGCATCACGCCCTTCATCGGCTATCTGGAGGCGCTGCTGACCGCGCCGCGGACGCCGCCCGCGGTGCTGCTGCTCTACGGCAACCGCGACGGCCAGAGCCACGCCTTCCGCGAGCGGCTGCAGGCCATCGCCACGCTGCTGCCGCAGGTCGCGCTGGTCGAGCGCTACAGCCGGCCGCGGCCGGGCGATGCCGGCGCCCCGGGCCGCATCGGCGCCGCCGATATTCCCCAGGCGATGATCGATGCCCGCGCCCGTTTCTTCCTGTGCGGCCCGCCGGAGATGCTGAGCGCGATGCGCGCCGGGCTGGAAGCGCGCGGCGTCCCCGGCTTCGAGATTTTTGCGGAAAGCTTCGTCAGCGCCGAAGGCAACGCGACGGCCGCGCCCACGACGCCACGCGACGTCACCTTCGCGCAGTCGGGCAAAAAGCTGCGCTGGACGCCGGAGGCGGGGACCTTGCTGGAGCTCGCCGAGGCCGCTGGCCTGTCGCTGCCCAGCGGCTGCCGCACCGGGCAATGCGAAAGCTGCGCGGTCGCCGTGCTGGAAGGCCAGGCGCATCACCGCGTGCCGCCGGTCGAGGACGACCCCGGCACCTGCCTGACCTGCCAGGCGCTGCCTTTCACCGATCTGACCCTCGACGCCTGAGGAATTCCCGGTCAAAGGGCTGGACAACGGGGCGCGCTTCGCGTGCCCTGCCGCACAACAAGATGCACACGGTCCGCCGCCAGCTAAGATCGAGGAGTTCCAAGTGATGTCCCCTGACCAACGGACCGGGTCGGACAACGACAAGCAGAGCGGCATGGCGCGCCTGGCGCTGCGCTTCACCGCCTGGGCCGAGAAATGGTTCCCCGACACCTTCGTCTTCGCTGCCATCGCCGTGGTCTTCGTCGCGGCCGCGGCGCTGGTGAACGGGTCCACCCCCGTCGCGGTGACCAAGGCCTTCGGCGACGGCTTCTGGAGCCTGATCGTCTTCTCCATGCAGATGGCCTTCGTCGCCATCACCGGCTATGTCGTCGCCACCTCGCCGCCGGCCGCGCGCCTGATCACCCGGCTGGCGATGATGCCGCAGACCGGGCCGGGCGCCATCGCCTTCATCGCCTTCGTCAGCATGTCGGCCTCCTTCCTGAACTGGGGCCTCAGCCTGGTGTTCAGCGGCCTGCTCGCCCGCGCCATGGCGACGCGGACCGGGCTGCAGATGGATTATCGCGCGGCGGGTGCTGCCGGCTATCTCGGCCTCGGCGCCACCTGGGCGCTGGGCCTGTCGTCGTCGGCGGCGCAGCTGCAGGCCAATCCGGCCAGCCTGCCGCCGGCGCTGCTGAAGATCACCGGCGTGCTGCCCTTCAGCGAGACCATCTTCCTGTGGCAGTCGATCGTCATGGCCGCCGTGCTGATGGTGGTCTCCATCGTGGTCAGCTGGATGTCGGCGCCGAAGGGCGACCAGGCGATGACGGCGCAGAAGATGGGCATCGAGCCCGGCGTGCCGGTGGGCACCCTGCCGCCGCGCTCGCGCCCCGGCGAATGGATGGAATACAGCCCCTTCCTGACCGTGGTGCTGGTGGTGATGACCCTCGGCTGGATGCTGCAGGAGTTCACCCGCGTCGGTGCCGTGGTCGCCATCTCGGGGCTGAACACCTACAACCTTCTGTTCCTGATGCTGGGGCTGCTGCTGCACTGGCGGCCGCGCTCCTTCCTGGATGCGGTGGCGCGCGCGGTGCCGGCGACGACCGGCGTGCTGATCCAGTTCCCGCTCTACGGCTCGATCGCCGCGATCATGACCAATGCCAAGGGCTGGGGCGGCGTCAGCCTGTCCGACCGCATCGCGCATCTCTTCGTCAGCTTCAACACGGCGGAGACCTTCCCCGTGGTGATGGGCATCTACTCCGCCGTGCTGGGCTTCTTCATCCCCTCGGGCGGCGGCAAGTGGATCATCGAGGCCCCCTACGTCATGCAGGCGGCCAATGAGCTGCAGGTGCATCTGGGCTGGGCGGTGCAGGTCTACAACGCGGCGGAAGCGCTGCCGAACCTGATCAACCCCTTCTGGATGCTGCCGCTGCTGGGCGTGCTGTCGCTGAAGGCGCGCGATATCGTCGGCTTCAGCTTCCTGCAGCTGCTGGTGCACACGCCGCTGGTGCTGTTCATGCTGTGGTTCCTCGGCCGCACGCTGACCTATGTCGCGCCGGTGATGCCGTAAGCTTTTCCACCAGGCGGGCGCTTCTTCCGGGGCGCCCGCCTGGCCCGCCTGCAAACGGCGCCGGCGGGCGCCGATCTTGCTTGCTGCCGGCCGGGCGCTGTGTCACCGGATGCAGATGCGCTGCCCTGCCACCCTTCCCGACCTGACCGGCACCTGTCTCTTATACACATCTGACGCTGCCGACGACTTAATAGGTGTAGATCTCGGTGGTCGCCGTATCATTAA
>NZ_CACSJM010000231.1 GCF_902706185.1 Roseomonas sp. 18066 | reverse complement strand
CCGGTAAGCCGCTGCGGCGGCGCTGGCATGCGGAAACCCGGGCTGGTCTGCCGCCCATCATGGCCGCCGCTTAACTAATCAGCAATCAGATGCGCCGCCGCAGCGGCTTACCGGCCGATCACCACGGCATTACCCGGCGGCCATGGAGCGGTGCTCGACCGTCAGATGCGCCAGCTCATGCACCGGCTTCAGCCGGGCGCGGATGGTCTCGGCATCGGCGGCGCCGGTAACGCTGACGATGGCGGCATGCGCCTCCGGCCCCAGCCGCCAGACGTGGAGGTCGGTGATGCGGGCATCGCCGCCGGCCTCGGCATGCGCGCGGATCTCGGCCTCCAGCGCGGGGTCGCTGGCATCGAGCAGCACGCCGGCGGTGTCGCGCATCAGCCCCCAGGACCAGCGGGCGATCACCAGGGCGCCGACGATGCCCATCATCGGGTCAAGCCAGACCCAGTCGAGATACCGCCCGGCCAGCAGCGCCACGATGGCCAGCACCGAGGTCAGTGCATCCGCCAGCACATGCAGATAGGCCGAGCGCAGGTTGTTGTCCTGGCTGTGGCCATGGTGGTGATGGTGCCCATGGTCGTGCCCGTGGTGGTGCCCCTGGTCGTGCCCGTGGTGGTGGTCATGGCCATGGTGGTGATGATGCCCGCCACCGGCCAGCATCAGCGCGCTGACCAGGTTCACGCCCAGGCCGATCGCGGCGACCAGGATGGCCTGGCCGAAGGCGACCTGCTGCGGCGCCAGCAGGCGGCCGAAGGACTCGGCGGCGATCCCCAGCGCCACCACCCCCAGCACCAGGGCCGAGGCGAAGCCGGCGAGATCCCCCACCTTGCCGGTGCCGAAGCTGAAGCGGCGGTCGCGCGCATGGCGGCGGGCGAAGGCATAGGCGCCGGCGGCGACCGCCAGCGCCCCGGCATGGGTCGCCATGTGGACGCCATCGGCCAGCAGCGCCATCGAGCCGAAGGCCTGCCCGGCGACGATCTCGGCCACCATCATCACCGTGGTCAGCGCCACGACCCACAGGGTGCGTCGCGCATTGGCGTCATGCGCCCGGCCGAGGAAGACATGCTCATGCGCCAAGGGATGCGGCGTGGGTTCGGACATGGCGGTTCCCCTCAGGGCGCGTAGCGGCGGATGACGGCGACCAGCTCTTCGGCGCCCTCGGCGCGCTCGGCATCCGACAGGCCGGGATGCGCCACGTGCTCGCGCAGGTGGTCGGCGATGATCTCCTGCAGCAGCCCGTCGACGGCGCCGCGCACGGCGGCCAGGCGCTGCAGGGTGGTGGCGCAATCGGCCTCCTCCTCCAGCGCGCGCTCGACGGCGGCGACCTGGCCGGCGATGCGGCGGATGCGGTTGATCAGCGGCTGCTTGCGGGCGGCGAGATGGCTCATACCATACCCCCCTATAGTATCTTTCCCGGATCGGGAAGCCCGGCGGGCGCGCATGAAAAAAGGCCGGAGGCTTGCGCCCCCGGCCTTCCGGCGGGTTCTCAGGGCTGAGGGATCAGCCGCCCGGCTTGTTCAACAGGCCCTTCACCTCGTCCATCGCCTCGGCGAAGCGCCGGTTGAGCAGCGACAGCGCCTCGGCATTGGACTTCTGGATGAGCTCGGCGATCTCCTGCATGTTGGAGACGGCGCGGCCATAGGTGGCCTTCAGCATCTCCGCCTGCTTGGCGGCCTTTTCCTGCGGGCTGGACTCGGCCGTGACGCCCTGCATGGCGCTGGTCATCTCGGTCATCGACTGCTGCAGGATTTCCATGTGGCGCCGGGCGACGGCCTGGGCCCCCTCCAGCGCGACCTTGTTGGCCGCCGACAGCGCCTCGAAGTTGCGGCGCTGGGCGGCCGCCAGGCTGTTCATGTCCGGCGCCGCCGGCAGACGAAAATCCGTGAGCAGCCGCATGATGTCCATCTCCGGCGTTGGCTTGGGTGCGTCCGACATGGCCATCCTCCCGTTGTTATTGCTTCGCTGCCACCTTAGCGCCGCCCTCCCGCCAACCGGAAGCGCTTAGGCCGTTCAGCGGGATGATCTTTCCCTGACGAAATAACGTCGGCGCGATCAGTCGATCGGATCGGGCGAGGCAGGGGTCCCGGCCGGCGGCGGCGGCGCGGCCGCGTCAGGCGCCGGGTGGTCGCCGTCGCGGTCCAGCTTCAGCCAGCGGGCGGCGCGTTCCGCCTTGTCCAGCGCCCGGTCCAGCGCCGCCATGGTGAGGCCCAGGTCGACGCTCTCGTCCTGTTCCCAGGCGCGCAGCGTGGCGATCCAGACGGCGCCCAGCCCCTTGACCCGCAGCGTGCCGGTCAGGCCGCAGCTCTGCAGCCGCGCCGCCTCCAGCATCCAGGCCATCGAGGCGCCCAGCACCGGCGCCAGCGCCAGCGCCAGCAGCGGGTCGTGCCGCAGCTCCCGCCCGAAGCGGACCAGCCCGACGCGATGCGGCTGCAGCGCGTCGACGCGGCGCATCAGCGTGTCGAACAGCCGGTCGCGCGGGCTGCCGCCGGGGTTCAGCCCGGCATCGGCCAGCACCGCCTGGTCGACCAGCCGCGCATGCCGGCACAGCAGGGCGAACTTGGCCGGCACGGCGCCGCGCAGCGCCGGCAGGTCGGTGCCCGCCCGCTCGGCCAGAGCGGGCAGGGTGGTGGCCTGCCAGCCGCGCTCGGCCACCAGGGACCAGAGCGCATCCATCAGCGCGGTATCGTCGATCAGGGGGGCGGTGCTGTCGGTCATGGCTGGAAAGAGTGGGGTCTGGCTAAAGGTTGCGCCAGGGGCCGCGGTCAGCCGGCCAGCTCGCGGGAACGGGCGGTGGCGGCGCCGATGGCTTCCGACATCAGCTTCGGCCAGGCCTCGGGCGCCATCAGCACGGCCAGCGCCCGCTCGGTGGTGCCCTTGGGGCTGGTCACGTTGACGCGGAGCTGCGCGGCGTCGAGCTCGCTGGCGGCCAGCAGCGCGCCGGAGCCCGCCACCGTCTTGCGCGCCATGCGCCGGGCGAGGTCGGGCGGCAGGCCCTGCTCGATGGCGGCCTTCTCCAGCACTTCCGCCAGCAGGAAGACATAGGCGGGACCGCCGCCGGACACCGCGGTCACCGGGTCGATATGCTTCTCCGCCTCCACCCAGGCCACCTCGCCAATGGCGCCAAGAAGCTTGTCCGTCAGCGCCTTCTGGTCGTCCGAGACGCCAGGCCCGCCGAAGCAGCAGGTAAAGCCCTGGCGCACGGCGGCGGGGGTGTTGGGCATGGCGC
Source organism: Roseomonas sp. 18066 (assembly GCF_902706185.1). GTDB lineage: Bacteria > Pseudomonadota > Alphaproteobacteria > Acetobacterales > Acetobacteraceae > Pseudoroseomonas. Next base: position 3,459 of record NZ_CACSJM010000231.1, on the reverse strand, counting down.
GCACCAGCCGGGCCTCGCCGCCCAGCAGCGCCGTCATGCCGGCCACCGTCTGCCCGGCCATGATCGAGATGAACAGCGCGCCGCCGGCGGCCAGCCCCGCCAGCGCCGGCAGGGCGTCCGCCGCCTGCTGCGGCTTGGTCGCCAGCACCACGGCGCCCGGCGCGAAGCCGGCCGGGATTTCGGCGACCGTCGTGCAGAGGGTCACCCGGCCAGCGAAGGACGCGACGGCCGCGGCCACCGGCTCGACCACCACCACCTCGCGGGCGCCCTGTTCCAGCCAGCCTTCCAGCATGGCGCCGCCCATCTTGCCGCAGCCGATCAGCAGAAGAGGGGGGAGCAGGACCGGGGGCAGGGCCACGCTCACGCCTCGCCCACGCAGTCGAGCATGGCGGCGGCCAGGGCCTCGGCCGGCGGCTTGCCGCCCCAGAGGACGAACTGGAAGGCGGGGAAGAACCGCTCGCATTCGGTGATGGCGATGTCCACCATGTCCTCCAGGCTTTCGGCGCTGGCGCCGGGGGCGCCGCGCAGCAGCACGGCATGGCGGTAGACGGGGGCGCCGTCCTCGGCCTCGATGCCGAAATGGCCGATCCACAGCTTCTCATTGGCCAGGGCCAGCAGCTCATACAGCGGGCCGCGGCGATTGGCCGGCACCTTCAGGTCGAAGGCGCAGGTGAAATGCATGGCGCTGATCTCCTGCGACCAGGAGAAGAACAGGCCGTAGTCGCACCACTTGCCGGGGGCCTCCACCGCCATCTCCCCGTCGGAGCGGCGCTCGAAGACCCATTCATTGGCAGCCACGATCTGCTCCAACACGTCGAGCGGATTGCCGGAACGGTCGCGGTCAACGGTTTGCAAGCCGGACATCGCGGCACCTCCTTCCCGTTCATGGGGGCCGGGCCACCCAGATCTTGGGTGAAGCCTGGGCCCGCACCACAATGGATTGCATATCGCGGCCATGAATCTCGCCGCAAGAGGCAAGCCGCGAGTCCGCGGATGCTCTGGCACTTTTCATCGCGCCGCAGCAATCCCAGGGCCAGCAGCGCAGAGCAGCCCTGCTTCCCGGGTCTGGCCGGGCGACGGCAGGGCCGATGTTCAGCCCGTGGGCCGCGGGCTAGGCTGCCGCCATGCCCCAGGAAACCCTTGCCACCGGCCTGTCCGGCGGCCCCGCCGCGCCGCTGGCCATGCCCCCGGGGTCGTCCCCCGCGGGCGCCGCGCGGGAACGCGCCATCGGCCTCGCCTGCGCCTTCGCCGTGGTCATCGTCTGGTCCGGCTTCTCCCTCTCCGCCCGGCTGGGCGGCAGGCAGGCGCTGACGGGATGGGACATGGGGGCGCTGCGCTATGCCGGCTCCTTCGTCATGGGGCTGCTGCTGGTGGCCGGCTTCGGCTGGCCGCGGCTTTCCCTGGCGCGCTCGGCCGGGCTGGTGGCCGGCGCCGCCTTCGTCTTCCCGCTCGCCGCCTATTTCGGCTTCCGCTACGCGCCCACCGCCCATGGCGGGGTGCTGCTGACCGGGCTGCTGCCCTTCGCCGCCGCGCTGCTCGGCTGGCTCTGGCTCGGCGAGCGCTGGACCCGGATGCGGGTGATCTCGCTGGCGGTGGTGGCGGGCGGCATCCTGCTGCTGACGCTCGACACCTTCGGCAGCCATCCCGGCGCCTGGCGCGGCGACCTTCTGTTCATCCTGGGCTGCCTGGGCTGGGCGGTCTTCACCGTGCTGGTGCGCCGCTGGCAGGTGCCGGCGCTGACCGCGACCACGGTGCTCGCCCTCTACCCGCCCATCCTCTACCTGCCCGTCTGGTATTTCTTCCTGCCCTCCAGCCTGGGGGAGGCCTCGTCGGGCGCCGTCATCTACCAGCTGATCTACCAGGGCATGGTCGCGGTGGTGGTCGCCGGCTTCCTGTTCACCCGCGCGGTCAATGCGCTGGGCAGCGCGACCACCACCACCATCACCGCGCTGACCCCTGCGCTGGCTGCCCTCGTCGCCTGGCCGCTGCTGGGCGAGACGCTGGGGCCGCTGGGCCTGGCCGGCGTCGCCATCGTCTCGGCCGGCATGGCGCTGGGCGTCGCCGGAGCCCGCCGCTGATGCGCATCGCGGCCGCGCCGCTGGCGCCGATCGCCGGCGCGCTCGCCGCCAATGCTGCCGGCATCGCCGCCGCCCATGCCGCCGCCGCCCGGGCCGGGGCCGACCTGCTGGTCACCCCGCTGGCCAGCCTGACCGGCGCGCCCCTGCATGATTTCCTGTCCGACCTTTCTTTCGGCGAGGCAGCCGAGGCGGTGCTTGACCAGCTGGTCGCGACGCTGCCGCCCGAAGGCCCGGCGCTGCTGCTCGGCACCGTCTGGCGCGACGCCGGCGCCCCGCGCCAGGGCGTCGTGCTGGTCGATGGCGCCCGCGTCACCGCCCGCCGCGCCCAGCATTTCTTCCCAACGCCCGACCCGTTGGGCCTGGCGGGGCGCTGCCAGCCGGGGCCGGCGCCGGGGCCGATCGCCTGCCGCGGCATCCGCCTCGGCCTGCTGCCCGGCGCCGATGCCGTTGACGCCGCCACCGCCGAGACCCTGCTGGAAACCGGCGCCGCGCTGCTGCTGGCCCTGCCGGCCACCCCCTTCGATGCCAGCGCCGCGGAGGATCGCGCCAGCGACCGCGCGCTCGCCCGGGTGGTGGAAAGCGGCCTGCCTTTCCTGTCGCTCGGCCTGCGCGGCGCGGGGGAGGATCTGCTCTTCCCCGGCGGCGGCTTTGTCCTCAATGCCGACCACCGCCTGGCCGCGCGCCTGCCCGAATTCGCCACCGACCTCTGGCTCACCGATTGGGCCGACGGCCCCGAGGGCTGGGCCGCCACCCCGCAGCCCTTGCCGCCCTTGATGGAAGAAATCCCCCGGCTGGACGCCGCGCTGAAAGCCTGGCTGCGCGCCATGGTCGCCCAGGGCGGCGCCGCCGGGGCGGTGATCGCGCTCGGTCCCGCGGCCGCCCCGTTGCTGGCAGCGCTCTCGGCCGAGGCGCTGGGCTCGGCGGCGACCCTCCTGACCGCGGCGCCCGGCGATGCGGCGGCCCGCCATCTCGCCGGCCGGCTGCGCCTGCCGCTGCACCCCATCCCGCCGGACCAGACGGAAAGCTTCGCGGCCGACCGCGGCGCGCTGTGGCTGAACCCGCTGGACAAGCTGGATGCGGCGCTCGGCCGCGCTGCCGCCTTCGGCCACCTGGCGCCCCTGAAGGACCTCCCCCCCGGCGCCTGGTCGCCGCTGGCCGCGGCGCGGGGCCTGCCCGCCCCCGGCGCCGATCCGGCCGAGGCGGCGCTGCTCGCTTTGCTGGCCGGGCAGCAAAGCATGGACAGCCTCGCTCTCCCCGGATACGACCCCGCCACGTTGCGCCGTCTGGCCGCGGCGCTGGCCCGGGCGGAGCCGCTGCGGCGGCGCCTGCCGCCCGGCCCGGCGCTGGGGCCGCTGGCCTTCGGCCGGCACCGGCGCTACCC
>NZ_CACSJM010000230.1 GCF_902706185.1 Roseomonas sp. 18066 | reverse complement strand
CTTCAATCGAATGAAGCACTTCCGACGCATCGCCACCCGCTTCGACAAGCTCTCGCGCAACTACCTCGCTGCCCTACACCTTGTCGGGTCAAGGCTATGGCTGCGGCATTATGAGTCCGTGACCTAGAGCGGCGCGGTAAAGATTGGCTTTCGCCGGGTCAGGCCAGCGACCAGTGTCGGCGCAGATCGTCGCGATAGCCGGCCATGGCCGGTTCCAGCACCGGCGCGCTTGCGGCGATCAGCGCATGCAGCCGGGCGATCTCTTCCAGGTGCCGGTCCTTGGCCAGGCTGGCGGTGACGCTGTCGGGGTGCTGGCGCTGCCGGGCGAGCGGGGCCGCGACATACTGCACCCGGCCGCCGCCCTGGCAGGCCGCCAGGTACAGCCGCCAGTCGCCGGCGCAGGTGAAGGCGAAGGCCTCCTCCCCCGCCGCGGCGAAGGCGGCGCGCAGGGCGTCGCGGCGCCAGAGCACGGCGCTGGCGGTCAGCACCAGGTTGCGCGGCGCCAGGAAGCGGCCGGCGAAGTCTGGCCCGTCGAAAGCGCCATCGCGCAGCAGCCCGGCATCGCCCAGCGCGGCGGCATAGGGCTTGCGGTCCGGCGCCAGCAGCCTTCCCCCGGGATCGACGGCGCCGCTGTCGCAGAAGGCCATCGCCGCCTGCGGGTCGTCGGCCAGCTTGGTCGCCAGCACCTCGAGGAAGCGCGGATCGGCCAGGTCATCGGCCTCGGCGATCCAGAGCAGCTCCTGCGAAGCCAGCCCGGCGGCGCGCTGCCATTGCCGGGAGACATTGCCGGAGTTTTGCGGGCAGCGGACCACGCGCAATGCGCGGCCAGCCGCGGCGGCGATCCGCTCGGCCACCGCGACGCTGTCATCGGTCGAGGCGTCATCGAGAAGAAGAATCTCGGCCGGCGCCAGGGTCTGGGCGAAGATCGAGCCCAGCCGGTCGGCCAGCCAGGCGGCGCTCTGGAAGCTCGGCACCACGACCGAGACGCCCGGCAGCCCGGCGCGCAGCCGCGAGGGCACCGGATGCAGCGCCCGGGACAGCGCGTTCAGCCGGGCATGGCCGAGGGCGCGCTCGGGCAGCAGCGCGGTGCCATCGGCGAAGCCGTTCCAGCTGTCGACCAGCAGCAGCTGGCCGGCGGCCTCGGCCCGGTCGGCCAGGCTGCGCAGCCAGTCGGCGAAGGCGGCGGGCATCGCGCCACGCAGCAGGCGGCCGGCGCCGGGCTGGCGCGGCTCCTCGTCGAAATCGGGGATGGCGCAGCGCAGCCAGGGCCAGTCGGGCGCGCTTTGGCGCAGCGCGGCGGCGAGCGCCGCCTCGTAAGGCGCCTGGGGCAAAGCGGCGGCTGCATCCAGCCGCTGCGCCGGGGGCGCCGCCGGCAGGCCAAGCTGCCCGCCCAGCGGCGGCGGAATTTCGACGGTGCCGTCATAGCCGAGGGCGCGCGGATCCTCGCTGGCCTTGCCCTGGGCGAGGAACAGCAACGGCTCGGCGCCGAGCACCGTCGCCAGGGCCTGGCGCAGTGCCGGCATTCCCTGCGGCGCCAGCCCGTCGCGGGCGACCAGCAGCACCGGGCGGCCGTCCAGCCGCAGGCAGCGCGGGTCGGCCAGGAAAGACGCAAGATGATCGGGGAAGGGATCGGTCTCCGGGATACGCCCGGCCAGCCAGGGGTCGCGCCCGTCGCTCCACAGCGTCAGCCAGGCGAGGCCCGGGGCCTGCGGCACTTCCATCCCAGGCGGCAGCGGCCAGGGCAGGCAGAAGCCGGCCAGCCCGGCCTGCAGCGCCAGCGCCGCCTGGGCGGCGAGGTCCAGCCGCGGCGCGGGCAGGCGCGGCTGGGCCTGGTCGGCCAGGCGCGGCAGGGCGCTGGCCAGCAGGGTGGCCTCGGCCAGCGGGTCGCCCCCGGCGGGGGGCAGCAGCAGCGCGAAGGTTTTTGCGCGCGGCGTGGCGCTGGTGGGGCCGGCGAAGGCCTCGGCATCGTCCGGCACCGCCCGCCGCGCGGCGAGGCGGGCGAAGAGGTCGCGACCTTGCCCAGGGGCGGGCAGCGCCGCCGCCGCCAGGGCGCGGCGGGCGGCGAAACCTTCTGACGTCAGAAGCTGCGGGACGGGGCTGGGCGCGGCCTCGGCCAGCAGGCGCTGCCAGCGGGCGGCCTCGCCGCGGCTCTCGGCGATCCGCAGGGCCGCGGCATAGGGATCGGCCGCCGTCTTCGCCTCGGGGTATTCCTGTTCCAGCCGGGCGCGGGACAGATGCGGGTTGGGGTCGCGCGCCTTGGGGTCGGCCAGATGGGCGGCCAGCGGGATGGCGGTGCCCGGCGGCGCCTGGGTCAGCCACCAGTCCTGGTCGAAATACAGGCTTGTGCGGGCCACCGCCTCCGGCCGCTGCAGATAGGCGGCCAGGGCGCCTTCGGGCCCGGCCAGGCCCAGCGCCGCGGCGACCAGCGCCGGGTCGAAATAGCGGTTGGGCCAGCGGCCCGCCGCCTCGCCGCCTTCCAGATAGTCGAAGATCGGGTCGTCGCCGGCCGTGTCGGGGTCGACCAGCTGCAGCCGGCGCAGCGCCAGGGCCAGGCGCAGCGTGGCGAAGCCGGCATGCTGCGGCGGGCGCGGGGCCTCGATCAGCGCCAGCAGCTGGGCCAGCGTCGGCGCCGGGCCGATGAAGGGCAGCGCCGCGCCGTCCTCCAGCACGACGCCGACCACCGCCCCGGGATCGACCGCCGCCAGCCGCGCCACCTGCGCCCGGTCGAAGCTGCGCCATTCCAGGGCGAAGGCGGCGCGCAGCGGCTGCTGCAGCGCTGCCACCAGATCGGGGCGCGACAGGCCGGCCAGGCCCTGCAGCAGGCTCTCCCCCGCGGCCCGGGCCTCGACCAGCAGCGCCCGGCGCGGCTGGCGGCGATCCACCACCCAGCCGCGGAAGCCGTCGATCGGGTCGATATGGTCGACCGCCCCGGCCAGGTCGTGGCCTGGGGTGAACCAGCCGGGGATGGTGGGCGGGGTGGAGGTCAAGGCGGGCAGCATCCCCAAGCGGCAATTCATCCCTTTCTAGGGGGAAGCCGCGCGGGGCGACAATCGGCGCGGGCTTCACCGGATGCTGAGGGCTTCAGCGAAAATCCACCAACGGCGCGCTAGCCTGCCCGCTGCCCGCAGCCGCCCGCAGGAATGCCGATGCCCGATCCCCGCCTGCCCTCGCCGGCACCCCGCCCCGCCGCGTCCGGATCCGTCCTGCCCGCCATCCCCTTCTACGCCCCCGACCTGGGCGAGGCCGAGCTGCGCGCGCTGCAGACCACCCTGGTCAGCCGCCGCCTGGCCGGCGGCGCGACGCAGACCGAGCGCTGCCACCGGATGCTGGCCGCCACCATGCCGGACAGCCTGCCGCTGCTGACGCAATCCTGCACCGCGGCGCTGGAGATGGCCGCCCTGCTGCTGGAGCTGCGCCCGGGCGACGAGGTCATCATGCCGTCCTGGACCTTCTGCTCCACCGCCAATGCGGTGCTGCTGCGCGGCGCCGTGCCGGTCTTCGCCGATGTGCGGGAGGACACGCTGAACCTCGATGCCGACGACGTCGCCGCCGCCGTCACCCCGCGCAGCCGGGCGGTGATCTGCGTCCACTATGCCGGGGTCGGCTGCGACATGGCGGCCCTCCAGGCGGTCTGCCGCCGGCATGGGCTGGCGCTGATCGAGGATGCGGCCCAGGCGGTCGGCGCCAGCTGGGCCGGGCAGCCGCTCGGCAGCTTCGGCACGCTCGGCGCCTTCAGCTACCATGCCAGCAAGAACCTCACCTGCGGCGAGGGCGGCGCGCTGATCGTCAACGATCCTTCGCTGCGCAGCCGCGCCGAGATCCTGTGGGAGAAAGGCACCGACCGGCTGCGCTTCGCGCGCGGCGAGGTGTCCCGGTATTCCTGGCAGGATCTGGGTTCTTCCTTCCTGCCGTCGGAAGTCACGGCGTCGCTGCTGGCCGTGCAGCTCGCCCGCCTCGAGGAGATCACCGAGAAACGGCTGGCGGTCTGGCGGCGCTACGACACGCTGCTCGCCCCGCTCGCCGAGGATTGGGGCCTGCGCCGCCCACAGATCCCGCAGGCGGCGGCGCATAACGGCCATATCTACCACCTGCGCTTCCCGAGCCGGGCGATGCGCGACCATGTGCTGGCGCGCCTCGCCGCCGAGCGCATCGGGGCGTCCACCCATTATGAGCCGCTTCATCTCTCTGCCGCCGGGCGCCGCTTCGGCCAGACGCTGGCCCCGCTGCCGGTGACCGAGGCCGCCGGCGCCACCCTGCTGCGCCTGCCGCTCTATGGCGACCTGCCGCCCGGCGAGCAGGACCGCGTGGTCGAGCGGCTGGACGCGGCCCTGGCCGCCATCCCGCATTGATGCTGCAGCCAGAGAATTTCGACGCCGCGCTGGTGCCCGGCTTCCGCGCTGCCATGCGCGACCACTATCGCGCGCTGACCGCGGTGGAGCAGGCGAGCCTGGCCACGCTGCGCGCCGCCGATGTCTTCCAGCCGCGCGACTGCCCGGTCTGCGACCAGCCGGCGGGCACGGCGCAGCGCCTGGAACGCTTCAGCCGCCCGGATTTTTCCCTGCTGCGCTGCCCCGGCTGCCGCCTCGTCTACAGCCGCGAGGTCTTTTGTTCGGTCACCGAGCGGCAGCGCTATGCCCGCGCCGAGGCCGACCCGGACAGCATCCCCCAGGCCTTCGCCGCGCTGAAAGGCAGCGCGCCCTATGCCAGGCTGGAACAGGGGAAGATCGACTATGTTATCCAGCAGCTCGCGCCCTTCTTCCCGCAACCGGCCGATATGCTCGACATCGGCTGCGCCCAAGGCGCGGTGCTGGATGCCTTCGCGGTGCGCGGCTGGCACGTCGCCGGCGTCGAGCCCGCCCCCGACTTCGCCGCGCGCGCCCGCACCCGCCACCCTGGCGTGCGCTGCGGCTTCTTCCCCGGCGACGCGCCTGAGGGGCCCTTCGCGCTGGTGACGCTGTTCGACGTGCTCGAGCATATCGAGCGGCCTTTGGCATTCCTGGCCGCCATCCGCGACCGGCTGCGCCCGGGCGGCATCCTGGCGCTGCAGGTGCCGAATTTCGACAGCCCGCTGGTGCAGGTGGAGGGCGCCGCCTCCACCGTCGTGACGCCCGGGCATTGGAGCTATTTCGACCCGGCCTCGCTGGTGGCGCTGACCGCCCGCGCCGGTTTCCAGACCGTGACGCTGCAGAGCTACATCTCGGAGCTCGACCGCCTGCTGGCGCATCCGCCGGAGGCGGTGCGCGCCACCCTCGGCCCCTGGGCGCCGGAGGACCTGGCCACCCTGCGCCCCGCCGATCTCTTCTGGCGGCAGCTGGGCTTCAAGCTGTTCGGATTGTTCCGTCGCCCGGAATGACGCCGGCCAGCGCCGCCTCGAAGGCGCGCGCCGGCGCGGCATGGTCCAGCAGAAACGTTTCCGCGTAACGCGCGACCGCCTGGCCCACCGCCCGCCGCAGCCCGTCATCCCGGCCAAGCGCAACCGCCCGCGCGATGTACGCTTCCACCGACCGCACCGGCGGCAGCAGGTCGGCCCCGGAAGCGTCCCGCAGCAGCGCATCCCGCGCGGCCCGCTCCGCTGGCGGGACCGCGTCGCCGAAACGCTGCCGGTGCAGCGCATTGTCCAGCACCCCGGCCAGCGGCGCCCCCGGCGCATGCGCCCAGAACACCGGCGCCACCCCGCTGACCATCGCCTGCATCGCCGTCAGCCCGCCGCCCAGCGGAAAGCTGTCCAGGTAGAGATCCAGCACCCCGGCAAAGGCGCCCGTATCCACCCAGCCGACGAATTCCCCAGCAACCCCGGCAGCAATCAGCCGGTCGCGGAACTCGGGAAGATCCCGCCGCCCGGTATAGAGATACCGCGCCCCCGGCAGCGCTTGCAGGATGGCGATGATGGCGTCCTGGAAGGCCGGATCGGCGATCTTCTCCTCCCGCGCCAGCGAGCCCAGCAGCAGCCCCTCGCCGAACCGCGCCCGTAAGGCGGCCCGTTGCACGGCGGCATCAGCCGGGATCTGCGGGTCGATGCTGCCCGGCAGGTTGCGCCAGGGAATGCCCTCGACCACCACCGCCTCGCCCTGCCCCGAAAACCCGCCCAGCCGCAGATCGGCATCCGGCGCCGCGGCGGGATGGAACTTCAACGACCACCACACCTGCACCGGCGCCAGACGCCGCCCAAAGGCGTAAGCCAGCCCGATCGGCGAGCACAGCCACACCACCGCTGCCACCCGCGCCTGCCGCAGCCGCATCGCCAGCACGTCGATCATATCGGCCAGCGGCGCATCCCGCGGGAAGTCATGCGCGACCACCGCCACCCCCGCCGCGCGCAGCCGGGCGAACACCGCCTCATCCGTCCCCTGCAGGAAATGGACGGCGAAAGAAAAACGGGACGGCAACCGGGCGCAGGCCTCCAGCATCGTCAGCATCGCCTGCACATGCGCCAGGCCATTCGCCTGATGCGCCACCACCGCCAATGCCGGCCGCCCCTCGACCGGCAAGGGCGGCAGCGGCGCCAGCGCCTGCCCCCGCCCGCAGTCGGCCAGCGCCGGCGCCCAGCGCCCGATCCAGCGCCCGTAATGCGCAGCACTTTCCTCCCGCCGCAGCCAATGCAGGCTGAACTGCGCCTCCAGGTCCACCGCCAGCGCCCGCTGGCCCGCAGCCGCCGCCGCCAGCAGCGCCGGCAGCGCCACTTCCTCCACCACCGCCTGGTGGAACGGCATCGGCCGCAACGCGGAAAACCCCAGCAGATGCAGCAGCCCCCGCGCCCGCCCGATCGCCCGCGCCTCGTCGGGCTCCTCCACCAC
>NZ_CACSJM010000229.1 GCF_902706185.1 Roseomonas sp. 18066 | reverse complement strand
GCCCCGCCCGCGCCGCCGCGCCCGACATTGGGTCCGCTGCCGCGCAAGCTGATCGGGCTGCTGACGCTCGGCCTGCTGCTGCTGGTGCCGCATTTCCTGATCGACGACGTCATCGGCGAAAGGCAGAGCCGCCAGCGCGAGGTGGAAGAAGAAATTGCCCGCAGCTGGGGCCGGCCGCAAAGCGTGCTGGGGCCAGTGCTGGTGCTGCCCTATATCGGCACGCTGCCTTCCTCCGGCAGCCAGACGGAAAAGCGCGGCCGCGGCGAGATCATGCTGCTGCCGACGCAGCTCAATGCCCGCGCCGTGCTGGCGCCGGAGACCCGCAAGCGCGGCGTCTTCGAGACCACCGTCTATGCCGCGCAGCTGTCGCTGGACGGCAGCCTGACGGTGCCGCCCATCGCCGTGCCGGGTGTGGCGGATGCCGAACTGCTGTGGCGCGAGGCCTATCTGATGACCGGCGCCAGCGAGCTGCGCGCCGGCGGCGGGCGGCTCACCGTCGATGGCGCGCCGCTCGCCGCCAGCGACATGCCGAGCGACCCGAACCTGTGCGGCCCGGCCGAGACGCAGCGCTGGCCGCTGAACCTGGACGGCCCGCCGCAAGCCGGGCGCGAACTGCGCTTCACCCAGGCGCTGGAGCTGCGCGGCACCAGCCGGCTGCACCTGCTGCCGCTGGCCGGCCAGACCCGGCTGCACCTGGAGGCGCCCTGGCCCAGCCCGAGCTTCGGCGGCGCCGCCCTGCCGCAGAGCTCCGACGTCACCACCGCCGGCTTCTCCGCCGAGTGGTCGATGCGCGGGCGCGGGCTGCTGCTCCGGCAGAACCTGCGCGCCTGCGGCGAGGCGGATGGCATCGGCGTGACCCTGCTGGAGACGGTGCCGACGCATCGCATGGTCAGCCGCGCCTCGAAATACGCGATGCTGTTCCTGTCGCTGGCCTTCGTCACCTATCTCTGCTTCGAGCTGGTGGCGCGCTGCCGCATCCACCTGGTGCAATACGGGCTGATGGGCTGCTCGGTGCTGCTCTTCCCGCTGCTGCTGCTGGCGATCGGCGAGCCGCTGGGCTTCGGCGCCGCCTATCTCGTTTCTGCTCTTGCCGTGCTGCTGCAGGCCTCGGCGCATACGGCGGCGGTGACGCGACGGCCCGGGATGGCGGGCGTCTTCGCCGGCGTCATCGGGCTGCTCTTCGGTTTTCTGTATGTTGTCCTCAGCCTGGAATCCTATGCGCTGCTGGTCGGTGCCCTGGCCCTCTTCGCCGCGCTGTCGGCGGTGATGGCGGTGACCCGCAAGGTCGACTGGCAATGACCATCGCACGACGGTGGTGGAGGGTGGTGCTGGGCACCGCCCTCCTGGCGGGCGTCGGCCTGCTGCTGCCCGCGCTGGTGGCCCGCGCCATGGATCATTTCGTGCTGCCGCACCTGCCGACCTACACGGCGACGGCGACCCTGCCGGATGCGACGCCGCGGGTGACGCTGGATGTCTATCCGCTGCCCGGGCTGCAGGGCGAATATGCCCGCCGCCTGCGCTTCACCGGGCCGGCCGGCACCGTCACGGTGAACCCGATCGCCGATACCGGCGGCTATAGCCGGGTCAGCCTGTACCGCACGCCGCGCGGCGACATCGCCGCCGTCACCATGCTGGGCGAAGATTTTTTCCACGATGCCACGGCGGGGACGGTGCGCAGCCTGCGCAGCTATGTCGGGGGCGAGCGGGTGGACGGGGGCTTCACCTATCTCGGCGCCTTCGACTTCGTCGAGACGGCGGGCCGCCAGGGCGTGCATTTCCGGCTGATCCCGCCGGAGGAGCAGGCCGAATGCAACCCGGCCAAGAGCGGCGTGGCGGCCTGCGCCCGGCTGCGGGCGGCGCGGCGGGAATGAGCCGCCGCGCCGCGCCTCTCAGAACTGCGGCATCGGCGGCAGCGGGTCCATCGCCGCCTTGAACCAGCGCTGGTGGATGGCGGCGAGCTCGCCATTGTCGACGATCGACTTGATGAAGCTGTTGGACCAGTCGCGCAGCGCCTCGTCCTGCTTGCGGAAGGCCATGCCATTGGCCTGGGCGCGGAGCGTGAACTTCGGCTCGATCTGCAGGTTGGCGTAGCCGGCGGAAAGCTGGGCGAGGACGGTGTTGCTGGCGCCGATCGCCTGGGTCTGGCCGGAGATGATCGACTGGGTGGTGGTGGCATCGTCGTCGAAGCGCATGATGCGCGTCTCGCGCGGGGCGATGGCGGAGAGCGCGGTGTCCTGGGTGCTGGCCCGCGCCACGCCGACGCGCACGCCCTTCAGGTCCTCGGCATTGCGGATCTGCGTGCCCTTGGGCGCCAGGATATAGGTGGTCAGCGCGCTGTAGGGGTTGGAGAAGAGCACCTGCTTCGAGCGCTCCTCGGTGATGCCGAAGGTCGCCACCAGCATGTCGACCTTGTTGGTCAGCAGGAAGGGAATCCGGTTCGGGCCGGTGACCGGCACCAGCTGCAGCTCGACGCCCAGCGCCTTGGCCAGCAGGTTGGCGACATCGACGTCGTAGCCGGCGGGGTTCTGCTTGTCGTCGGTGCCGCCGAAGGGCGGGTAGTCGGTCAGCGTGCCGATCTGGATGCGGCCGCGCTTCTTGATGTCGTCCGGCGTCGCGGCCAGCGCCAGGCGCGGCAGCAGCGACGCGCCGGCGGCGCCGAGGGCCAGAGCGCCGAGGCCGCGGCGGCTGATGGAAGGAAAGGTCATCCTGGAGTCTCCCTGTGTTTTTCTGAATAGTCGTTTTTCTGGTTAGTCGGTGGTCAGGCGCGCGCGGTGGCCTCGGCCAGGCGCCGCTCCATGCGCCGGCTATAGGCCGATAGCGGCCAACAGATGATGAAATAGGTCAGCCCCACCAGGCCGAAGATGGTGAAGGGCTGGAAGGTGGCGTTGTTGATCACCTGCGCTGCCCGGGTCAGCTCGACGAAGCCGATGATCGAGGCCAGCGAGGTCGCCTTGATCAGCTGCACCAGGAAGCCGACGCTGGGCGGGATGGCGATGCGGATCGCCTGCGGCGCGACGACCAGGCGCATCTGCGTCCAGTAGCGCAGGCCGAGCGCGCCCGAGGCCTCCCACTGGCCGCGCGGCACCACCTCGATGGCGCCGCGCCAGATCTCGCCCAGGAAGGCGCTGGCATGCAGCGACAGGCCGATGGCCGCCGCCGCCCAGGGGTCGACGTCGAGGCCGAAGATGCCAGGGATGAAGAAGGCCAGCACCAGCTGCATCAGCAGCGGCGTGCCCTGGAAGATCTTGATATAGGCGAAGGCGATCCAGCGCAGCGCGCGGATGCTGCCCGCCCGCATCAGAGCGATGACGACGCCGCCCAGGCTGCCGCCGATGAAGGCGGCAACGGAGAGCAGCAGCGTCCAGCGCACCGCCGCCAGGATGAAGAGGACCTCGTTGGGACCGAAGCTGCGCATGGCCGGGCCCTCCTATCGCGCGGCCGGCTGGCGCAGGAAGCTGCGCTCGATGACGGCGAAGATGCCCCAGAACAGCAGCGACATCGCGAAGTAGATGCCGGTGACGACGAAATAGACCTCGAAGCTGCGGAAGTTGCGGGCCTGGATGTCGTTGGCGGCGGCGGTGAGCTCGGCCGCCGCGATCGCCGAGCAGACGCTGGAATTGAGCATCAGCAGGATGAACTGGCTGGTCAGCGACGGGTAGATCGCCTGGATCGCCGGCTTCAGCACGACCAGGCGGAAGATCTGCAGCGGCGACAGGCCCAGCGCCCGGCCGGCCTCGATCTGTCCGTGATGGATGCTCTCGATGCCGGCGCGGATGATCTCGATGCCATAGGCGCCGACATTGATCACCATGGCGAGCAGCGCGGCCTGGTCGGCCTCGAGGCGGATGCCGATGGCGGGCAGGCCGAAGAAGACGATGAAGATCTGCACCAGGAAGGGGGTGTTGCGGATCAGCTCGACATAGGCGTCGATGACGAAGCGCAGCGCGCGCGGCCCGTTGTTCTTGCCCAGCGCGCCGGCCACCGCGACCACCAGGCCGATGGCCATCGAGGCGGCCGAGAGCCACAGCGTGCGCAGGGCGCCGGCCGCGAGCTCATCCCATGCCGCGAAGACCTGGCTGAATTCGAAGGTGTAGTTCATGCCGCCTGGCGGCCCGCTTCGGGCATGGCCATGCTCCCCTGCTGCTGGCGGGCCTTGGGCCGTCGCCGTTTCATTCCTGGACAGCGGAAGGCTGACGTGGAACGCGCCGCGTGGCAAGGGCGATCGATGTCCAGGAATAGAAGGGGGATTCGGGGGAATACTGTCCCCCGACCTTTCTTACTTCTTACTCATCTTCCAGATAAAGCCGGGTGAGTTTCCACTGGTTGCCGATGCGGCTGAAGACGAGGGCGCCGATGCGGGCCTGGTCGTCGGTGACGGTGGGCCGCCGGGGATTTTGGGTCAGGCTTTCGGTGCGCTGGACCAGGTCGCGGTTGGTCTGGGGCTGCCGTGGCGAGAGCCCGCTATCCTGGTCGAGGGCTTTCTTCAGGGTGGCGGCGAAGCGGTCCTGTCCGATGCGCTGGATGCCGCTGCTGTCGAGGGTGCCGGCGACCTCGAGCGGAAAGCGGGTCATCTGCGCCAGCGTCGCGTTGTCGCCGGCCAGCACCGCCGTGCGGAAGGCTTGCCACCGGGATTGCAGCGCCGCCGGGATTCCCGCGGTGCTGACGGTCGCGACGGCAGGCGCTTGGGCCGCGCAACCTGTCGCCAGCAGCGGGCAGGCCAGCAGCAGCGCCGCCAGCAGGGGGGCGCGCATCGAGGCGCGCATCGAGACGCGCATCACCGGGGCCACCGCTGCGCCTCGATGTCGTAGCTGGCGAGGTTGAAGTTGGACAGCTTCACCATGTTGCCCTGGTTGCCGCCCAGCAGCGTGATGCGCCCCGCCCCCTGCTGCGTCATGAAGCCGACGTGATAGCCGGAGGAGGAGCCGGTGGAGGCGTCATGCCCGCTGCGGCGGCGGCGCAGCACGGTGATGGCGCCGTAGCGCGGCCCGGTGGCCGAGCCCCATCCCTTCCAGCTCTTGGCGGCGGCGCTGTTGGTGCCGCTGTAGCCGGCCTGGCGCACCACCCAGTTGACGAAGCTGGCGCACCAGGCGACCTCGTCGGTCTGCGCCTGCAGGCCGGTGGTCATGTGATACTCGATGATGCGCGGATTGTGGCGGCGACCGGGGATTTCGGCGACGCCGAGCTCATCCTCGGCGATCGCCATCCAGGGCGCGCTGCCGTCATCGGCCGCGGCGGCGGCGTGCTGCGGCGCCGGGTTGGCCACGGCCATGGCGCGCGGCTCGGCGGCATGGCCCGGGATCGACTGCTGCGCGCCCTGGTAGGCGCGGAGCGCGGCGCGGGTCTTCGGGCCGATGATGCCGTCGACGGCAAGATGCGGCGGCGGACGCAGCTTGGCGTTCAGCATGGCCTGGAGGCGGCGGACCTCATCGGATCGTGCGAGCGGCATCGGATCTCTCTTGCTTGTGGGCGCGACGGATCGCGCCGAATGCTGCGCCGCTCTTGAGAACGACGCGGGCGGCAGGCTAGATGCGGGCTGCCGCCTGGTCCATGCGGCGGCGGCGATGCTGCAGGTCACAAATCCGGGGGTCCGTTGCGCGTGAAGACTGGACGCCGCCATCGCCGCGCCGCAGGCTGAGACGATGTCCGAGCCTGCGGTGCCGGCGGCGATCGCCGCCAAATACGAGATCCGCGGCACGCTGGGCCGCGGCGCCACCGGCGTGGTGCTGGACGCCTTCGACCGGCTGATCGCGCGCCCCGTCGCCATCAAGCTGGTCGAGCTGCCGCCGGCGCACGAGCCGGAGGCGGCGGAGGTGCATCAACGCTTCCGGCGCGAGGCGCAGGCGGCGGGGCGGCTGTCGCATCCCTCGATCGTCGCGATCCACGACTATGGCGAGACCGCCGAGCAGGCCTGGATCGTCATGGAGCATGTCGGCGGCGGCACGCTGAAGGCGCTGCTGGATGGCGGCCGGCGCCCGCCGCTGGCCGACAGCGTCCGCATCATGGCGCAGGTGCTGGAGGCGCTGGCCTATTCGCATGCGCGCGGCGTGGTGCACCGGGACATCAAGCCGGCCAACATCATGCTGGCCGAGCCGGACGAGCGGGGCAGCCCGCGCATCAAGATCGCCGATTTCGGCATCTCGCGCCTCGAGGACCAAGCGATCACCCGGCTCGGCACGGTGCTGGGCACGCCGAGCGCCATGGCGCCCGAGCAGCTGCGCGGCGAGGCCGCCGACCATCGCGCCGATATCTGGGCCGCCGGCACGGTGCTCTACCAGCTGCTGACCGGGGAGAAGCCGTTCGAGGGCGGCTTCTCGGCCATCATGCACAAGGCGCTGCACACGGAGCCGGTCGCCCCCTCGCTGCTGACGGTCTCGGTGCCGCGCGCCTTCGACGATGTGATCGCCCGGGCTTTGGCGAAGCGCCCCGAGGATCGCTTCGCCAGCGCCGCCGACTTCGCGGCCGCCATCGCCGAGGCGGCGGATGCCGGCACGGAGAAGCGTTTTGCCGACTCTGGCCCGCTGCCGGGGCTGGACGAGGATGCGACGATGGTCGGCGCGCCGGCAGCGGCCGCTGCCCCGCCGCCGGTGAAGAAGCCGCTGGCCGCGCCGCGGGCCGCGCCGAAGGCCCGGAAAGGTGGGCTGGGCTGGGCGCTGCCGGTGGTGGCGCTGCTGGCGATCGGCGGCGCGGCGGGCGCGTATGTCTTCTGGCCGCCAGCGACGACGCCCGCCGGCAGCGATGGCCCGCCGGTCGTGACGGCGCAGCCCGGCCCCCCGGTGACGCCGCCACGGCCCGAGGCGCCGCCGCCCCCGCCGCCGCTGACGGGCGG
>NZ_CACSJM010000228.1 GCF_902706185.1 Roseomonas sp. 18066 | reverse complement strand
GGGCGCGGGGGGTGTGCTGCTCACGGCCGGCAAACTAGGCCCAGTGGGCCGAGGATTGAAGCCGTCGCCGCACGCGGTTACGTCATGACACAGCCTGGCGCCGCACAGCCCTGCGCCGCCGCCGTTCCGGAGAGGACCCGATCATGCTGTTCGCCATCGTCTGCGAGGACAAGCCCGCCGCCCTGGCGCTGCGCCTGGCCACCCGCCCGACCCATCTGGAATATCTCGACAGCCAGGTCGAGGCGCTGGTCCAGGCCGGCCCGGTGCTGGATGCCGAGGGCAAGCCCTGCGGCAGCGTGCTGATCGTCGAGGCCGCCGACCAGGCCGCGGCGGAGGCCTTCGCCGCCGCCGACCCCTATGCCCAGGCGGGGCTCTTCGCCAAGGTCAGCATCCGCCCCTTCCGCCAGGTCTATGCCGGCGGCCAGCGGGTCGGCTGACATGGCGCATTGGCTGGTCAAGTCGGAGCCGGACGCCTTTTCCTGGGACCAGCAGGTGGCCAACAAGGTCGAGCCCTGGACCGGCGTCCGCAACCACCAGGCGGCCAATTTCCTGAAGGCCATGGCGAAGGGCGACCGCGCCTTCTTCTACCACTCCAACATCGGCAAGGAGATCGTCGGCATCGTCGAGGTGGCGCGCGAAGCCTATCCCGACCCGTCGGACGAGACCGGCCGCTGGGTCTGCACCGACATGCGGGCGCTGGGCCCGGTGCCGCAGCCGGTGACGCTGGCGACGATCAAGGCGACCCCCGAGCTCGCCGAGATCGGGCTGATCCGGCAGTCGCGGCTGTCGGTGATGCCGATCTCCGACGCGCATTGGGCGCTGCTGTGCCAGATGGGCGGGGTGCCGGCGAAGCTGGCGAAGTGATGCGTTTCGCAACCGGCGTATAGCGTGTGATCGCCTGAGGCGGACTCGCCGAAAGGCGTGAATCACCCGCTCGAACAACAAGCCAGCTCCCGGTCGGCGCCCCTATCGGCGCCGAACAGGAACTAGCGCCGGTTGCGGTCGCCGAACCACGGTGTGTTGTGGCGCGGCGCCGGGTCCTGCGGCTGCGCCGGCGGCTGGGTCATCAGCGGGCCGGGATCGACATAGACCTGCACCCCCGGCTGGTTGCTGTCGCCCGGCTGGGTCGGCCGGCCCGGCATACCCTGGCCGCGCGGGATGTCCTGCCGCCCCAGATAGCGCCCGTCGGAATCGTAGGAGCGCAGCACGCCGCCGCCGGCCGAGCGCTCGGTCGAGCCCTGCAGCCGCCCATCCGCCCCGTAATAGTTGGTGCGCCCGCTCTGCTGCTCCTGGAAGGGCTGCGGCCGGTAGCCCTGCGCCCCATAGCCCTGGGTCCCGTAGCCGCGCGGATTGTACCCTTGGCCCCCATAGTTCTGGGTCGGCGGCGCCTGGTTGCCATAGCCCTGCGCGCCATAGCCCAGGTCGCGCGGCCCGCCTTGGGCCAGCGCCATCCCCGAGACCATCAGGCCGGCCGCCAGGGCGACAGCGGGAATGAAGAGAGGCATGGCGCGGGTTCCTGGCGGCCGGAAAGGCGGCAGCCTCATGGTGGCGGGGAAAAGGTGACCAAATCGTAAAGCGCACAACGCGGTGGTCCCGGCGATGGCTGCCGGCTTGATCGCGGCCATCCCCTGGCCTACCGAGGCAACCCATGTCGGACGAACGCCTGCTCTGCCGCCTGGAAGACATCGTGGACGGCAAGTCGAAGGGCTTCGCCGGCCCCGATGGCAGCTTCATCGGGCTGTTCGCCGTCCGCCAGGGCGTGGCGGTGCATGTCTTCGTCAATTCCTGCCCGCATATCGGCGTGCCGCTCGACATGCTGCCCGACCGTTTCCTCGACGGGCCGGGGCGGATGATCGTCTGCGCCGTGCATGGCGCCTATTTCCGCATCCAGGACGGCTTCTGCACCGCGGGTCCCTGCGCCGGCGACAGCCTGGAGAAGGTGCCGAGCCGCGTCGACGAGACGGGCCAGGTCTGGGTGCCGCTGGACGCCGGCGCTTAAGCGAAGACGCCTGAAACTGTAGCGATTTGAAGACAGTGGGCGGGGGACCGGTATCGGTCATCGGCCACGGCCCCCTTGACGCGCGGGCAGCCGCCTTGTCCCAATGGCGTTGAACAAAACGGCGCCGCCCTCCCCGGGCCGGGCGCCGAGCGGAGGGACAAACCATGGCGGATGATGCGCTGATCGCAGTGAAGCCCGAACTCGCGGCCGGGGCGAAGGTCGATGCCGCGCGCCACCGCAGCATGACCGAGGCGGCCCGCCAGGACCCCGAGGCCTTCTGGCGCGAGGAGGCCAAGCGCATCGACTGGATGACGCCGCCGACCAAGATCAAGAACACCTCCTTCACCGGCGATGTCACGATCCGCTGGTTCGAGGATGGCGTGCTGAACGCCTCCGTCTCCTGCCTCGACCGCCATTTGGCGACGCGCGGCGAGCAGACCGCGATCATCTGGGAAGGCGACGACCCCAGCGTCGACGCCCGCGTCACCTATCGCGACCTGCATGAGCGCGTCTGCCGCCTGGCGAACGCCATGCGGACGCTGGGCGTGCAGAAGGGCGACCGGGTCAGCCTGTATCTGCCGATGATCGTCGAGGCGGCGGTGGCCATGCTGGCCTGCGCCCGCATCGGCGCCGTGCATTCGGTGGTCTTCGGCGGCTTCAGCCCCGACAGCCTGTCCAGCCGCGTGCAGGATTGCGACAGCGTGCTGGTCATCACCGCCGACGAGGGCCGCCGCGGTGGCCGCACCGTGCCGCTGAAGACCAATGCCGACGAGGCGATGAAGGCCTGCCCGACGGTGAAGAACGTCATCGTCGTCAGGAACACCGGCAACGCGGTGGCCATGCAGGAAGGCCGCGACCTCTGGTACCATGAGCTCTGCGCCGCCGCCCCGGCCGACTGCCCGCCGGAGCCGATGAGCGCCGAGGACCCGCTGTTCATCCTCTATACCAGCGGCTCCACCGGCAAGCCGAAGGGCGTGCTGCACACCACCGGCGGCTACATGGTCTGGGCCGGCTTCACCCATGAGCTGGTCTTCGACTACCGCCCCGGCGAGGTCTATTGGTGCACCGCCGATGTCGGCTGGGTCACCGGCCACACCTATATCGTCTATGGCCCGCTGGCGAATGGCGCGACGACCCTGATGTTCGAGGGCGTGCCGAACTGGCCCGGCATCGACCGCTGCTGGCAGGTGGTCGACAAGCACCAGGTCAACATCTTCTACACCGCGCCTACCGCCATTCGCTCCCTGATGCGGGAGGGCGAGGCGCCGGTGAAGAAATGGTCGCGCAAGTCGCTGCGCGTGCTCGGCAGCGTCGGCGAGCCGATCAACCCCGAGGCCTGGAACTGGTACTACCGCGTCGTCGGCGACGAGCGCTGCCCGGTGGTCGACACCTGGTGGCAGACCGAGACCGGCGGCATCCTGATCTCGCCGCTGCCCGGCGCGGTCGACCAGAAGCCCGGCTCGGCGACCCTGCCGCTGCCCGGCGTGCTGCCCGGCCTGGTCGACAATGACGGCGCGCTGCTGGAAGGCGCGACCGACGGCAACCTGGTCATCCTGGACAGCTGGCCCGGCCAGATGCGCACCGTCTTCCGCGACCACGACCGCTTCATCCAGACCTATTTCTCGACGTTCCCGGGCAAGTATTTCTCGGGGGATGGCGCCCGTCGGGATGCGGATGACTACTACTGGATCACCGGCCGCGTCGACGACGTGCTGAACGTCTCCGGCCACCGCATGGGCACCGCCGAGATCGAAAGCGCCCTCGTCGCCCACCCCAAGGTCGCCGAGGCCGCCGTCGTCGGCATGCCGCACGAGATCAAGGGCCAGGGCATCTATGCCTATGTCACCCTGAAGACCGGCGAGGAGCCGTCGGACGCGCTGAAGAAAGAACTGGTGACCTGGGTGCGCAAGGAGATCGGGCCGATCGCCTCGCCGGATGCCATCCAATGGGCGCCGGGCCTGCCGAAGACCCGCTCCGGCAAGATCATGCGCCGCATCCTGCGCAAGATCGCCGCCAACGAGACCGACAGCCTCGGCGATATTTCCACTCTCGCCGACCCGACGGTGGTGCAGGAGCTGATCGGGAACAAAGTGGGCTGAGGCGGAGCGCCGGGGGGCGCGCTGCCCCCCGGCCCGTCAGGAAACCCCGTTGGGCCCGTCCAGGATCAGCCGCACCTTGCGGCTGAGCTCCAGCCGGCCATAGGGCTTGCCGATCACCTCGAATTCCAGCGGCCGGCCGTCACGCCCCGCGGCGGTGGCGGCCTCGGCATAGCCGGTGGTCAGCAGCACCTTCAGCCGCGGCCGCCGCCGCCGTGCCTCCCGCGCCAGCATCACCCCGTTCATCGGCCCGGGCATCACCAGGTCGGAGAACAGCAGGTCGATGCCCTGCGCCCCGTCCAGCACCGCCAGCGCTTCCTCCGCCTGGCTGGCCAGCAGCACGCGATAGCCGAAATCCTCCAGGATCTCCCGCGCCAGCCCGGCGACATCGGCGCGGTCCTCGACCAGCAGGATGGTCTCGTGGCCCTGCGCCTCCACCCCTGGCAGGCCGCGCGGCACGGCGGCGCGCGCCTCCTCGGCCAGCGCCGGGAAGGCCAGCTGCAGCACCGTGCCCTCGCCCTCGATCGAGCGCAGCCGCAAGCCCCCGCCCGATTGCCGGGCGAAGCCATAGACCATCGACAGGCCCAGCCCGGTGCCCTTGCCCTCCTCCTTGGTGGTGAAGAACGGGTCCAGCACCCGCGCCATCACCCCCGGCGCCATGCCGCAGCCATTGTCGGCCACCTCCAGCAGCACATAGTCCCCGGCCGGCAGGTCGGCGGCGAATTCGGCCGCGGCGGCGGCGTCCAGCCGCAGGTTGCGGGTGGCGACGCCGATCTCGGCGCCGCGCCCGGGCACCATGGCGTCGCGCGCATTGATCAGCAGGTTGAGCAGCGCCAGCTCCGCCTGGGTCGGGTCCAGCCGGCAGGCCCACAGCCCCGTCCCCGGCCGCAGCCGCAGCGCCACCGCATCGCCCAGCGTCCGCCCGGCCAGGTCGCGCATCCCCTCCACCAGGCTGTTCAGGTTGAGCGGCCTTCCGTCCAGCTGCTGCTTGCGGGCGAAGGCCAGCAATTGCTGGGTCAACTGCCCGGCCCGGCCGGCGGCGCCCCGCACGTGGTCCAGCGCGCGCTTCAGCCGGTCGCGATCCGGCGCGGGCTTGTCCAGCCCGACGGCGATCAGCTCCAGATAGCCCTGCATCACCTGCAGCAAATTGTTGAAGTCATGCGCGATGCCGCCCGTCAGCTGGCCCAGCGCCTCCATCTTCTGGCTCTGCCGCAGCGCGTCCTCGGCATCCCGCCGCCGGCTGACATCCAGCTGCGAGCCGAAGAAATAGGCGAGCTCCCCCTGCTCGTCATGGATCGGCGAGACGAACAGCGCGTTCCAGAAGCTGGACCCGTTCTTGCGGTAGTTCAGCACTTCCAGCGCGATCTCGCGCTCCTCGGCGATGGCGCGGCGCAGCGTGGCCAGGGTCGCCCGGTCGGTCTCCGGCCCCTGGAGGAAGCGGCAGTTGCGCCCCAGCACCTCGGCCGCGTCATAGCCGGTCATCCGCAGGAAGGCGTGGTTGGCATAGAGGATCGGGTGGTCGGGCGACCGGGCGTCGGTCACCACCATCGGCATTCGCGTCGTCTCGATGGCGGCGTGGAAGATCTCGCGGTAGCGCGGGGGCGCAGGGCGGCTGAGCGATTCGGTCTCGGGCGCCGCCTGCTCGGGCGGCCGCGACCGGCGACGGCGGGCGCGTTCACTGTCTGGCATGCGCGTCTTCCCCCGGGCCGGTGCGTTCCTCTGTCTCAGCCATTGATGAACGCCCAGTTACCGGCATTCTTGGGCGCGACGGCCCGACCGCGGCAAGGAGAATTGAAACATGACCGATCGGCACCGCATCGCCGGGGGCGCGCTCACCGCCACCATCCAGGCCGCCGGCGCCGAGCTGGTCAGCCTGCGCGACGCGGACGGCGCCGAATATCTGTGGCAGGCCGGCCCCGCCTGGCGCCGCCATGCGCCGCTGCTGTTTCCCATCGTCGGCCGCCTGCCCGGCGACACCCTGCGGCATGCGGGGAAATCCTACCGCATGACCCAGCACGGCTTCGCCCGCGACCGCCGCTTCGCCTGGGTCAGCCGCGAGCCCGGCCGCTGCCGCCTGCGCCTGGTCGACGACGCCGAAAGCCGCGCCCTCTACCCCTTCGCCTTCCAGCTGGAGGTCGAATACCGCATCGAGAACGGCCGCCTCGCGGTCCGCAGCCAGGTCGCCAATCCCGGGAAGGTGCCGCTGCCCTGCAGCTTCGGCGCCCACCCAGCCTTCCGCTGGCCGCTGGTCGATGGCGCGGCCAAGGACGCCCACCGCCTGACCTTTGCCCAGGCGGAGACCGGGCCGTCGCTGCGGCTGGAAGGCGGGCTGCTGGGCGACCCCGAGCCCAACCCGGTCACCGGGCGCGAGCTCGCATTGAAAGAAGCCCTGTTCAAACGCGACGCCCTGATCCTGCCAGGGGTCGCCAGTCGGGCGGTCCGCTACGCGGCGCCCGACGGCACCGCGCTGCTCATGGAATGGGAAGGCTATACCGACCTCGGCCTCTGGTCGAAGCCGGAAGGCGCCGACTTCCTCTGCATCGAACCCTGGTCAGGGATGAGCAGCCCGAAAGGCTGGGACGGCGAGTTCAACGACAAGCCGGACACGATGCACATCGCGCCCAATGCGCAACGAACCTTTGAATGGTCAGTCGAAATCAAGCATGGGGGCTCCGCCCCCAAACCCCCGCCGGGGGGATAGTATCCCCCCTGTCTCTTACACACATCTCCGAGCCC
>NZ_CACSJM010000227.1 GCF_902706185.1 Roseomonas sp. 18066 | reverse complement strand
CCACGCCGCCCAGGCGCCAGGCTCGGCGCCATGCTCGGCCGTCGCGCCGATATCCCGGGGGGAGGACATGGGGCGAGGGCTCTCTAGCGCACGGCGATATGGCGCAGCTGCCAGATCGCCCGTTCATGATAGAGGCTGCGGTCGAGTTCCGGCCGGTCCGACCAGGGATAGAGCAGCCAGAGCGGGCCGCGGTCGCGCACCCGCATCGGCTGGCCTTCCAGCCGGGTGGCGATGAAGGCGCCGAGCTGCGCATCCGCCACCGGGATCGAGGTGGTGTAGCGGTTGATCGCCTCGGCATCGAGGAAGCTGCCCAGGCATTCCACCGCCTCCAGCAGCCGCGCCAGCGGCACGCCGGAGAAGTTGCGCAAGCCGCGGTCCCAGGGGGTGACGGTGCGGTAGCTGGTCAGCCCCAGCGCCTCGAGCTGCGCCAGGGTGAATTCGCGCTCGCCCTGCGGCGGCCGGCGGATCAGCCCGGCGATGCGCAGCACCACGGCGTCGGTATCGGCCGGGCCGTGCATCACCGGCACCGCCCGCTCCGCGGCCGGCCGGGCAAGCGCCGCCGTCCCGGAACCAACCAGGCCGGCAGCGAGGGTGGCGGCACACAACCGCAGGCTGTCGCGACGACGCATGAACTCTCCTCCGGTGGTGGCTGCCGGCAGGCGCCACACCGCATCCTTCCGTTTAACGATCCGATTCTGAATGGATTGTTAAGCGAACTCCCTGCAAGAAACGCCAGCTTCAGGAAGTGGCCCCCAGGCCACGCCCCGCCTGGCCCGCTCCCCTCTCAGCCGCCGTCGACCAGCTCCACCGCCGCGCCGAGATCGACCGAGAGCAGCCGCGACACGCCCCGCTCCTGCATGGTCACGCCATAGAGGCGGTGCATGCGGGCCATGGTCAGCGGATGGTGGGTGACCACCAGGAAGCGCGTGCCGGCCTCGGCGGCCATGGATTCGAGCAGGCCGCAAAGCCGTTCCACATTCGCATCATCCAGCGGCGCGTCAACCTCGTCCAGCACGCAGACGGGGGCGGGCTGGCAGCGGAAGACGGCGAAGATCAGCGACAGCGCGGTCAGCGCCTGCTCGCCGCCCGACAGCAGCGACAGCGTCGCCAGCTTCTTGCCCGGCGGCTCGGCATAGATCTCGAGCCCCGCCTCCAGCGGATCGTCGCTGCCGACGAGCGCCAGATGCGCCCGCCCGCCGCCGAACAGCCGGCCGAACAGCGCGCGGAACTCGGCGTCGATCCGGTCGAAGACGGCGCGCAGCCGGTCGCGCCCCTCGCGGTTGAGGTGCCCGATCGAGCCACGCAGCTTGGCGATGGCGGCGCCGATCTCGTCGCGGTCGCGGTCGATGCTGCCGATCCGCGCCTCGATCTCCTCCATCTCCTGCTCGGCGCGGAGATTGACCGGGCCCATTTCTTCCCGCTCGCGGGCCAGCCGTTCCGCCTTCTTTCGCGCGCGCTCTTCCGCGGCATCCGACAGGTCTTCCGGCGGCTCGGGCAGCTCGGCGCCCTCGCCCAGCTTTTCCTGCAATCGCTCGGCGACGGCGCGGGCAGCGGCCTCGGCGGCGTCGCGGGCGGCCTCGGCGCGCAGCTGGGTCTCGCGCGCGGCGGCGAAGCCGGCATCGGCCTGGCGGCGGCCCTCCTGGGCGGCGCGGTCCTCGGCCTCGGCCGATTTCAGCGCGCCAGCGGCGGCGGCATGGCGCGATTCCGCCTCGGCCAGGATCCTCCCCGCGGCGGCGCGACGGGAAGACGCCTCCTCCGGGGCATCGGCCGCCGCCGCCCGGGCCGCCTCGGCCTCGGCCCGGCGCCGGGTGATTTCGTCGAGGCGCGCGGCGGCGGTGGCGCTGCGCTCCTGCCAGCTCTTTTGTTCATCGCCGATGGTGGCGCGGCGCGCGGCGGCACGCTCCAGCTCGGCGGCGAGGCCGGCAGCGCTGTCGCGGGCATTGGCGGCGGCGGCCCGCGCCTCGGCCAGCTTCTGCCGCGCCTTGTCGACGCCGGCGCGCAGCTTCTCCAGGTCGGGCTGCGCCGCCTGGGCGGCCTCGGCGGCTTCCAGCAGGCGCTCGGCCTCGGCACGGTCCTCGCCGGCGCGCGCCAGCTGCGGGGCCAGCGCCGCAAGCCGGCTCTCGGCCTCGGCGGCGCGGCGGGCCAGCTGCGCCTCGGCGCCGCGAGCGGATTCCAACCCGGCCTCGGCGCGGCGGCGGGTCTCCTTCGCGGCGGCTTCGGCGGCCAGGGCCGCGGCTTCCTCGCGCGCCGCCTGGTCGCGCGCGGCGCGCTGCGCGGCGGCCTCGGGCAGGCCAGCCAGCGTCGCGGCGGCGGCGTCGCGGGCAGCGGCGGCGGCGTCATGCTCGGCCTGCAGGCGCTCCAGCTGCGGGCCCAGCGCGGCCAGCCGGCTTTCCGCCCGGGCAGCAGCGCCGGCCAGCTTCTGGTCGGCGTCGCGCGCCCGGCCGAGCGCGGTTTCGGCGGCGCCGCGGCCCTGGCGGGCGGCGGCTTCGGCGGCGGTGGCTTTCTGTTCGTCCTGCTTCGCGGCCTCGGCGGTGGTGGCGGCGGCCTTGGCGGCGGTCTCGGCCTCGGCGAGGGCGGCCTCGGCGGCGCGCAGCCGGTTGCGCTGGGTCAGCCGCACGGCGCCCGGGCTGGGCGCCCCGGCCTGCAGGCAATGCCCGTCCCAGCGCCACAGCGCGCCGTCGCGGGCGACCAGGCACTGGCCCTCGGCGAGACGCGGCAGCAGGGCTTCGCCGGCGGCGCCGTCCTCGACCAGCCCGACCTGGGTCAGGGCGCGGGCCAGCTCCGGCGGCGCCTGGACCAGCGTCGCCAGCGGGGTCACCCCCGCCGGCAGCGGGCGCGACGCATCGACCGGCGGCAGCACGCGCCAATGGCGGGGCGCGGAAGGATCGGCCGGGCTTTCCAGCGCCTCTCCCAGCGCGGCGCCGAGGGCGGCCTCCAGCCCCGGCGGCACGGCGATGGCATCCAGGATCGGCGCGGCGGCCTTGGGGGCGCGGGCGCGGAGAAGATCGTCCAGCCCCTGGCGCTCGGCGCTCGCGCGGGCGCGGGCGGCCTCGGCGGTGCCGGCGCCGGCGCGGGCCGTGGCATGCGCCTGGGCGGCGGCGGCGCGGGCGGCCTCGGCCTCGGCCAAAGCCTTGCGGGCTTCGGCCAGGCTGGCCTCGGCGGCGGCCACCGCGGCATGGGCGGCGTCCAGCGCGGCGGGGTCGGGGCGTTCGGCCAGCGCCTGATCGCGTTCGCGGGCCATGCGGTCGCGCTGCTCGCCAGCCTGGCGGGCGCGCTGGGCAGCGCCATCGCGCTCGGCGGTGGCGCGGCTGCGGGCGGCATCGGCCTCGGCGCTGGCGCGGCGGGCGGTGGCGTGGGCTTCCTGGGCGCTGGCGCGGGCGGCCTCGGCGGCTTCCAGGCCGGCACGCGCGGCCTCCAGGGCGGCGACGGCCTTCTGCTGCGCGGTCGCGGCGGCAGCCAGCATCTCCGGCAGCACCCGGCCGGATTCGGCCTGCCGCTGCTGGGATTCCAAGGAAGCCAGCTGTTGCCGCAGGCGCTCGGCGCGCTGGCGGGCGGCCTGGGATTCGCTGGCCAGCCGCGCCACTTCCGCGGCGGCCTCGGCCGCGGTCGCCGCGGCGGCGTCGGCGGCGCGTTCGGCGCTCGCGGCTTCCCCGGCGGCGGCGGCCTGGGCGGCCTCGGCCTCGGCACGGCGCTGCGGCAAGGCGTCCAGGATGGCCAACAGAGAAGAATCTTCCTGCGCCAAGCGGCCGGCGGCGGCCGCGGCGTCCTCGGCCAGGCGGCTGGCGTGGCCGTGGTCGTCCTGCAGCGTCTTCAGCCGGGCCTCGGCCTCGTCCAGGGCGGCGCGGGCGCGGCGCTCCTCGGCCTCCAGCCCTTCCTGCTCGACGCGACGCCGTTCCAGCGCGGTGCGGGCCTCGCCCTCGGCCTCGCGCGGGGCGGGCAGGTTCTTCTCGGCGGTGAAGGCGCGGGCGGCGGCCTCGGCCGCGGCGGTCTCGCCGGCCCTGGTCGCGGCCTGGGCCGCCGCAAACCCGTCGCGCGCGGCGATCAGCCCCGCCTCAGCCCGGGCCACGAGCAGGGAAAAGAACTCGGACTCGGCGGCGCGGGTGAGGCCCGAAAGATTGCGGTAGCGGGCGGCCTGGCGGGCTTGGCGCTGCAGCGACTGGCGCTGGACGTCCAGCTGGCCCTTCAGGTCATCGGCCCGCGTCAGATTGGTCTCGGCCTGGCGCAGCTTGAGCTCGGCCTCGTGCTTGCGGGCGCGCAGCCCGGCGATGCCCGCGGCCTCCTCCAGCACCTGGCGGCGCTCTTCCGGCTTGGCGGCGATCAGGGTGGCGACGCGGCCCTGGCTGACCATGGCCGAGGACCGGGCGCCGCTGCCGATATCGGCGAAGAGCGTCTGCACGTCGCGGCCGCGCGCCTCGCGGCCATTGATGCGGAAGCCGGTGCCCTCGCCGCGGACGATGCGGCGGGTGATCTCCAGCTCGGCGGCGGCGGCATTGGGCGGCGGCGCCAGGCCGGAGGCATCCTCCAGCAGCAGCGTCACCTCGGCCTGGTTGCGGCCCGAGCGGGTGGCGGTGCCGGCGAAGATGACATCGTCCATCTCGCCGCCGCGCATGGCCCGGGCATTGGTCTCGCCCATGGCCCAGCGCAGCGCCTCGACCACGTTGGACTTGCCGCAGCCATTGGGGCCGACGATGCCGGTCAGGCCGGGCATGACCTCCAGCGTGGTCGGCTCGGCGAAGGACTTGAAGCCGGCGATGCGCAGCCGGGTCAGCACGGCGCGCAGGGCGGCCTCGCGCGCCGCGGCCTCGCTGGCGGCGTCGCGCGACGGCCCGGCCGTGGCGGCCTCGGTCCCGGGCGGCGGCAGCGCGCCGTCCGGGGTGGTGTCGTCCAGCGGCAATTCGCCGGATGCGGGACGCCCTTGGCTCAAGCGGCCTCCGCCACCTGCTGGGCGAAGCGGTCATAGGCCATGCCGCCCGGCACCACCTTGCTGCCGAAGACGAAGGTCGGGGTGGAGTTGACGCGGTGCTCCTGCTCGCCCTTCAGCCGGCCTTCCAGGATGGCGCGGCGCAGGTTCTGGTCGGCGACGGCGGCATCGACATCGGCGCGGCTCATGCCGGCGAGCGCGGCGATCTTGGCGATCTCGGCCACGTTGTCGGCGCCGCGGGCGAAGGCCCAGCGGTCCTGGCTGCCGAGCAGCGCGGCGATGAAGCCCTCATAGCGCTCGGCCGGCAGCGTGCGGGCGACCTGGGCGGCGGCCAGCGCCAGCTGGTCGAGCGGGAAGTCGCGCCAGACGATGCGCATCTTGCCGGTGGCGACCAGGTCCTTCTTCACCTGCGGCCAGACCTCCTTGTGGAAGGCGGCGCAATGCGAGCAGGTCAGGGAGAAATACTCGATCACCGTCACCGGCGCGGTGGCCGGGCCGGACGAGCGCTCGCCCAGGCGCGGATCGGCCTCGGCGCCCGTGGACTGACCCGCGGTCTGGGCAAGGGCGCCCCGGGCCAGCAGCAGCGGGGCGGCGACGGCGGGGGCCAGCAGCAGCGAACGGCGGGAGAGCGACATGAAGCCTCCTGAAGGGTTCGGGTCTCGGGGACCCGGGCGCCGTCTCTACAGCGAACCGGGCCCGCAGGCGATTCCCGCGGCTGATGCCGCCTCCGCGCGGCGCTGTCCATGGCTGTTGCATGCGGTCACGCGGCGCGCGGGCTTAAGCTACCTTAAGCCGGCCGCGCCGGGGCAGGGATTCGCGGGCCCGGCCGGCCCCGCCGCGGCCGGCGCCGCCGAGGGCGGAACCCCGCCGGGCGATCGCGAAATGCCCGTGCCGCGCCCGCGCTAAATTTTATGCGCGCGGTCACCGGGCGACACGCCCGCGCCTTGCGCAGCCTGCCCATGCTTTGGCCCTGATATTTCTCAGAGGCCGGATTCTGCCTGATTTTGGCGCAAACTGGCCGTTGCGCCGCGGCGCGGCGGCGCGGAGCATGCCGCCCACACGCCGCAGACCAGGAAGCCGCCCGATGTCCCTCCCCCGCCAGTCCCCGAGCGCCGCATGAAGCTGGCCGGGCGCATCGCCATCGTCACCGGCGGCGGCTCCGGCATCGGCCGGGAATCTGCCCTGCTCTTCGCCGCCGAGGGCGCCCGCCTCTGCCTGGTCGACCGCGACGCGGAGGGCGCCGAGGAGACCGCGCGGCTGATCCGCGCCGAGGGCGGCGAGGCCATGACCCGGATCGGCGATGTCGCCGCCCCCGGCGCGGCCGAGGCCGATGCCCGCGCCGTCATGGCCGAATGGGGCCGCATCGACGTGCTGATGACGGCGGCCGGCTTCTCCTCCGGCGGCACCGTGGTGACCACGCCGGACGAGGCCTTCGAGGCGGTCATCGCCGCCAATCTGGGCGGCACCTGGCGCTGGGCCAAGGCGGTGGTGCCGGTGATGCAGGCGCAAGGCGGGGGGTCGGTGATCACGGTGGCCTCGCAGCTGGCGCGCGCCGGCGGGCGCAACAACAGCGCCTATATCGCCGCCAAGGGCGCGGTGCTGAGCCTGACCAAGACCATGGCGCTGGACTTCGCCCCCGACGGCATCCGGGTGAACTGCCTGCTGCCCGGCGCCATCGAGACGCCGCTGCTGCGCCGCAGCTTCGCCCGCCATGCCGACCCCGCCGTGCCGCGCGAGGCCAGCCGCAGCCGCCATCCGCTGGGCCGCCTCGGCCGGCCGGAGGAGGTGGCGAAGGCCGCGCTCTACCTCGCCTGCGACGATTCCAGCTTCACCACGGGCAGCGAGATGCTGGTCGATGGCGGCTGGCTGGCGGGCTGAGGCGATGTCCTTCGTCGACACCCTGGCTGCCCGCGTCCGCGACGACCTGGCGCGCATCGCCCAGTCTCTTATACA
>NZ_CACSJM010000226.1 GCF_902706185.1 Roseomonas sp. 18066 | reverse complement strand
CTCTGGACCCCCACCCGCCCGATCCGCTTCGTCGTCGGCTTCGCCCCCGGCGGCAGCACCGACACCGCCGGCCGCATCCTGGCCGAAGCGCTGGGCAGCCAGCTCGGCCAGCCGGTGGTGGTGGAGAACCGCGTCGGCGCCGCCGGCAATATCGGCTCGGAATTCGTCGCCCGCAGCGCGCCCGACGGCTACACCTACGTGGTGGCCTCGGTGGGGACGCATGCCACCAACCAGTTCCTCTACCCCGAGATGGGCTTCCACGTGGTGAAGGATTTTTCCCCCGTCTCGCTGACCCTGCTGAACGCCTGCGTCGTGGTGGTGCATCCCGCCACCCCCTACAAGTCGATCGCCGAGCTCGTGGCCTTCGCCAAGGCCAATCCGGGCAAGATCAACCTCGGCACCGCGGGCCCGGGCAGCTCGCAGCATTTCGGCGCGGCGCTGTTCGAGCAGCAGGCCGGGGTGAAATTCACCCATGTCCCCTATCGCGGCGGCGCCCCCGCCATCGCCGACCTGGTCGGCGGCCGGATCGACGTGGTCTTCACCCCGATCGTCGAGGCCATGGCCTTCGTCCAGAGCGGCCAGCTGCGCGCCCTCGGCGTCACCCGCCAGGACCCCTCGCCCAGCCTGCCCGGCGTGCCGCCGGTGGGCGAGGCGGTGCCCGGCTATGTCTTCAACACCTGGCAGGGCATCTTCGCCCCGGCCCGCACCCCGGCGCCGATCGTCGCCGGCATGGCCGCCGCCATCGGCACCGTGCTGCGCCAGCCGGCGACCAAGGGGCGGCTGGAGCAGCTCGGCTACCAGCCCGTCGGCAGCACGCCGGAGGATTTTGCCACCTTCCAGCTGGCCGAGCTGCAGAAGGCCGGCGAGCTGGTGAGGATTTCCGGGGCGACCGCCCAATAGCGGCTAGAAAGCGAGGCTCGCCATGAAGCGGATCGCGCGGCCCGGCAGCAGCACCTCGTCCTTCTTGAAGGAGGCCGAGTTGCGCATGTCGCGGTCCAGCAAGTTGCTGCCGACCACGGCCAGGGTCAGCGCGCGATCCGCATCCAGCGCGGCGGTATAGGCGATGCGGGCATTGAGCAGCTCATAGCCCTTGGTGCTGGTCTCCGCGGCGGCGACGCGGTCCTGGTCGAAGGCATGCAGATAGTCGAGGCCGGTGTTCCAGCCGCCGCCGCGCCAGAAGACGCCGCCACCCAGGCGATGCGGCGGGATCCGCGGCAGGTTGCCGCCGCCCCCCTGCTTGCTTCCATCGGTGAATTCGGCGCGCACGAAGTCATACCGCGCCGAGACGCCGAACTGGCCGGGGCCGACGCGGAACAGATCCTGCTCGGCCTTGGCCTCGACGCCATAGAAGCGGGCATCGCGCTGGCCATAGGCGGATTGTAGGAATTCTCCTTCGTTCCCCGCCGAGCACGACGCAAAGTCTTCGCCGCAGCTGTTGCCCGTCAGCGCGTGGTAGATGAAGCCATCGAAGTGCGAGAGAAACGCACTGGTATCGAACCGAAAACTTCCCGTCTGCCGCGCCAGGCCGAGTTCGGCGCTGACGGCCCGCTCCTTGCGCAGCCCCGGATCGCCGATGTCGAAGGTGCCCGAGGCGTCATGCGCGCCGCGGGAGAGAAGCTCGGCGGCGCTGGGGGCGCGCTCGGCATAGGCGCCGGTCAGCCGCGCCTGCATCGCCCAGGGCAGGTCCTGCAACAACCCGAGGCTGGCGCTCATCGGCGCGAAGTTGCGACGGCGCCCTGCGTTTTCCAGCGCCTGCTCGGCATCGGCCGGCAGGAGGCCGCCGGAGAAATCGGCCGTCTCGCCGGTGATGCGCACCGCCTCGATCCGCGCCGCCGCCTGCAGGCGCAGCGTCGGCGTCAGGCGCATTTCCTCGAACAGATAGGCCGCATAACGATCCGTCCGGGCCGGCGGCAAGAACTCCAGAAATTCGCCGGTGGTGCGCAGCCGCTCGCGCTCGACCGAGAGGCCCAGCGTGCCGTCCAGCGGGCCGAGCCCGGTGACGATCGGCTGGTGCTGCAGCTCCAGCCGGCCATCCCAGGTCAGGTTGCGGAAGCCGCCATGCACCACCGGGCCGCCCGCCTCGGCATGGTCGTGCGCCTCGCCTTCCTCGTGGTCCTCGTGCTCGAGCCCGATCTCCTCATGGCGATACCGGGAGAAGCCCAGCCAATAGGCGATGCTGCGGATCGGCCCGCTGGCCGGGCGATACTCGCCGCGGCTGGCCCAGCGCGTCTGCTCCATGTCGATGGCGATGCCGAGCTTGGCCTCCTCGCCGCCCGGAATGCCATAGAGGCTGCGGAAGCGGGAGATCGAGGTGCCGATGAAACCCTGCTCGCCGATATAGCTGAGGCCCATCGCCTGGCCGTCGCTACGAACAAAGCTGTTGGCCTGCGACCCGCCGCCGGGCAGGCGGTAATCCTGGTCCTTGCGGCCGAAGACGTCGCCATGCAGCACCCAGTTGCCGGCGCGGACATCGGCGCTGGCGCCGCCATCCCAGCCACGGCTGCCGCTGCTCCAGCCGCCGCCGGCGCGGCCCTGCACGGCGCGGTCGGGCAACGCCGTCGGGATGCGGTTGTTGATGACATTGACCACGCCGCCGATCGCCTGCGAGCCCCAGCGCAGCGAGGCCGGGCCACGGATCACCTCCACCCGCTCGGCTGCCCAGGGGTCGAGCGGCGGCGCATGATCTTCCCCGTAGGACGAGACGTCGCCCGCCGAAAAACCGTTCTCCTGCAGCCGCACCCGGAAGTTGTCGAGGCCGCGGATCACCGGCCGGCTGGCGCCGGGCGCGAAGCTGGTGGCGGCGATGCCCGGCTCCTGCGCCAGCAGCTCGGCCAGGCTGCGGGCGCCAACCTCGGCGATGGCGGGCTGGTCGAGGGTGGTCAGCGGCACGAAGCTGCCCGCCTGGCCGGTCTGCACCGGGCTGGCGGTGACCGGGACCATGGGCAGCGTCGCGGCCTCCTGGGCCAGGCCGGCCCCCGGCACCAGGGCGATGGCGGCACTGACGAAAAAGCGGCGGCGGGTCATAAGCGGGGCTCCGGAAGGCGGCGCCCAGGCTTAGTTTGGTATGTTATACCGTACTAATTACTTTTCCTTCATGTTAGCCGAGGGTGCCGCAGGCCTGGGAGATCGACTGCGCCGCCTCCATCACCATCGGCCCGTAGCGCCGCTCCACCTCCTCCGGCGTGACGCGGGAACGCAGCGCCGCGACATTGATGGCGCCCAGCGGCCGCCCCCGCCCGTCGCGGATGGCGGCGGCGACCGCGATGTCGCCGACATAGATCTCCTCCACCGTGGTGGCGAAGCCGCGCCGCGCCGCCTGCGCCACCTTCTGCAGCAACGGCTCCATCTCCCAGACCGTGGCATGGGTCAGCGGCCGCCGGTCGGAGCTGGCCAGGATCGCCCGCGCCTCGGCCGGCGGCATGGCGGCCAGCATGGCGATGCCCGGCGAGGTGCAATAGACCGGGTGGCGCGAGCCGATGGTGACATCGACGTTCAGCACATGCCGGCCGATGATGCGGGTGACGAACAGCACCTCGGCGCCGTCGCGCACGCTGAGGTTCACCGTCTCCTGCGTCTCCCGCGCCAGGTGCAGCAGATAGGGGCGGGCGACAGCGATCAGCGGCTCGGTGATCATGAAGCGGTTGGCCAGATCGAGCATGCGCGCGGCCAGCGAGAAGCGCTTGCTGCGCGGGTCCTTGCGCAGATAGCCGAGGCTGAGCAGCGTATGCGCGAAGCGCTGCGTCGCGCTGCGGTCCAGCCCCGCCACGGCGGCGAGCTGCGTCAGGCTGAGCGTCGGATTCTGCGCATCGAAAGCCAGCAGCAGGGAAAATGCCTTGCCCACCGATTGCACCATCAGGGCGTCGCGCGCGGGCTCGTCGCGGGATCGGGCGATGGCCATGGAAACCCTCCCAGGTGAGCCGCCATGCTGAAGCGCATCTTATCGGCATGCAATAATCGAAAGCGCAATCCAGTTTTCCCTTTCCAGGCCTGCCGGTTTGCGCTGATGATGATGCTCGAGGAAGGCGCATAGCACCGGAACTGCGGCAGCTTGCATGGGCAATGATCCATCGCGGGCGGCCGTTCCTACCGATTTCCCTGGCCATAGCGGGCCCGGGGAAAGGCAGCAGGGGGTTCCCATGGGCGCGAGCAGAAGGCGGATGAGCCTTGGCCTTTCGATCGCCAATCTTGGCTATCATTATGCGGCCTGGCGGCATCCCGGCGTGCCGGCCGATGGCAACATGCGTTTCGCGCATTACCGCCACTGCGCGGCGCTGGCCGAGCGCGGCAAGTTCGACCTGATCTTCCTGGCCGATTCCTCGGCCGTGCGCGACCTGGACAACACCGCCATCGCCCGCGAGCTGGAGCACCAGCTGGTCAAGCACGAGCCGTTGGCGCTGCTGGCGGCGATGGCGACCTGCACGAAGCATGTCGGGCTGGTGGCCACGGCCTCGACCACCTACCACCATCCCTACAACCTGGCGCGGATGTTCGCGACGCTCGACATCCTGAGCAAGGGCCGCGCCGGCTGGAACATGGTGACCAGCTTCTCGCTGGACGAGGCGCGCAACTTCGGCCTGGACCGGGTGCTGCCCTCCGACACGCGGCATGAGCGGGCGACCGAGTTCCTCGAGGTGTTCCGCGGCCTGTTCGACAGCTTCGACGACGGCGCCATCCCGATCGACAAGGCGCGCGGCATCTTCTTCGAGCGCGCCGGCACGCATCTGCTGAACCACAAGGGGAAGCATTTCGACATTCGCGGCCCGCTCGACAGCCCGATCGCGCCGCAGCGGCAGATCCCGGTCTTCACCGCCGGCGAGAGCGAGAACTCGCAGGAGCTGGCGGCGCGCACCGCCGACGTGGTCTATGGCGGCCAGCCCGACATCGCCTCGGCCCGCGCCTACTACGCCTCGCTGAAAAGCCGGCTGCCGAAATACGGCCGCACCGCCGACGACCTGAAGGTGATGCCCGGCATCATGCCCTTCATCGGCCGCACCATGGCCGAGGCGCAGGAGAAGTTCGAGCGCATGCAGCAGCTGATCCTGCCGCGCCTCGGCCTCGGCCTGCTCGTGGTCAACGGCTTCCCGGACTATACCGGCCACGACCTGGACGGCCCGATCCCGGAGGTTTCCACCGGAGACGTGAAGCTGTCCGCCACCAACAGCAAGGGCGGTTTTTCTTCCAAATTGATGGCGCAGGCCCGTGCGGAAAACCTCACCATCCGCCAGCTCTATGAGCGGGTCTCGGCGGGCTTCTGGCACATGGGCGTGGTGGGGACGCCGACCAGCATCGCCGACCTGATGGAAGAGTGGTTCACCACCGGCGCCGCCGACGGCTTCAACATCCAGTCGCCCTGCATCCCGGTGGATTCGGCGGATTTCGTCGATCTGGTGATCCCCGAGCTGCAGCGCCGCGGCCTGTTCCGCACCGAATACGAGGGCACCACGCTGCGCGAGAATCTGGGGC
Organism: Roseomonas sp. 18066; assembly: GCF_902706185.1. GTDB lineage: Bacteria > Pseudomonadota > Alphaproteobacteria > Acetobacterales > Acetobacteraceae > Pseudoroseomonas. The sequence goes on along the minus strand of NZ_CACSJM010000226.1, from coordinate 1,468 downwards.
TGAATCCGGCGCGCCGCCAGCAGGCCGAGCCGATGCTGGCGGCAGGGAACTGAGCGCATGACGACGACGCGAAAGATGCGCCTGGGCCTCTCGGTGGCCAACCAGGGCTACCACTACGCCGCCTGGCGCCTGCCCGGCAGCCCCGCCGATAACGGCCTGTCGCTCGAGCATCACCTGGACTGCGCCCGCATCGCCGAGGCCGGCAAGCTCGACTTCCTGTTCTTCGCCGACCAGGCGGCGGTGCGCAACACCGACGACCCGCGCATCCGCCGCGACATGGAGCAGGGCCATCTGAAGCTGGAGCCGACGCTGCTCTGCGCCGCCCTGGCGGCCGCGACCGAGCATGTCGGCTTCGTCATGACGGCGTCCACCAGCTACCTGGAGCCCTATTCCCTGGCGCGCCGCCTGGCCTCGATCGACCATATCAGCAATGGCCGCGCCGCCTGGAACCTGGTGACCAGCACCAGCGTGGACGAGGCGCAGAATTTCGGCCGCCAGGGCCCGGAGAGCTCGCAGCAGCGGCACGAGCGCGCCGCCGAGTTCCTCGCGGTGATGCGCGGGCTGTGGGACAGCTGGGACGACGACGCCTTCCTGCGCGACAAGGCCAGCGGCCAGTATTTCGACCGGTCGAAGTTCCATTTCCTCGAGCATGACGGCGCCAACTTCAAGGTGCGCGGCCCGCTCGACACCGCCCGTCCGCCGCAAGGCTGCCTGCCGGTCGTCACCGCGGGCACCTCGGCCAATTCGCAGGATTTCGCCGCCGAGCATGCCGACCTGCTCTACAGCGCGCAGCCGACCCTGCCGCTGGCGCAGGAATACTATGCGGCGGTGAAGCAGCGCCTGGCCGCGCGTGGCCGCGACCCCGATTCCCTGCGGGTGATGACCGGCATCATGCCGGTTGTCGGCCGCACCGAGGAGGAGGCGCAGCAGAAGTTCAGGCAGGCGCAGGATCTTCTCGATCCCCGCGTGGCGCATGGCATGCTGCTGATCAACCACTTCCCCGATCTCAGCCACCTGCCGCTGGACGCGCCGGTGCCGTCGGTCGCGATGACCGGCCACCACGACACGCCCGGCCGCGACGCCAGCTTCACCCTGACCATGATGGAGCGCGCCCAGCGCGAGCGGATGACGGTGCGCGAGCTCTTCGCCGCCGTCTCCGCCGGCTTCTGGCATCTGGGCGTCATCGGCACGCCGCGGAGCATCGCCGACACCATGGAGCAGTGGTTCACCCAAGGCGCGGCCGATGGCTTCATCATCCAGCCGCCCTGGCTGCCCGATGGCGGCCGCGACTTCGTCGAGCTCGTGGTGCCCGAGCTGCAGCGCCGCGGCCTGTTCCGCACCGAGTACGAAGGCCTGACGCTGCGCGAGAATCTCGGCCTGCCCTGGGTGCCGAGCCGCCACGCCACGCCGACCGCCGCCTGATCCGACCGACCCGCCCCCGCAGACGGAGCCCGCAGCATGACCAGCC
>NZ_CACSJM010000225.1 GCF_902706185.1 Roseomonas sp. 18066 | reverse complement strand
GGGGTGTCCGTGGTGCCGGCCCGCCCATCCCGCTGCCCGAGCCTTTGCGCGTGCGCGCCGGCACCACGGACACCCCGCGTTAAGCCCAGGCCGCCAGCATCCCGCGCCATCCACCACGCGGGCTTTTTATCGTCATGCAGCGAGTCTTTTCCCCGCCGGGATGGGGCTGACCGCGCCATGCGGCCCCGCATCCGCGCGCTCGTGGTGGAGGAGGCCGCGGCGCCGCGCCAGGCGCTGGCCGCCATCCTGGCCGCCGACCCCGCCATCCAGGCGATGACCGCCGCCGACCCGCTGGCCGCCGCCCGCCAGGTGGAGCGCGACCCGCCCGATGTCATCCTGCTCGACGCCGCGCCGCCGCGGGCCGACGGGCTGGCGGCGCTGCGCCGCGCCCTGGCGCGGCGGGCGGTGCCGGTGGTGCTGTGCCTGGGCGCCGCGACGGGCGCCGGGCTGCCGGCGGCGCTGCTGGCCCTGGCCGAGGGCGAGGTCGCCGAGGTGCTGCTGAAGCCATCGCCCGCCGCCGGCGCCGAGGAACGCGACGACATCCGCGACAGGGTGCGGGCGGCGGCGGAAAGCGGGCTGCCGCGGCTGCCGCCGCTGGCCCTGCCCACGGCCGGGCCGGCCCCGCCGCGGCCGGCGGTGATCGTGCTGGGGGCCGCGACCGGCGGGCCGGCGGCGCTGCTGCGGCTGCTGCCCGCCTTGCCGCCCGGCTGCCCGCCGCTGGTCATCGCCCTGGCCCTGCCGGCGCCGCTGGCCGAGCCGCTGGCGGCGCTGCTGGCGGCGCGCTGCCGCATCGCGCTCCGCGCCGCGGCCGAGGGCGACGCCCCCTGCCCCGGCCTGGCGCTGCTGGCGCCGCCCGGGCGGCACCTGCTGCTCGGCCCCGGCCTGCGCCTCGCCCTGACCGAGGCGCCGCCGCTGCGCGGGCGGCGGCCCTCGGTCGACCTGCTGTTCCGCTCGGCGGCGCGCTACGCCGGGCCTTCCGCCATGGGCGTGCTGTTGAGCGGCAGCGGCGAGGATGGCGCCCAGGGGCTGCTGGCGCTGCGCGAGGCCGGCGCCGCCTGTCTGATCCAGGAGGAGAGCTGCTGCCGCCATGCCGGCATGCCGCGCGCCGCCCTCGCCCTGGGGGCGGCCACGCGCAGCCTGCCGCTGGCGGGGCTGGCCGCGGCAATGCTGTCCGGCGGGGATGGGGGGTAGGGTCTTGCGGCGCGCCGGGGAGATCAGGCGGCTCGCATGCGGGCCATCTGGCGCCAGGCGGCACGGCCGGCGGCGGTGACCAGGCCGGCGGCGTCGGGCAGCAGGGCGATCCGGGTCAGCGTGTCGGCCTCGCTGAGCAGCAGGGAAATGCCGTCATCCTCGCGCTGCACCATCAGGGCGGTGTCGCTGCCCTCCCAGGCGAGCGGCGCGAGCAGCAGCGTCACCTCCCCCATGCTGCCCACATGCGGGAAGATCGACCAGTCGCCGGCCAGGGCCCGCAGGCCGCTGGTGATATCGGCAATCTCCGCCGAGGACAGGCGGGGTGCCGCGAAGGGGTCGCACATTCTGTGCTCCTTGGCCGAGAGGCGCGCGGGCGGAAGCCGGCGGACCATGGGGCGACGGGACGCGACCGATTCTGGCCGCGGCGCTCAGGCGGCGGAGAATGCGGGGAAAGTGTGAAGATACCTTAAAGGATATGAACCAATCACAAACATTTTAGGTCGCGCCGGGCACCTTCGCGTGAAACTTAAGCTCGGGCTTTGATGTTCACATCCTGTTCACGGTAGCTTAGATTGCCCCTGGCGCCAGGGCGGATCGCGCCCCACATCCAGTCGCCACCGCCGCCTGCCCCCATTTTCGCCGAGCCGCGCCGCCGCATGAACCAGATCATCCCCGCTGCCACCCCCTTCCTGCCGCCGAAGCGCCCGGCGCCGGCCAGCAACCGCCGGCTGCAGGTGGTCTCGCCCTATGAGCCGGCCGGCGACCAGCCGACCGCCATCGAGCAGCTGGTGCAGGGGCTGCAGCAGGGCGAGCGCGACCAGGTGCTGCTGGGCGTCACCGGCTCGGGCAAGACCTTCAGCATGGCCAAGGTGATCGAGGCGCAGCAGCGCCCCACCCTGATCCTGGCGCCGAACAAGACGCTGGCGGCGCAGCTCTATGGCGAGATGAAGTCGTTCTTCCCGGAGAACGCAGTCGAGTATTTCGTCAGCTACTACGACTACTATCAGCCCGAAGCCTATGTCCCGCGCTCGGACACCTACATTGAAAAAGACGCGCAGATCAACGAGCAGATCGACCGCATGCGGCACAGCGCGACACAGGCGCTGCTGGAGCGCAGCGACGTCATCATCGTCGCCTCGGTCTCCTGCATCTACGGCATCGGCTCGGTCGAGCTCTATTCCAACATGGTGGTCAAGCTGCAGGTCGGCGGCCGCATGGGGCGGGAGCTGCTGCTGAAGGCGCTGGTCGAACAGCAATACCGCCGCAACGATGCCGGCTTCCAGCGCGGCACCTTCCGCGTCCGCGGCGAGACGGTGGATATCTGGCCGAGCCACCTGGAAGACCGCGCCTGGCGCATTTCGCTGTTCGGCGACGAGATCGACGGCTTGCGGGAATTCGACCCGCTGACCGGCGAGATCGCCGGCGAGATGGAGAACGTCGCCATCTACGCCAACAGCCACTACGTCACGCCGCGCCCGACCCTGCTGCAGGCGATCCGCGACATCCGCGTCGAGCTGAAGCAGACGCTGGAACGGCTGAACGCCGAGGGCAAGCTGCTGGAAGCCCAGCGGCTGGAGCAGCGCACCACCTTCGACCTGGAGATGATGGAGACCACCGGCTCCTGCAAAGGCATCGAGAATTATTCTCGCTATTTGTCAGGCCGCGGTCCCGGCAATCCACCGCCGACGCTGTTCGAATACCTGCCCGAGAACGCGCTGCTGATCGTCGACGAAAGCCATGTCACCGTGCCGCAGATCGGCGGCATGTATCGCGGAGACTTCGCCCGCAAGACCATCCTGGCGGAGTTCGGCTTCCGCCTGCCGTCCTGCATGGACAACCGGCCGCTGAAATTCGAGGAGTGGGAAAGCTTCCGCCCCGACAGCATCTTCGTGAGCGCCACCCCGGGCCATTGGGAGATGGAGCGGACCGGCGGCACCTTCGCCGAGCAGGTGATCCGGCCGACCGGGCTGATCGATCCGCCGGTCGAGATCCGCCCCGTGGAACGCCAGGTCGACGACCTGCTGGCCGAATGCCGCCTGGTCATGGAGCAGGGCGGCCGCGTGCTGGTCACCACGCTGACCAAGCGCATGGCCGAGGACCTGACCGAATACATGACCGAGGCGGGCATCAAGGTCCGCTACCTGCATTCGGATGTCGACACGCTGGAGCGGATCGAGATCATCCGCGACCTGCGCAAGGGCGTGTTCGACGTGCTGATCGGCATCAACCTGCTGCGCGAGGGGCTCGACATCCCCGAATGCCGGCTGGTCGCCATCCTGGATGCCGACAAGGAAGGCTTCCTGCGCTCCACCACCTCGCTGATCCAGACCATCGGCCGCGCCGCGCGCAATGCCGAGGGCCGGGTCATCCTCTATGCCGACCGCATGACCAACAGCATGCGCCAGGCGCTGGAGGAGACCGACCGCCGCCGCGCCAAGCAGGTGGAATACAACACCCTGCACGGCATCACGCCGCAGAGCATCGTGCGCGGCATCAGCGACGTGCTGCAGTCGGTCTACGAGCAGGACTATGTCACCGTGGCGCCGACGGGGGCGGAGGAGGACGGGCCCAGCCATTTCGTCGGCAAGGACCTGCGCGCCAGCATCGCCGAGCTGGAGCGCAAGATGCGCGCCGCCGCCGCCGACCTGGAATTCGAGACCGCCGCCCGGCTGCGCGACGAGATCAAGCGGCTGGAAAATCTCGAGCTCGGGCTGCAGCCGAACGAGGCCGGCCGCTCGATGCAGCCGGCGACGCCGAAGCGCGACTGGAAGCCGAAGCCGCTGGGCCCGGGTGGCGGCGGCTACGACCCCGAGAAGAAGAAGGGCCGCGGCCGCCGCAAATAGCTCTTCCAGTTGTCGCCGGCCGCTGGCCGGCGACGGCGGCGCTCAGATCAGGCTGAGCGCGGCGGGGCTGTCCGCCGTCTCCTGGCGGGTGAAGCGCAGCGGCGCGATGCGGATCAGCGCGCCGGTCAGCGGCCCGCCGACGAGGGCGAAGACCGCCTCGATCTCGCCGGTGTCGCTGGTGTTGACGAAGTCGAGCGCGAAACGCAGCACATCGCCCTGCTTCGCCTCGGCCAGCGGCATCATCTGCTTGGCCAGCTCGCGGCTGGGGATGCCCTTCAGCACGCGCAGGTCCAGGCGCTTGGCGCGCGTCGGCGCCGGCGCCACCGAGTTGGGCTCGGCGACCGGGGCGGGCGGCAGCTCGGCCAGGGTCAGCTCGGCCTCGACCTTCCAGGTGCCGCGCGGCAGCCGGACATAGGGGCCAAAGGACAGCGTATTCTTCTCGCCGACGCGGATCTCCAGCAGGCGGCCGTCGCGGCTGTGCTGCTGATTGGTGCGCAGCATGTCGGTGCCGACCTCGAAGCTGGGCTCGCGGCTGTGGAACAGGCTGCGGAAATAGCGGCCGCTGGGCTGGCCGAGCTTCGGCTCCGCCACCTCGGGCAGGCCGCTGCCGTGCAGCGGCACGCCAAGCGGCGGCAGGCGACCCAGCTTGCGCTCCACCACCTCGCGGATCGCCGCCGTATACTGCGGCAGGTACTTGCCGAAGAAGTCGCGGCGGGCGGCCTCGTCCTGCAGCGGCGCGCGCGGCGCGGCGTTCAGCACCGACTGGAAATCGGCCTCGGTGCGCAGCGGGACGACGTTGAAATGGGCGCCGAAATCCTCGCCCAGCAGCGCCCGGCGGTCGAGGCCGAGCAGCGTCACGTCGAGGCCCAGCGTCCAGGCCGGCAGCGCGCCATGCACGCGCAGCGAGATCAGGCTGTCGGCGGTGGCCAGGTAGCGGATGAAGGGCTCGGCATCGTCGAAGACGACATGCGGGATGCCGAGCTCGTCGAGCATCTGCACGTCCTGCTCGTCATGCGCGATGAAGAGGCGGCTGGGATCGGCCTGCCACAGCCGGCGGTAGAAGCCGTGGACGTCGGCATCCACCCGGTTCCAGAAGCTGGCGGTGCCGTTCAGCACCGAGACCATCTGCTGCGGCCGGCGAAACAGCGGCCGCGGCTCGAACAGCGCCGAGAAGAAGCCCGGGCAGGGCAGCGGCTTGTGCGCGACGCCCAGCGCGTTCATCACCGCCGAGCCGCCCATGTCGCGGCAGGTCAGCAGGTCGAAGCCGGCATAGCGGCGGTAGTAGTCGGCCGAGACGGCCTTCTGCACGCGCCCGGCGAAGGCGGCGTCGGCCGCGGCGCGGTCGGCGTCGAAGGCGTCGAAATAGAAGGCGCCGGCGCCGAGGTTCAACTTCACCGGCACCGCGCTGCCGGCGATGTCGGCGATGCGCTGGATGTTGCGGCTGACCTCGCTGGTATTGGCGATCTGCGGCGTGCCGCAGATGACGGCGATGTCGGTGTCGTCCGGCAGCGGCGAATGGTCGGAGAGGTAGCGCGTCTCCTCCTCATGCGGGCCGATGGCGGCGCGCATGATGTTGCGCACGCCGCGGTAGATCACCCGGTCGCCCACATTCATCAGCTGGCCGCCCGCCTTGTCCGGAAGCGTCAGGTAGGTGACCTTGATGGCGGACATGGCAGCTCCCGGTCGGATTTGCGGCAGGGGTGGCGGATAGCGCAGCTTACGAAACTATAAGGCGCGGGCTCGGAGCGGCATAGAGCAGGGGCCGGCGGCGGGCGCCAGCCTCGGCCTGCCGCCGCGGCCGATCACAGATGTGCGAGGGGGCCTAGTCGGCGTCCATGGCGCGGCCGGCGCGGTGCCGGCGCAGCAGCCAGAAGCCGATGCCGGCCGAGCCCAGGAACAGCACCGCGGCCAGCGCCAGCTGCGAGCTGCGGTCGACCGCGACGCCGCCGCCGGCCAGCGCGAAGATCGCCGTCTGCGGCAGGTAGCCGACCAGCGACCCGGCCAGGAAGGCCAGCGCCGGGATGCCCGACAGCCCGGCCAGCAGGTTCAGCGCCAGGTTGTTGCCGATCGGCAGCAGCCGCAGCGCCAGGGTGGCGCCGAAGGGGCTGGCCGCCAGGCTGTCGCGCAGCGGCCGCAGCCGGCGGCCGAAGCGCCCCGCCAGCCGCCGCTCGGCCCAGTCGCGACCGATCAGCCGGGCCCAGCCATAGGCGGCGGCGCAGCTGAGGATCTGCGCCAGCAGCGACAGCGCGCCGCCGATGAAGGGGCCGAAGACATAGCCGCCGAGGAAGGCCACGGCCTGGCGCGGCACGCCGACCGCGGCGGCCAGGCTGCCGACGATGATGAAGATGGCCTCGCCGCGCAGGCTCTGCTCCAGGCCGAAGCGCTGCACCCAGGCCTCGGCCGCCTCGCCGCCCGGCGCGGCGCCGAGGGTGCGCAGCAGCCATCCGGCCAGCCCCAGCCCCACGGCCAGCGCCAGCACCTTGCCCAGGGAATTAAGCGGCTTTCGGGTCGGGCGGGACGGCTCTGGCAGGGGCGGCGCCCCGCTCAAAGCGTGGTTTCCGTCGGTTCCGGCCGCTTCCAGCGCTTCTGCAGCCACATCACGCCCAGGATGTCGGTGATGCCGACGGCCAGCCGGTCGAGCGTGCCGTAGTTGGACACCCCCTGCAGCCGCGGCCGGTGGTTCACCGGCTGGGAGACGACCCGCCCGCCCTGGCGCAGCACCAGCGCCGGCAGGAAGCGGTGCATATGGTCGAAGGCCGGCAGCCGCAGGAACAGCTCGCGCGGGAACAGCTTCAGCCCGCAGCCGGTGTCGGGCGTGGCGTCGCCCAGCATCTTCGCCCGGATCCGGTTGGCCCAGCGCGAGGACAGCCGCTTGACCTGGGTGTCCTTGCGCCGCGTCCGCCAGCCGGCGACCAGCAGCGGCGCGGCGCCGGGCGCGGCCTCGGCCTGGGCGAAGGTCCAGAGGGCGGGGATATCGGCCGGGTCGTTCTGGCCGTCGCCGTCCAGCGTCGCGATCCACTCGCCGCGGGCGGCGCGGACGCCGCTGACGATCGCCGCCGACTGGCCGCAGGAGCGCGGGTGGCGCAGCGTCCGCAGCGTCGGCGTGGTCGCCATCAGCCCGGCCAGCGTCGCCGCCGTCGCATCGGTCGAGCCGTCGTCGACATAGATGATCTCGTGCGGGATGGCGGCCAGCGCCGTGCTGATCTCGGCGACCAGCGGGGCGATGTTGGGCGCCTCGTTGCGCACGGGGATGACGACGGAAAGGCGCGGGGCGGGGTTCGGACTGGCTGCGGACATGCCGTGGTTCTCGGCTGCGGCGGGACGCGGATGGTCCGGCATGGTCAGGATGGTGGGCGCGCCGGGGGTAGCA
>NZ_CACSJM010000224.1 GCF_902706185.1 Roseomonas sp. 18066 | reverse complement strand
GGCCGAGTATGCGGGGGTGCCGGGGGCGCGGCTATGCGCCGCAGGCCGCCGCTGTCACCGGAGTGCCATTTTCGCGGGGGGCAGGGCCGGTGGCCGGCGCGATGCTGTCAGGGATGGCCCGCGCCGGACAGCGGGAAGGCCGCCGCTGCGCTATGCAGCGGGGAGAAACCCCCGAGGAACCGCCCCATGGATGCCGTCACCACCCCGCGCTGGGCGCAGCGCATGCAGCAGGTGCAGCCCAATGCCATCGGCGAGCTGCTGCGGCTGGGCGCCGAGCCCGGGGTGATGTCCTTCGGCGGCGGCTATCCCGATGCCGGGCTGTTTCCCATCGCCGGCCTGGAGGAGGTTTTTCGCGAGGCGATCTCCGGCACCGGCGGCGCCGCGCTGCAATACACGGTGGCCGAGGGCAGCCCGAAGCTGCGCGCCCAGATCGCCGCGCGGATGACCGCCGACGGCGCCGCCTGCGACGCCGAGGACGTGCTGGTGCTGCAGGGCGGCCAGCAGGGGCTGGACCTGCTGGGCCGGCTGCTGCTGGATCCGGGCGATGTGGTGGTCACCGAGGATCCGACCTTCCTGGGCGCCTTGATCGCCTTCGACCCCTGCCAGCCGCGCTATGCCGCCGTGCCGATGGACGCCGAGGGCATGGACATGGCGGCGCTGGAGGCGGTGCTGAAGGCGACCCCGCGCGCCCGGGTGATCTACACCATCCCCGATTTCCAGAACCCGACCGGCGTGACGATGAGCCTGCCGCGTCGCCTTCGCCTGCTGGAACTGGCGGAAGAATTCGACCTGATGGTGATCGAGGACACGCCCTACCGGCCGCTGCGCTTCGCCGGCACGCACCTGCCGACGCTGAAGAGCCTCGACCGTAGCGGCCGCGTCATCTTCCTCGGCAGCTTCTCGAAAATCCTGGCGCCGGGGCTGCGGCTGGGCTGGGCGGTGGCGTCGCGCCCGGTGATCGAGCGGCTGACCCTGCTGAAGCTCGCCGCCGACACGCAATGCAGCACGCTGAACATGGCGGCCGCCTCGCTGTTCCTGGAACGCTTCGACGTCGACGCCCATGTCGCGACGATCCGGAGCGCCTATGCGGAAAAGAAAGAAAAAATGCTGGGGGCGATCCGGCGGCATTTCCCGCAATCGGTCACCTGCACCGATCCCGAGGGCGGCATGTTCACCTGGCTGACCTTCCCCGAGGGTTTCGACGCCACCGCCTTCATGCGCGACCACGCGCTGCCCGAGGTCCGCGTCGCCTATGTGCCCGGCGCCAGCTTCTTCCCCGTCACGCCGCGGCCGAACCATGCCCGGCTGAGCTATTCCGCCCCCAGCCTGGACACCATCGAGCGCGGCATGGCGGCGCTGGGCGGGCTGCTGAAGCGGCATCTCTGAGCGGGGAGGGACAAAGCGTCCCCTCCCAAACGGCGCCGCATGCGCTAAACGGGGCGTCATGCAACGTCTCGTCCGCGCCCTGGTCCTGATCCTGATCCTCGGTCTCGCCGGCCTCTGGGGGGTGGCCTGGTTCGGTCGGCAGGATGGCGAGCCGCTGGCCGAGGCCTTCCTGCGCCAGGTCGCCTCGATCACCGGGGGCGAGGCGCCGGTGCCGGTCTCCGCCGGCGGCATGCAGCTGCCGCAAGGGCTGACGCTGGGCGGCGCCTGGTCGGCGCTGGACCAGGACGGCAAGCCGGTGACCCAGGCGAATTTCGACGACACGCTGATGGTCGCCTATTTCGGCTATTCCTTCTGCCCCGATGTCTGCCCGACCGAGCTCGGCTCGATCGCCGCCGCCGTGGACAAGCTGACCCCGGAGGAGCAGGCGCGCGTCACCCCCGCCTTCTTCACCGTCGATCCGGACCGCGACACGCCGGAGCAGATGAAGCTCTATGTGACGAATTTTCATCCCAGGATGGTCGGACTTACCGGATCCGTGACCCAGGTGGCCGAAACCGCACGCCGCTTTCGCGTTTTCTATTCGAAAGTGAACCGACCTGAAATGTCCGAATATCTGATGGACCACTCGTCCTTCATCTATCTGATCGGCCGGGACGGGAAGGTCCGCTCGCTGCTGCGGCCGCAATCCAGCCCCGAGGCGATCCTCGAGGCGGTGCGGGGCCAGCTGCGCCAGCGGTAAGGCGATACGCGCGGCTTTGTTAACGATATTAAGAACCTATTCACGGATCTGTGCATCATGCACTGCGTCGAGTAGGTTCACCGTTCAGCGAGTCGGTCCGACTAATGACCGCGGTCTTATGACGAAGGCAGGCACTGTGGAAAATCCCGGCGTGGCGGCAGCATGAGGAGCACGATGAAAATGGCGGATGAATGGTCCGAGGTGAGGACCGGCACGGAGACCCTGCGGCCTCCCACCCAGGTTGCGCCGAGGCATACCCGCCGCCTGTCGGACAAGATCCTGATCGCCTTCCATCAGGCCTGCGACCAGAGCGATTTCGAGGTGGCCGAGGAGCTGCTGCGGATCCTGGAGACGATGGTGACGCGGCGCCCGAGCGTGCCCGACCAGAACCGTCGCAAGAACATGGAGACGCTGGTGGCGGCGCATGAGCGGCTGTGGCTGCTGCGCCACCCGGAGCCGGGCAACTAGTTTCTCCACCACCCTGGCGCCCGCTGCCGGCGCCATGCGGCCTGAAGGCCCGGGGACCCCTGTCCCCGGGCTTTTTTACGTCTGACCACCGTAAAAATACCGCGCGACCGCGGCCCGCCCGGCCAATTGACACACGATCGAGCCGCGTGATTTTCTCCGCCCCAGGCCAGCGCAAGGTGAACACCCTCTGATGACGACGACGATCGCCGACGGCTTCTGGGGCGCGGTGGGCAACACCCCGCTGATCCGGCTGAAGCGCGCCTCCGAGGAAACCGGCTGCGAGATCCTGGGCAAGGCCGAGTTCATGAACCCCGGCGGCTCGGTGAAGGACCGCGCCGCGCTGGGCATCCTGCAGGATGCGGTGGCGCGCGGGCTGCTGGTCCCCGGCCAGCCCGGCACGGTGGTCGAGGGCACGGCGGGCAATACCGGCATCGGCCTGGCCCTGGCCGCCAATGCCCGCGGCTGGAAGAGCGTCATCGTCGTCCCCGAGACGCAGAGCCGCGAGAAGCTCGACTTCCTGCGCATGATCGGCGCGGACCTGAGGCTGGTCCCGGCGCGGCCTTTCTCCGACCCAGGCAACTACGTCCATGTCTCGCGCCGCCTGGCCGAGGAGATGGGCGCGGTCTGGGCCAACCAGTTCGACAACCTGGCCAATGCCGCGGCGCATGAGGCGACCACCGGCCCCGAGATCTGGGCGCAGACCGCGGGCAAGGTCGACGCCTTCACCTGCTCCTGCGGCACCGGCGGGACGCTGGCCGGCATCGCCCGCGCCCTGAAGGCGCAGAGCGAACGGGTGAAGATCGTGCTGGCCGATCCGGAGGGCAGCGCCCTGGCCCCCTGGGTGACCAGCGGCACGGTGAAGGCGACGCCCGGCAGCTCCATCACCGAGGGCATCGGCCAGGCCGCCCGCGTCCCCGGCAACCTGGACGGCGCGCCGATCGATGGCGCCGAGACCATCCCCGATGCCGAGGCGCTGCGCTGGGTGTTTTCCCTGTTGGTCGAGGAAGGCCTGTCGGTCGGCGGCAGCGCCGGGCTGAACGTCGCCGCCGCGGTGCGCGTCGCCAAGGCGATGGGGCCCGGCCACACGGTGGTGACCATCCTCTGCGACGGCGGCGCGCGCTACCAGTCGAAGCTGTTCAACCCGGACTTCCTGCGCGAGAAGAACCTGCCCGTCCCCGCCTGGCTGGGCTGACGCCGCGGAAAGCCGGGCGCCGCCCCGGCTTTTTTGCCGGCGCCAATCGCAAGGCGATACGGGCGGCCTTGGCCTGACCGGGCTTTGGCGCCACCCTCCCGGCAGACCGCCAAGGGAGAGACGCCGGTGAACGGAGCCGAAAGCCTGGTCCACACGCTGCTGAAGAGCGGTGTGGACGTCTGTTTTGCCAATCCTGGCACCAGCGAGATGCATTTCGTCGCAGCCCTCGACCGGATTCCCGGCATGCGCTGCGTGCTGGGGCTGCAGGAGAACATCGTCACCGGCATGGCCGATGGCTATTTCCGCATGTCCGGCAAGCCGGCCGCCACCCTGCTGCATTGCGGCCCCGGCCTGGCCAATGGCCTGGCCAATCTGCACAACGCCCGCCGCGCCCGCAGCGGCATCGTCAACGTGGTCGGCGACCAGGCCACCTATCACCGCCAGCACGACGCGCCGCTGACCGCCGACACCGAGGGCTGGGCGCGCGGCGCCTCCCACTGGGTGCGCACCTCGATGAGCGCTGAGCAGGTCGGCGCCGACGCGGCCGTGGCCGTGCAGGCGGCGCGCACCGCCCCGGGCCAGGTGGCAACGCTGGTGCTGCCCGCCGACACCGCCTGGAACGAGGGCGGCGCCCCGGCCGAGGCCCTGCCGGTGCCGACCCCTTCGGTCGCCGATCCGCTGGTGGTGCACAACATCGCCCGCGTGCTGCGCGAGAAGAAGAACGTGCTGATCCTGCTGGGCGGCGCCGCGCTGCGCGGCGAGGCCCAGGCGCTGGCCTGGCGCGCCGCCTCGGCGCATGGGGCGAAGCTGCTGGCCGAGGTGTCGAACGCCCGCATCTCGCGCGGCCAGGGCGCCTATCCGCTGGAGCGCGTGCCCTATCCGACCGATGCCGCGCTGCAGGCGATGTCCTGGGTCGAGCACCTGGTGCTGGTCAATGCCCGCGCGCCGGTCGGCTTCTTCGCCTATCCCGACAAGCGCGGCCTGCACTATCCCGAGAATTGCGAGATCCACGTCCTGTCGCGCTTCGAGCAGGATGCCGAGGCCTCGCTGCAGGCGCTGGTCGACGAGCTCGGCGCGCCGCCGGTGGCGATGCCCGAATCCGGCCCGCGCCCGGAGGCCGCCCGTGGCGCGCCGACGCCCGAGGGCCTGGCCCGCACGGTGGCGGCGGTGATGCCGGAAGGCGCCATCATCACCGATGAGAGCGTCTCCTTCGGCCGCGGCTTCTTCAAGGAGACCTTCGCGGCGCCGGCGCATGACTGGCTGCAGATCACCGGTGGCGCCATCGGCTGCGGCATGCCGATGGCCACGGGGGCGGCGATCGGCGCCGGCGGCAAGCGCCGCGTGATCAACCTGCAGGCCGACGGCTCGGGGATGTACACGCTGCAGGCGCTGTGGACCCAGTCGCGCGAGAAGCTGCCGGTGACCACCATCGTGCTGGCCAACCGCAAGTACCAGATCCTGCTGGGCGAGTACCAGAATGTCGGCGCCAATCCCGGCCCGACGGCGATGGGCATGCTGGACCTGAGCAACCCGACGCTGGACTGGGTGAAGCTGGCCAACGGCATGGGCGTCGAGGCGGCGCAGGCGACCTCGCTGGAGCAGGTGGCCGACCTGCTGGCGCAGTCCTGCGCCCAGGACGGGCCCTTCCTGATCGAGCTGGTCATCTGAAAGGTCGCGCTCCGGCTTGTTCGCAACTGCGGCGCCGGATTCGCAACTGGGATTCGCAAGAGGGGCGCCTTCAGGGGCGCCCCTTTCTCGTGGTCGCGGCCCTGGCGGCGGCGCCGGGCCGTTTCAGGTTTCTTTCCCGATCAAGGGCTTGGAGCGTTCCCGCCGGCGGCTTCCAATCTTTTTTGCGTGTGGCGGCACATCGCGCTTGACGGCAGGGCTGGGTGGGTCTTAATTGCGAATAACTCGCAGTTGCAGACGAGCGCTGGCGGAGGGCGGTTCACTACCGTCCCACCGCAATCCGGATCCCGCATTCTCCCCGGGCCTCCGCCGGCGCTTTTGAACTGCTGCGGGAAACCGGTCCTGGCCTGCAGGGGAGGCCATGACCGGGAGCGGACCGAGGGGATCGACCGTACTATGCGAACCGGTCGATCCAACCGCGCGGCACCTGAAGGGGGAAGCCGCTGGGTACTTGATTTGCACGCGGGCAGGGCGTGCAACCTCGGTCCGCGCCCCCTTCCTTTGATCGTCTTTCCGGTCGGGTGGGGTGGCGTGGATCGCGACAGCGTCTAGGCTGGCCGCGTCCAAGAAATTCCCCGAGGAAATCCATGCCCTATCTGATCGAGACCTGGGACAAGCCCGACCACCAGGCGCTGCGCCAGGCGACCCGCGCCGAGCATCTCGACTATCTCGACAGCGTCGTCGACAAGCTGCTGGCCTGCGGCGCCAAGCTGCAGGATGACGGCAGCGATGCCGGCGGCGGCTTCTACATCGTCGATGTCGAGACCCGCGCGGAAGCCGAGGCGCTGATCGGCGCCGACCCCTTCTCCAAGGTCGGGCTGTTCGAGCGCGTCACCATCAACCGCTGGCGCCGCGCCTATCTCGACCGCAAGAGCTACCTGCCGCCGCGGTAATCAGGCCTCTTTCGGCGCCAGGCTTTTCACCAGGCGCCGGCCCTTGCCCTCCAGCGCCGCGGCGCGCGCCTCCAGCCCCGCCGCGGCCGCCTCGTGGCGGTGGCGGCGGGCGGCGGCGGCCAGCGCCTGGTGCCAGCGCAGCGAGCGCGACCGCCGCCCGCGCAGGATCTGCCGCAGCCCGGCCGCGTCGCAGGCCCAGACCCGCTCCAGCGCCGCGCGCAGCACCTGCGGCTGGCCCAGCAGAAAAATCGACTGGCCCTGCAGGAAGGGGGCGGCGACCAGCGTCGCGCCGGCGGCGGCCAGCAGCGCGCCATGCGGCCCTTCGACGCTGCCCCAGGGGTCGTTGATGGCGGCGCTCCATTCCGCCAGGTCGCGGCGGTGCAGCCACATGTCGGGATGCAGGCTGGCGCTGAAATGCTGGCGGAAGCGGCGGTCCCAGGGGACTATGCCCGGGTCGATGCTGGCCGGCGGCGACACCGCCAGCGCCCGCTGCAGCCCGAGCCGCCGGCCATGCTTCAGCGCCGCATAGCCGCCCATGCCATGACCATAGCCCAGCCGCCGGCCGCGGCCGATGCCGGCCAGCGCCAGGGCGGCGCGGTGCATGCTGGCGGTGGGGTACCAGTTCTCCCGCTTGGCGACGATGCCCAGCGCGTCCAGCTCCAGCCGTTCCACCGCCGGCTGCGACCAGAAGCGCCCGGGCTCCGGCCGCGGCCCCAGCCCGCCGAAGGTCACCAGCGTGAAGTCCGAGGCGCCGGGCCGGTAGAGCGCCAGCAGCTCCTCATCCTCGTAGATCAGCTCAGGCGGCATCCTGTGTTCCAGCCAGACGGGGCACGCAGCTTAGCCGCTCCGGCGGCGCGAGGGCAGGGCAGGGCGAGAGGCAACCCAGAGCAGGGCCGCGCCGTTGCACCGGGCGAAAGCCGCCCCATCCGCGAGGGCTGGCGATGGATGGAGCTCACCGCATGCGACTGACCCCGCTTCTGCTCGCCGCCACGCTGATCGGCGGCCCCCTTTTGGCGCAGACCACCCTGGCGCAGACCACCCTGGCGCAGACCACCGCCACCACCCCGCCG
>NZ_CACSJM010000223.1 GCF_902706185.1 Roseomonas sp. 18066 | reverse complement strand
GGGGGGGTTCGCCATCAGGACCTCCGGGCGATGGTATAGTCGGCCAGCATGCGCAAGAGATCGGCACGCGGACCGAAACTGTCGAGATGGGTGCGGGCCTGGGCGGCCAGTCTTTCCGCATGCACCCGGGCGCGCTCGATGCCCAGCAGCCCGACCAGCGTCGCCTTGCCGGCGGTGGCGTCCTTGCCGGTGGCCTTGCCGGTCTCCTCGGCGCTGGCGGTGGCGTCCAGGATGTCGTCGGCGATCTGGAAGGCGGCGCCGAGCTCGCGGCCATAGAAGCACAGCGCGTGGCGCTGCGGCCCCGGCGCCTTGCCCAGGATGGCGCCGGCCTCG
This sequence comes from Roseomonas sp. 18066, assembly GCF_902706185.1. Lineage (GTDB taxonomy): Bacteria > Pseudomonadota > Alphaproteobacteria > Acetobacterales > Acetobacteraceae > Pseudoroseomonas. Next base: position 7,131 of record NZ_CACSJM010000223.1, on the reverse strand, counting down.
GCGGCGAATTCGATCAGCTTGCCGGTCTTGAGCATCTGCAGCCGGCCGATCGCCGCCTCGCCCAGCGGCACGCTGCCGGCCAGCGCCTGGTCCTCGGCCAGCATGTCCAGCATCTGGCCGCCGCACATGCCGCGGGGGCCGGCGGCCAGGGCCAGGCGCAGGCACAGCTCGGCGCGGACGGCGGAATCCGAATGGGTGTCCTCGGCCGCCAGCACAGCGAAGGCATGCGCCTGCAGCGCGTCGCCGGCCAGGATCGCGGTGGCCTCGTCGAAGGCGCGGTGCACCGTCGGCTTGCCGCGGCGCATGTCGTCATTGTCCATCGCCGGCAGGTCGTCATGCACCAGCGAATAGGCGTGCAGCATCTCGAGCGCGGCGGCGACGCGCAGCGCCGAGGTCTGCGACACGCCGAACTGCGCCGCGCCCTCGACCACCAGGAAGCCGCGCATCCGCTTGCCGCCGCCCAGGCAGGCGTGGCGCATGGCGGCGAAAAGCCGCGCCTCCGGCCCTTCCGGCACCGGCAGCAGGGAGTCCAGCGCGTCCTCGATCTCGGCCGCCGCGGCGCGCAGCGCCTCCGACAGGCCGGCCAGGGGGGCGGTCACGACAGTTCCCGCAGGCTGGCACCCTGGGAGCCGCTGGCGCCCACGACGATGGCCTGCACCTTCTGCTCCGCCTCGGCGAGCTTCGCCTCGCAATGGCGGCGCAGCACGGCGCCCCGCTCGTAGTCGGCGATCGCCTCCTCGAGCTTCGCCTGCCCGCCCTCGAGCTTCTTCACGATGGCATCGAGCTCGGCCAGGGCGGCCTCGAAGGACAGGGCGGCGACGTCCTGGTGGGGCGTCTCGGACATGACAGGCACCTCAGGGGGTGGCGGAAAGCAGCTTCGGCACATTCAGGTCAGGCGCAGAGCAGCGCCCGCACATGGCCGGCGGCGGAGGCCGCCAGCGCCTCCAGATCATAGCCGCCTTCCAGCGTGGAGACGACCCGCCCGCCGCAGAGCCGGTCGGCGATCCGGCAGATTTCGGCGGTCAGCCAATTGAAATCCGCTTCCCGCACGCGGAGTTGCGCCAGCGGGTCGCGCGCATGCGCATCAAACCCGGCCGAGACGATGATCAGCTCCGGCCCGAAGCTTTCCAGCGCCGGCAGCAGCCGGTCGCGCCAGACGGCGCGGAAGGCCTCGCCATCCGCCCCCGGGGCCAGGGTGGCGTTGAAGACATTGCCCACCCCGGTCTCGCTTTCCAGCCCGGTGCCCGGATAGCAGGGCGACTGGTGCGAGGAGAGGAACAGGATGGTCGGATCGGCCTCCACCGCCGCCTGGGTGCCGTTGCCGTGGTGGACGTCGAAATCCACCACCGCCACCCGCGCCAGCCCATGCACCGCCTGGGCGTGCCGGGCCGCGATCGCCGCATTGGAAAACAGGCAGAAGCCCATCGGCCGGTCGGGCTCGGCATGGTGGCCGGGGGGGCGGACGGCGCAGAAGGCGCGGCGGACCTCGCCGCGGCAGACGGCATCGACCGCGGCGATCCCGGCGCCGGCGGCCCTGAGCGCGGCCTCGGCGCTGCCGGCGCTCATGCCGGTGTCGCCGTCCAGCATGACGATGTCGGCGCCCTCGGGGCGGATCGCCAGCAGGCCCTCGACATGGTGGCGGGGATGGACCCGCAGCAGCTGCTCCTCGGTCGCCCGGGGGGCCTGCTCCTGGATGGCGGTGGAAAACTCCTCGGCCTCCAGAACAGCGAGCACCACCCGCAGCCGGTCGGCCTCCTCCGGATGGCCCTCGCCATTGGAATGGCCGAGGCAGGCCCGGTGGGTGACCAGCAGCAGGCTCATGCCTCGTCCGCGGGCTCGGCGTCGCGCTTGCGGAGGGTGAAGCGGTACTGCCCGGCCTGCTCGCTGAAGCCGACCAGGGCATGGCCGGTCTCGCGGCTATAGGCCTGGAAGTCCTTCACGCTGGCCGGATCGGTGGCCAGCACCACCAGCCGCGCCCCGGCGGGGAGGCTGCGCAGGGCCTTGTTGGCCTTCAACACGGGCAAAGGGCAGGTCAGGCCCTGCACGTCCAGCATGGTCTCGCTCATGGGGGGATAGTGGAGCGAGGAAGGGGGAAAGAGAAGGCTTGAGCCCAAAAGGCTGGGGGAATGAATTCCCCCAGACCCCCATCTTTTTTCTGATGACCGGCCGTTGGGGGACCTGCGCCTCACCGGCATGAGTGCCACGTCCCGCTTTGTCGGGGGGTAGCGGCAGCCTGATAGAAAAAAGATGGGGTCCAGGGGAATTCATTCCCCTGGCCTTTCTCTGTCTTCGCTTCGCTAAAGACCCAATAAATCCAACGTCTTCCCGATGACTTTCCGCTCATCGAAAAGTTCCAGCGCCATCTCCCGTCCGGCGGCGCCGAACTGCGCCCGCAGCGCCGCGTCACCCGACAACCGACGCAGGGCTTCCGCCAGCGGGGCCACGGTCAGGGGTGGCACCAGGAAGCCGGTCTCGCCGTCGACCACCTGCTCGCGCGGGCCGCGGATGTCGGTGGCGACGACGGGCAGGCCGGTCATCATCGCCTCGATGACCGACATGGGCAGGCCTTCGAAATGGCTGGGCAGGCAGAAGATGTCGGACGCCGCCAGGATCTGGCCGACATCGTCGCGGTAGCCCAGGCGCTTCAGCCGCGGGCCCAGCAGCTTTTCCGCGCGGGCGAAGTCGTCCGCCATGTCGGGGCCGTGGTCGGAGGCCAGGCGCTCGCCGACGATCCAGAGCGTGGCGCCGGGGACGTCCTCCATGGCGCGCAGCAGCTCGACATGGCCCTTGTGGCGCACCAGCCGGGAGACGATGACCACCACGCAGTCGCCGGGCGCGGCGCCCAGCTCGGCCCGCAGCCGGGCGCGGGCCTGCGCGTCGGGGCGGAAGCGGGCAGGGTCGCGGCCATTGCCGATGCCGATGGCATGGGGCGCGATGCCCAGGCGGCGGGCATCGGCGGCTTCCTCCTGGCTGACGGTCAGGAAGACGTCGGTGGCGCGGCCGCCCAGCCATTCCAGGCCCAGCGCCAGGTTCTTCCGCCAGAAGGGGCCGGGCTGGTTGAACAGGAAGCCGTGCCCCGTATAGGCGATGCGCGGCACGCCGGCGGCCTTGGCGGCGGCGCGCGCCAGCAGGCCGGAAATCGGCATATGGGCGTGCACCAGGTCGAATTTTTCGGCCTTGAAGACCTCGAGCAGCGCGCGGAAGGCGCGCAGCTGCGCGACCGGATTGAGGCTCCGCGCCATCGGGACCGGGATGATGCGGAAACCTTCGGCGCGGGGCACCGACAGCATCGGCCCCTCGGCGCAGATGCCCACCACCTCGTGGCCGCGGTCGCGGGCGCCGCGCATCACCGGCAGCACGAAGTGCCGCAGCGAGAAGTCGACGTTGCAGACCTCGGCGATCTTCATCGCAGCAGCCCCGCGGCTCAGCCTTCCTCGACGATGCCGGGGGTCGGCAGGTTGACGCGGCTCAGCGCCCATTGCACCGAGGCGGTGCCGGGCTCGGCCAGCAGCACCACCTGGCTGGTGCGGCGCGGCTCGCCGGCCATGAAGACGCTTTCCTCGACCGCCAGCTTCGCCCGGCTGGCGCGCAGCCGCCAGGACGCGCCGGAGGGCAGCCGCAGCAGCACCGCATTGTCGTCCAGCTGCGGGCTGGCGACGACGCCGGGATGCAGGTGGAAGCGGACCTCGTAGGCGACCGGGTTCTCGGCCTCGACCGAATCCTCGCCGCGCAGGTCGTCGCCGGATTCCGACAGGTACAGCCGGCGGCGGTGCAGCGCGCCAAAGCCCTTCTTGTAGCCGTCATGGCTGGCGTCCAGCCATTGCGCGCCATTGGCTTCCTGGCGCTCGGCCTCCACCGTCTCCGGGCGGCGGCCGAGGCCCTCCTCGCGCAGCTCGCTGCTGTTGGTGTCGGCCAGGACCAGGGTGGAATGCGCGGCGGTGGCCCGCAGCGCGTCGCGCCAGGCGCTTTCGGCGGCTGTGGCGGCGCCGCAATTGACGATCAGCCGGTCGCGGCCGACCGACATCTCGAAGGCCAGCGTGCCGGCATGGTGGAAGCGGTCGGCCTGGCGCGGCAGGCCGGCGGGGCTGAGCGCGGCGCGGCCCTCGGGCGGCGGGCCGCAATCGACGATGACCAGGGTGCGGCCGGCCTGCAGCCGCTGGAACCCGGCCTCGGGCAGGATCAGCGGGGCGCGGCCACGGGCCTGGCCCTGGGTCAGCACCAGGTCGACCAGGGCGGCGCCCTCGTCGCGGGTGCCGTTGAACAGCGCCAGCCCGCCATCGCCATGGCGGAACAGCCGCAGCGCGGGCGCGGCGCGGTCGAGGGCCAGCGCCAGGTGCGGCGGCGCCTCCAGGCCCGCGCCATGCAGCAGGTTGCGGATCTCGATCAGGTCCTGCACCGCCAGCAGCAGCTGGCCGGGCGAGCGCTCGACATGGGCGCCGTCGGGCAGGATCTGCCGCTCGATCTCCTGCGGCAGCACGCGCAGGCAGCGGGCGATCCAGGCCTCTTCGTTCAGCGCGACGGAGGCCGCCATGGCGCCCTTCAGCGCGGCGAGCCCGCCCCGGTGGCGCGCCTCGGCCGGCAGGGTGGCGACCAGCACGCGGGCGTCCTGCGCCAGCCGCACCATCAGGGCGCGGCGAAAATGGTCCTCGGCGGTCGCCGCCAGGAAATCCCAATGGCCGAGCCAGGCGGAGAGCCGGGCGCCGGCGACCTCGGGGGCGGCGGCCAGCGCCTCGCTGCTGCCACGCTCCAGCCAGTCGGCGGTCAGATCACGGGCACGCAGCCGGGCGCCATCGGTGCCCAGCGCGCGCAGGTCGCGCAGCCAGCAGAAGCCATGCACGGCGCCGCGCCACAGGGCCGCGCCGCTGCCCTCGCCCCAGCCCTGGCCGCCTTCCTCGGCGGTGACCAGCGGGCGGGTGGTGCCGCTCACCTCGCATTCGCCGCGCAGCAGCCGGTGGCCGCGCGTCGCGTCGCCGGGCCAGAGGTCGCGGAAGGCGCGGGCCGGCGCCTCCGGCACCTTGACCGGCTTCAGACCGGCCATGACCCGGCGCGCGCCGCGCAGCCAGTCGGTCATCAGGCAGGGCCCCCCAGGGAAGAACCGCGGAGAGCGGCGATGGCGGCGGCATAGTCGGGCGCGCCGAAGACGGCGGTGCCGGCCACCAGCACCGTGGCGCCGGCGGCGATGCAGGAGGGCGCGGTCTTCACCGTCACGCCGCCATCCACCTGCAGGGCGATGTCGCGGCCGGTGGCGTCGATCATGCGGCGCAGCGTCTCCATCTTCGGCAGCTGGCTTTCGATGAAGGACTGGCCGCCGAAGCCCGGATTGACCGTCATCACCAGCACCAGGTCGACCAGGTCCAGCACATGCTCGATGGCCGAGACCGGCGTCGCCGGGTTCAGCACCACGCCGGGCGACTTGCCCAGGGCCCGGATGGTCTGCATGGACCGGTGCAGATGCGCGCCGGCCTCCGGGTGCAGGCTGATGCGGTCGGCGCCCGCCTCGGCGAAGGCCGCCAGGTAGGGGTCGGCCGGGGCGATCATCAGATGGACGTCGAAGCACATGGCGGTCTTGCCGCGCAGCGCCTTCAGCAGGCCGGGGCCATAGCTGATATTGGGCACGAAATGCCCGTCCATGATGTCCAGGTGCAGCCAGTCGGCGCCGGCGGCATCGATGGCGGCGACTTCCTCACCGAGCCGCGCGAAATCGGCAGCCAGAAGGGACGGGGCGATTTTGACCGGACATGTCACGACGGATGTTATGCCTTCTGCGCTGATGCAGAACAAGCTGAGACGGAGCAGGTCCCGCCCGGCTTGTCATCAGTAGTTCTGGAGAAACCGGCCCTCGCCGCAGGAAAAAACAACAAAAAATCGCGGCGCCGGGCCGGGCCCCTCACGCCGCCCGGAACCGGGCCATGAAGAAGCCGTCCATGCCGCCCTGCTCGGCCCAGAGGTCGGGGCGGGTGCGCAGCCAGCCCTCGGGCGAGATCGCCGCGGCCAGGCCCGGCACCTCCTCGGCGCGGATCGGGTCGGGCACCAGGCCGGGCGGCGGGGTGGCCGCCTGGGCCTCGCCCTCCTCCCGCTGCAGCGAGCAGGTGGCGAAGACCAGCTTCCCACCCGGCGCCAGCAGCTTGGCGGAGGCCTCGAACAGCTGCCGCTGCAGCGTCGCCAGCGAGCCGATATCGGTCGGCCGCTTCAGATGCGGCACGTCGGGGTGGCGGCGGATGGTGCCGGTGGCGCTGCAGGGCGCGTCCAGCAGGATGGCGTCGAACAGGCGGCCGGGCTGCCACTGCATGACATCGGCATGCACCGTCTCGGCGCCCAGCGACAGGCGCGCCAGATTCTCGCGCAGCCGCAGCAGACGGGTCGGGTCGCGCTCGACGGCGACCACCTCGGCCCCGGTGGCGGCCAGCTGCGCGGTCTTGCCGCCCGGGGCGGCGCAGAGATCGGCGACCGCCATGCCGGGCCCGGCGGCCAGCAGCCGCGCCGGCAGGGCGGCGGCGACATCCTGCGCCCAGGCATCGCCGGCGATGAAGCTTTCCAGCTCGGTGATGCGGGTGCCGGCGGGGAAGCGGGCGGTGCCGGTGGGCAGCAGCACGGCGCCCTCGGGGAAGGCCGCGCCCGGCTTCAGCGACAGGTCGAGCGGCGCCGGCAGGCGATGGGCGCGGGCCAGGGCGCGCACGCCGGGGCCATAGGCGGCGTGCCAGGCGCTCCACAGCCAGGTCGGCGTGTCGAGCCGCTCGCCATCGAGCTCCTCCAGCGCGGCGGGGCCGGCGGCGGCGACTTTCCGCAGCACCGCGTTGACCAGGCCGGCGAAGGGCCGCGGCACCAGGTCGACGCAGCTGGAGACCACGGCATGCGGCGGCGTCTCCAGCAGCAGCAGCTCGGCGGCGCCGATGCGCAGCACCTGGCGCACCTCCGGCGGCGGCTCGCGGCGCAGCGACGGCTCCAGGATGGCGTCGATGCTGCCCAGGCGCCGCAGCACGCCGGCGGCGATGCGATGGGCGGCGGCGCGGTCGCGGGCCTCGCCGGGCGGCAGGGCGTCCAGCGCCTCCTCCAGCCCGCGATGCCGGTCCAGCACGGCGGTCAGCAGCGACAGCGCCGCGGCCCGGGTGGGGTTGCGGCGCTGTCGCTGCT
>NZ_CACSJM010000222.1 GCF_902706185.1 Roseomonas sp. 18066 | reverse complement strand
CGCTGCTGCTGGCGCCGCCCCCGCCACCGCCCAGGGCAGCGCCAGCAGCAGCGCTTCCCAGGAGGCGGCGTGCAGGCTGCCGGCCAGCCAGATCATCGCCAGCTGCACCTTCTCGATCCGCGCCGTGGTGATGAACAGCGCGACGCCGGCCGACAGGGTCCAGGACACGCCGATGCCGACCAGGATGAAGCGGATGCCCGACAGCGAGCGCGCCAGCAGCATCACCAGCCCCGCCACCGCCAGGGCGCCCGCCATGCCGGCCCAGGGGCGCCAGGCCTCGGGCAGGCCGGGAAAGCCGATGGTCAGCAGCAGGATGGCGATGGTCGCCCCTTCCTTGGCGCCGACCAGGCCGGGATCGGCCAGGCCGTTGCGGGTCAGCCCCTGCAGCGCGGCGCCGGCCAGGCCCAGCATGGCGCCGCAGAGCAGCGCCAGCAGGACGCGCGGCAGCCGCAGCCCCAGCACGATTTTTTGCGCGTTTTCCTCGCCGGTGCCGGTCAGCGCGGCCAGGATCTCCGACCATTCGATCGGCTGCGCGCCGATGGACAAGCCAGCGATGGCCAGCAGCGCCGCCGCCAGCAGCAGGCCGAGGCGCCAGGCCATCACCGGGCGCCCCGCGCAATCAGCGCGACGAAGACCGGCGCGCCGAGCAGGCCGGTGACGATGCCGGTGGCGATCTCCTGCGGCAGCAGGATGGTGCGCGCCACCAGGTCGGCCGCCAGCAGCAGCAGCGGCCCGCCCAGCAGGCAGCCGAGGAAGATGCGCGGCAGCGACGTGCCCAGCAGCCGCCGCGCCAGCAGCGGCACCAGCAGCCCCAAAAAACCGATCGGCCCGGCGACGGTCACCGCGCCGCCGCAGAGCAGCGCCGCCACCAGCACCGCCGCCAGCCGCAGCCGCCCCAGCCGCACGCCCAGCCCCTGCGCCACCGCGTCGCCGAGCGCCAGCAAGGCAAGCTGCGGCGCCAGCAGGAAGGCGGCCGCGATGGCCAGCAGATGCAGCGGCGACACGGCCAGCAGCAGGGCGACCGAGGGCGCGGCCAGGTCGCCGGCCAGCCAGGTGCGCAGCTCGGCCAGCGCCTGCTCGTCCAGCAGCAGCAGCCCGGTGGTGACGGCGCCCGCCAAAGCGGTGACGGCGACGCCGCAGAGCAGCAGGCGGATCGGCGTCGCCCCGTCGCGCCCGCTCTGCGCCAGGCCCAGCACCCCCGCGAACAGCGCGAGCGCGCCGCCGGCGGCCAGCAGCGGCCGGGCCTCGGGCGGCAAAGCGGGCAGCAGCATGCCGCCGGCGACCACGGCCAAAGCCGCGCCGGCATTGAGGCCGAGCAGTTGCGGCTCGGCCAGCGGGTTGCGCACCAGCGCCTGCAGCAGCGCGCCGCAAAGCGCCAGCCCGCTGCCGGCGACCAGCCCGGCCAGCAGCCGCGGCAGGCGGAAATGCGTGACGATCTGCTGCGCGTAGTCGTCGTGGTCGGGGGCGGCCAGCACCTGCCACAGCACCAGCGGCGAGACCGGCCGCGCCCCCAGCAGCAGATGCAGCAGCGCGATGGCGAGAAGGCCGCCGGCCAGCAGGAAGAAAGGCCGCATCAGCCGGCCGGCACGAAGACCGGCCGCCCGGTCCGCGGGTGGTCCAGGCACAGCACCTTCAGGCCGAAGACCGCCTCGATGGTGGCGGCGGTGCAGGCCTCCGCCACCGGCCCCTCGGCGACGACACGGCCGTCGCGGAAGAAGACGACGCGGTCGGCATGGCTGGCGGCGAGGTTCAGCTCGTGCAGGGCGACGACGATGGTGCGGCCATGCTCGCGGGTCAGCGCGCGCAGCAGGTCCAGCACCTCGACCTGGTAGCGCCAGTCGAGGAAGGCGGTGGGCTCGTCCAGCAGGATCAGCGGCGTCTCCTGCGCCAGCGCCATGGCGATCCAGCAGCGCTGCCGCTGGCCGCCGGACAGCGCCTCGACCGGGCGCCGCGCCAGATCCAGCGTGCCGGTGGCGCGCAGCGCGGCCTCGATCGCGGCATGGTCGGCCGGGCCCAGCCCGCCGAAGGTCCCGCGATGCGGGAAGCGGCCGCGGGCGACGAGCTCGTGCACGGTGATGGCCTCGGGCAGCGGCGGGTTCTGCGGCAGCACGCCCAGGATGCGCGCCACCTCCCGCGTCGGGCGGCGGGCGATGGCCTGGCCGTCCAGCAGCACCGCGCCGCTGCCGGGCCGCAGCAGCCGGGCCAGCGCGCCCAGCAGCGTCGACTTGCCGGAGCCGTTCGGCCCGACCAGCACGGTCAGCTGCCCCGGGGCGATGTCCAGGCTGACCTGGCGCAGCACCGGGGCGGCGCCATAGCCGAAGGAAAGATCGACCGCCCGAAGGCGGGGCTGCATCAGAAGCGCGCCTTCAGCGCCACCAGCACGGTGCGCGGCGCGCCGGCATAATTCTCGGTCCGCCGCACCGGCGCCTCGATATAGTCGGCGTCGAACAGGTTGCGCACCGAGACCGCCAGCCGCGCCTGCGGCAGCACCGGATAGCTCGCCGTGACATCGACCCGGGTGAAGCCGCCGACGCGGTAGCTGTTGTTCAGGTCGCCGCTGCGGGTGGAGGAGGCGAAGGCGCCGCCGCCCAGCATCAGCCCAGAAAGGCGCCCGTCGCGCAGCTCGTAGCTGGTCCAGAGGCTGCCGCTCCACAACGGCACGCCGGCCAGGCGGCGGCCCTCGGCGAAGGTGGTGTCGCTGGTGATCTCGGCATCCGTGTAGGCGCCGCTGGCCAGCCACCTCCAGCCGGGGGTGATCTCGCCGGACAGCTCGGCCTCGACGCCGCGGGCGCGCTGCTCGCCGGTCTGCACGTTGAAGCCGCTGACCAGCGGGTCGGTGGCCAGCACGTTGCTGCGGCGGATCTGGAAGGCGGCCAGCGTCACCGACAGCTGCTCGCCCAGCAGGTCGGCCTTGATGCCGCCCTCGAACTGCTGCCCGGTCTCCGGCTCGAAGCCACGGCCGAGGCGGTCGGCGCCCATCTGCGGCACGAAGGAGCGCGACCAGCTGGCGAAGAGCGTCACCTCCGGCGTCAGCGCATAGGTGGCGCCGAGGCGGGGCGAGACCGCGTCGCCCTCGGTGTCCAGCCGGGTGCGGGTGCGGATCTGGTTGTCCAGCCGGTCGAGCGCGTAGCGGTCGTAGCGCAGCCCGCCCAGCAGCTTCAGCCGCGGCGTCACCTCGACCTGGTCCTGGGCGAAGAAGGACAGCATGGTCAGCCCGTCGCGGGCATATTGGTGGAACGGCAGATAGGGGATCGGCGTGCCGCGCACCGGGTTGAGGATGTCGATGCCGGCCATCTCGGCGCGCAGCACGGTGTAGGAGGTCTCGGCCTCGACATATTCCAGCCCGGCCAGCAGCGTGTGGCGCAGCGGCCCGGTGCGGAAGCGCAGCGTCGCGTCGAACTGCAGGTCCATGCTGTTCATGTTGTCGTTCTGGTCGTAGGCGCGGCGGCCCAGCGTGCGCCCGTCGCGGCCGAGCGAGGTGTGCTCGGCCATCAGCCGGTGGGTATGGCCCCAGTCCAGCCGGCCGATATGGCGGAGGGTCAGCCAGTCGTTGATCTCGCGCTCGGCCCGCCAGGTGATGTCGGCGCGGTGCGAGGCGTAGCGCGACCAGTTCTCGCCGAGGAAGGCGCGGCGCGACATCGAGACGCCCTCGCCCTGCGCCACCAGCCCGCGGGCATAGCCGGAGCGGGTGTTGATATAGGTGGCGTCCAGCCGAATGCGGGTCTGCGCGTCGGGCTGCCACTGGACCGAGGGCGCGATGAACTCGCGCTCGGTCTGCGGCATGCCGTCGCGCCAGCCATTGTCGCGCTGCACCGCGCCGCTCAGCCGGCCGGCGACGGTCTCGCCCAGCGGGCCGGTGACGTCGAACTCGCTGCGGGCGTGGCCGTAGGAGCCGCCCTCCAGCGTCAGCCCGGCCGAGGGCGTCATCTCCGGCCGGCGGGTGACGATGTTGATCAGCCCGCCCGGCTCGCCCTGGCCATAGAGGACGGAGGCCGGGCCCTTCAGCACCTCGACCCGCTCGACATTGGCGAGGTCGGCGAAGGCCTCCGGAAAGCCCAGCACCGGGTTCAGCATTACCCCGTCGACGGCGCGCAGATTGGTGCGGAAGCCGCGCACCAGATAGGTCTCGCCGCGATTGCCGACCGAGCCGCCGGAGCGCACGCCGCTGACATTCTCCAGCACCTGGTCGAGGCTGCGCGCCTCCTGGTCCTCGATCACCTCGCGCGGGATGACGGAGATCGATTGCGGCACGTCGCGCAGCGCCGTGTCGGTGCGGGTGCCGGTGGCCGAGCGGGTGGCGCGATAGCCCTGCACCGGGCCCCAGGCGCTCTCGCGCGCGCCCGCGACATTGACGTCGGGCAGCAGCATCGCGCCCTCCGTTCCGATCGGCGGCACCGGCAGCAGCGTCACCGCATTGGCGCCCGAGAAGCGCCAGGTGAAGCCGGTGCCGGCGAGCAGCGCGGTCAGCGCCTGGCGCGCCGTCATCTGGCCCATGACCGGGCGGGCCAGGGCGCCGGCCGGCACGGTTTCGGTGAAGACCACGGACAGGCCGGTGACGCGGCCGAGCTCGTTCAGCGCCTCGGGGATCGGGCGCGCCGGAATGTCGAAGCGGAAGCGGCCCTCGGCGGCCTCCTGCGCCGCGGCCGGGGCGACCAGCATCGGCAGCGGCGTCAGCATGGTGCAGGCCAGCAGGACGGCCAGGCGGGGCGCCAGCTTCGGTCGGTTCATCGCGCAAAACCCTCGATCACGGTCGCGGCGCGGATGGGATCGCGCCGTCTGTCAGGGGCTTCACGAAGGGGCGGACCGATCACCCCACCCCCTGCGCGCGATTTTTTTCTAATCGCCGACCAGCACCAGCCGCCCGGCCACCTGGCGCAGCCGGAAGCCCAGCCCCGATTGCAGCGCCGCCAGCGCCGCATCCGGGTCGTCGAGCGAAAAGCTGCCGCTGACCGGCTGGCGGCCCAGCGCCGCGTCCAGCAGCAGGATGCGCCCCGGGCGGTAGCGGCCGAGCTCCTCCAGCACCTCCGCCAGGGGCATGCGGTGGAAGGCGAAGCGGCCATCGCGCCAGGCCAGCGCCTGGTCCAGGCTGACGCTCTCCGCCGCCCCCCGCCTGCCGCCGAAGCGCAGGCGCTGGCCGGGGGTCAGCACGGTGGCGGTCGCCTCGCCGCCCGGGGTGACGGCGACGCTGCCCTCGGCCAGCGTCACCATCGCCTCCTCGCCGACCAGCCTGGTCTCGAAGCGGGTGCCGCGCACGCGCACCTCGCCGCCGGCCGCCTCGACGATGAAGGGCACCGCATCCGGGCGCACCGCGAAGAAGCCCGCGCCGCGCAGCAGCCGCAGCCGCCGCGCCGTGCCGTCGAAGCGCCAGTCCAACGCGCTGTCGGCCTCCAGCAGCACGGTCGAGCCGTCGGGCAGCGCCACCTGGCGCCGCTCGCCGCGGGCGGTCGCCGCATCGGCCAGCAGGTCCTGGTAGAGCGCCGGCCGTTCCAGCCAGAGCCCGCCACCGCCCAGCATCAGCAGCAGCGCCAACGCGGCCCCGGCCACGCGCGTGGTCCGCCGGCGCCGCGCCTTGCCGTCATCCATGGCGCGCAGGTAGGCGCCGAGCGCCGCCGCCTCCTCCTGCGCCACCTGCTGGCCGGGGGCCTCGGCCAGGTCCCACAGCACCTCGGCATCCTGCCAGGCGCGGGCATGGGACGGGTCGGCGTCGCGCCAGGCGGCGAAGTCGCGGCGCTCGGCGGCGGTCGCGCCGCGCTGCAGCCGGGCGAGCCAGGCCATCGCCGCTTGGCGTGGCGGCGCATCGGTCATGGCGGAGGCCTCGTCTCCGGGCGGCAGCAGGTCATCGGTCATGGCGGAGGCCTCGTCTCCGGGCGGCAGCAGGGGGGCATCGGCGCGCATGGCGTTATCCCTGGCCTGTCCCGGGGCTGTCCAGCGCGGCGCGGCAGGCGGCGAGCGCCCGGGCCATGTGATTTTCCACGGCCGTGCTGGAGATCTGCATCACCGCCCCGATCTCGCGATAGCTGCGGCCATGGATGCGATTAAGCAAAAAGATGTGGCGGGTGCGCTCCGGCAGGGCGCGGATGGCGGTGTCGATCAGGGCGATGGCCTGGCGCGCATCGATCTGCGCCTCGAGGTCGGCGGCGCCCGGCGGCAGCGCCTCCTCGGCATGGCGGTCGCGCAGCCGCTCGGCGCGCAGATGGTCGAGGGCGGCGTTGCGGACGCTGCGGGTGACATAGGCGGGGTCGGGGTAGCCGCGTCCGGCCGAGCGTTCCCACAGCCGCAGGAAGACATCCTGCACCAGGTCGGCGCCGGTGGCGCGCGAGCCGACCAGCCGGTCCGCGTAGCGGATCAGCCGGGAGCGTTCCCGATAAAGATTGAGGAAGGCCGCCAGCGGCGAGGTCATGCGGCGTCCGCGGTCACGAAGTGATGCCAGAGGCCGGTCTAGCGGCCCCCACCCCGGTTGTAAATGCGAACAATTCTCATCTTGACCCGCGCCCGGGCGACGCCGCAGGGCGTGACTGGACGCAGCCGCCGGGCGGTGGCTACAGCCGGCAGCCCCCTTTTCTGAAAGGTCCCCCCTGATGGACGCTCTCTCTCCCGGCAATCTGGCGGTGGTGACCGGGGCCGCCGGCGGCATCGGCCTGGCCGTGGCGCAGCGCCTGGCCGCGCGCGGCCTGCGCCTGGCCCTGATCGACCGCGCGCCGCAGATCGACGCGATCGCGCGCGGCCTGGGCGTCGAGGCCGCCGGCTGGAGCCTCGATGTCGCCGATCGCGCCGCCGTCGAGCGCTGCGCCGCCGAGATCCACGCCCGCTTCGGCCCGGTCAGCCTGCTGATGAACAACGCCGCCATCCATGGCGGCGCCGACGCCCTGTCCGCGCCGGCGATCTGGGACGATGTCATCGGCATCAACCTGATGGGGGTGCTGCATGGCGTGCAGGCCTTCGTGCCGGCGATGCTGGCCGGCGACCGGCCGGGGCTGGTGATCAACACCGGCTCGAAGCAGGGCATCACCCAGCCGCCGGGCAACACCGCCTACAATGTCGCCAAGGCCGGGGTGAAGGCGCTGACCGAGGGGCTGGCGCACAGCCTGCGCGAGACGGCGGGCGACCGCATCACCGCGCATCTGCTGATCCCGGGCTTCACCCATACCGGCATGACCGGAAGCCCCGAGAAGCCCGCCGCCGCCTGGACCGCGCTGCAGGTCGCCGACTTCCTGCTGGAGCGGGTGGCGGCGGGCGATTTCTACATCCTCTGCCCCGACAACGACGTGACCCGGGCGATGGATGAGAAGCGCATGGCCTGGGCGATGGGCGATGTCATCGAGAACCGCCCGGCGCTGTCGCGCTGGCATCCCGCGCATCGCGACGCCTTCGCCGCCTTCATGGCCCGGGGATAGATCACGCGGGGGCGGCCTTCGGGCCGGCCTCGCCATTTCATCACTTGAATCGTTATAACATATCATTCATGAGCGGCGTCCATGACGACCGCCCCTCCCCTCGCGCGCCGCGCGCTGCTGCTCGGCGCGCGAGGGG
>NZ_CACSJM010000221.1 GCF_902706185.1 Roseomonas sp. 18066 | reverse complement strand
GCGCTGTGGGGCCTGGCGCTGGCGCTGACCGGGGCGGGGGTGGGGATCTGCTGGCCGCATCTGCTGACCCGCATCCTGACCCTGGCGCCGGTGGACGAGGGCGACACGGCCTCGGCCGCCATCACCACCATCCAGCTCTATGGCATCGCCATCGGCGCGGCGATGGCGGGGCTGCTGGCCAATGCGGCGGGGCTGGGCGAGCCCGGCGGGGCCGAGGGCGCCCGCCGCGCCGCGGTGGTGCTGTTCGCGGCCTTCGCCCTGGCGCCGGGCCTGGCCGCGCTGCTCGCCGGGCGCGGCTTCGCCCGGCGATAGCGCGGGAGCCGGCGCGTCAGATCGCCGGGTCGACGCCGTCCTTGCCGACGGTGACGCGGGCGGTGGAGATCTTGCCGTCGGCGCCCTGCATGGCGTTGATGAAGACCGCGGCGCCGGCGACCAGGTCGGCGCGGCTGGCCGGGATCGGCATCAGCAGCGGCGTCTCCGGCGTCACCCGCAGCAGCACCGACTTGCCCTGGATGGTCAGGCGCAGGTCGCGGCCGGCCGCGCTTTCCACCACCGCCTCGACCGGGCCGTCATTCATCGAGGTGCCGGGCGACAGGTCCCAGGCCACCTGGCGCTCGGTGATGCGCATCCCCGGCGGCAGCACGGTGATCGCCACGGCCTTCAGCTCGCCATCGGTGCCCGGCTCGGCGACGGCGCCGACCGAGGTGCCGGCGGTGATGTCGGCGAACGCCACGCGGCGCAGGGCGGAGACGGTCGCGTTCTCGGCCAGCACCACCTCGGCGGTGGTGCCCTCGCGGGTGGCGATGCGCAGGGCGGCGCCCTCGACGCCGGTGATGCGGCCGCGCAGGCGGACGGGGGTGCCCGCGGCGGGGCTGGCCGGCTGCTGCGCGAAGGCGCGGGCCAGCGGCGAGGCGGACAGGGCGAGCAGCGCGGCGCCACCCAGCAGGGCGCGGCGGGTCAGTGACGGCATGACGATGTCTCCGGGCAGGATGATGCCATCAAGCGCCCGGCCGGCGCCGCCTGCAAGCTTGGCCATGCGCCCCCGCCCGTTCCGGCCCACCGAGGCCGGAACAACCGAAAAAATCACCAGCCGCGGAAGCGGGGCCAGTGGGTCAGCGGGGTGCCGTCGGCGGGCAGCACCTCGTAGCCCTCGAACTGGGCCGAGGTGGCGCAGGCATGG
The DNA here is from genome assembly GCF_902706185.1 of Roseomonas sp. 18066. GTDB lineage: Bacteria > Pseudomonadota > Alphaproteobacteria > Acetobacterales > Acetobacteraceae > Pseudoroseomonas. Next base: position 6,381 of record NZ_CACSJM010000221.1, on the reverse strand, counting down.
TTGGGCAGGATGCGCAGCATGGCGCCGAGCGGCAGCTCGGGCAGGCTGGCGTCGCTGCCGGGGCGCAGCGCGACGATGCCATGCTCCTGGTTCGCCGCCTTCAGGATGAGATCGGGATAGGGGCGGCCGTCGATGTCGCAGACCAGGCCGTAGAACTGGTCGACCGCCTGCACCGCCGTGCCGCGGTCGCGCGACATCGCCATCCAGCCGGCATCCACCATGATCCAGCCGCGCTCGGCCTGGTGGCCGATCACCGTGGCCAGCACTGAAACAGCGATGTCGTCCGGCGTGCAGACGCCGATGCCGGCCATGACCAGGTCGAAGAAGACATAGACGCCGGCGCGCACCTCGGTGACACCGGCGAGGTCGCGGGCGAAATGCGCGGTGGGGGTGGCGCCGACGCTGACCACCGGGCAGGGCAGCCCCGCCGCGCGCAGCGCTTCGGCGGCGGTGACCGCGGCCAGCCGCTCGCGCTCGGCGAAATCGGCCAGCGCCGCGGCGCCCGAGACGCCGTAGCTTTCGCCGGCATGGGTGACGACGCCGCGCAGCGTGGCGCCGCCCTCGTGCAGGACGCGGCCGATGGCGACGACGCGCGCATCGGCGGGGTCGAGGCCGGAGCGGTGGCCGTCGGAATCGATCTCGATCAGCACCGGGATGGCGTCGCCCGCCTGGCGGGCGGCGGCGGCCACCGCCTCGGCCTGGCCGAGGCTGTCGAGCACCAGCGCCAGGTCGCAGCCGGCGGCGCGCAGGGCCAGCACCCGCGGCAGCTTCGAGGGGGCGATGCCGACCCCGTAGAGCAGGTCGGTGAAGCCGGCGGCGGCGAATTCCTCCGCCTCCTTCAACGTCGAGACGGTGGCAGGGCCGCGCGGGCTGCCCAGGATGCGGCGGGCGGCCTCGACCGACTTCACCGTCTTCAGATGCGGCCGGATGGCGACGCCGAGCGGCTGCAGATGGCGCTCCAGCCGGGTGACGTTGCGCAGCATCCGCGCCTCGTCGAGGACCAGGGCCGGGGTCGTGAGCTGGGCGAGGCGGGTCGGCATGGCGGCAATCCTGCGGGTCTGATGCGCCACAGCATGCCCCGCCCCGGCCCGCGACGCCACCGATGCCACGGGCCGACCCGCCGGGAAAGCCCGCCGGAAGGACCCACCGGGAGGGCCCACCGGGAAAGCCCACCGGGAAAGCCCACCGGGGGTGCCTGCCATGGGAGGCCGCGAAACGACCGCCGCGCAGGCAGCGTGCCTCCCGCTTGCGCGGCATGCTGCATCGCCGCGCGAAAAACCCGGCCAGGGCAGGCTTGACGATCAAGCCCCCTATTCCGCACCTTCGCGTGAGAAGAACGACAGGGAAGCTCTCGACCATGCTGAAGCGCACCATCCTGGCCACCGTCGCGGCGATGGCCACCTGGTTCGGCGTGTCGCAGCCGGCGCAGGCCGGGGCCACGCTGGACGCGATCAAGGCGCGCGGCCAGCTGGTCTGCGGCATCCATACCGGCATCCCGGGCTTCGCGCTGCCGGATGCGCGCGGCAACTGGCAGGGGCTGGATGCCGATCTGTGCCGCGGGCTGGCGGTCGCGCTGTTCAACGACGCGTCGAAGGTGCGGTTCCAGCCGCTGAGCTCGTCCACCCGCTTCACCGCGCTGAACTCGGGCGAGATCGACGTGCTGTTCCGCACCAGCACGCACACCATGATGCGCGACGTGACGCTGGGGCTGCGCGCCATCACCCCGTATTTCTATGACGGGCACGGCTTCATGGTGAAGGCCAATGGCGGCGTCACCAAGGCGTCCGAAATGGGCGGGGCGACGATCTGCCTGGTCACCGGCACCACCAACGAGCTGGTCACCGCCGATTATTTCCGCACGCAGAAGCTGCAGTTCACGCCGATCCTGTTCGAGCGCACCGACCAGGCCATCGCCGCGCTGCAGGCCGGGCGCTGCGACAGCTTCGGCACCGACGCCTCGCAGCTGGCGGCCAGCCGGTCGTCGATGCCGAACCCGGCCGAATGGACCATCCTGGCCGAGCGCTTCTCGAAGGAGCCCTACGGCCCCTATGTGCGGCGCGGCGACGACGAGTGGTTCGACCTGGTGCGCTGGTATGTCAACGCGCTGTTCGAGGCGGAGGAGCGCGGCGTGACCGCGGCCAATGCCGAGCAGATGGCGAAGGAGAGCACCAACCCCGACACCCGCCGCCTGCTGGGCGCGACGCCGGAGCTGGGACAGGCGCTGAAGATCTCGCCGGCCTGGGTGGTGAACGTGGTCAAGGCGGTCGGCAACTACTCGGAGATCTACGAGCGCCACATGGGCCCGAAGACCGCGATCGGCCTGGCGCGCGGCGTCAACGAGCTGTGGAACAAGGGCGGGCTGCACTACCCGCTGCCGATGCGGTGAGGGCCTGAGACTGCCGGCCGGTCCCCGGCTCCGGGGCCGGCCGGTTCGCGGGCCGGCGCTCAGCTCGCCTTGATGCCCGCCCGGCTGATCACCGCTTCCCACTTGGCGATCTCGGCGCGCAGGAAGGCGGCGCTGCTGGCGGGGGTGCTGTCGCTCACCACCTCCATGCCCTGGCCCTGCAGCGTCGCCTTGTGGCGTGGATCGGCGACGACCCTGTTGATGGCGGCGTTCAGCAGGGCGACGGTGGCCGGCGGCGTGCCGGCGGGCGCCAGGACCATGTGCCAGGTGAAGCTCTCATAGCCCGGGATGGTCTCGGCGACGGTCGGCAGGTCCGGGAACAGCGGCGAGCGCTGCGCCGAGGTGACCGCCAGGCCGCGGGTCTCGCCCTTCTGGATAAAGGGCAGGCCGCTGGAGATGACATCGAGCATCATCGCGACATGGCCGCTCAGCAGGTCGGGCATGGCGGCGGTGGAGCCGCGATAAGCCACATGCGTCACCTCCAGCCCGCCGGCCATCGACAGCAGCAGCTCTGTCGCCAGGTGGATGGAGCCGCCATTGCCGTTGCTGGCGTAGTTGAACCTGCCCGGGCTGGCGCGGAACAGCGCCAGCAGCTCCGGCAGGGTGGTCGCCGGCAGGTCCTTGTTGACCATGACCACGTTGTGGATGCGGCCGATATGGGCGACCGGCTGGAAGTCGGCGACCGGGTCGAAGGGCAGGTGCGGGAAGAGCGCGCGGGCGACGGCGTGGCCGACCGTGGTGTAGAGCAGGGTCTGGCCGTCCTTCGGCGCCTTGGCCACCGCGTCGCTGGCGACGATGACGCCGGAGCCGGTGCGGTTCTCGACGACGAAGCGCTGGCCGAAGCTTTTCGACAGTTCGTCGGCGATCAGCCGCGCCGGCAGATCGGTCGGGCCGCCGGCGGAGAAGGGCACCAGCAGGCGCACCGGCGCGGTGGGCCAGGACTGGGCGCGGGCGATGGCGGGCGCCGCCAGCGCGGCGGTCATCAGGGTTCGGCGAAGCATTGTCGTTGATCCGGCCTTTTGCGTGGTGTGGCCGTGACGGGCGTTTTTCGTGGGGCGTGCCCGCAGGCCCGCCCGGAAACCGACAGAAAGAAAAGAAGGGGGGCCGGGGGGGAATGCATTCCCCCCGACTGGTCTACGTCCCTACCCGCAGCGGCGCCCGCAGCTTGCGCAGGCAGGCGATGACCGAGAGCGCCGTGATCTTCCCGGTCTTGGGATTTTCCGACGGGATGTTCTCGATGGCCATCGACAGGAAGGCCGAGTCCGATTCCACCTCGATCCGGTGGGTGTTGCGGGTCAGCGCCGGGTCGGCCCAGATTTCCAGCGTGGTGCGGTCCGGCCCGATCCCGGCCAGCGACAGGGCGACGGCGACGTTCAGATTGGCCGGGAAGCCCACCGCCGCGTCGCGCGGCGTGCCCTGGAAGATCCGCAGCGGCGCGCGGATCGCCTCGATGCTGATGTTATTCTCCAGCAGATAGGGCGCGCCGACCAGGCCGCGCACCGGCTTGCGGGTGATCATGCGGACGGCGGTGATCTCGCCTTCGGCCGCGGCCACCACGGCGTCGAGGCCGAGCAGGGCGCCGGTGGGGACGATGATCTGGGCGTCTTCCGCGCGGGCCAGGGCGATCAGGTGCTCGTGCTGCAGCAGGGCGCCGGCGCTCAGCACCAGCACGGTCTTGCCGGCGCGCAGGAAGGGCTCGGCGATGGCGGGCAGCAGGGCCGCGGGGGCGCATTCGACGACCAGGTCGGCCAGCGGCTCGAGCGCCTCGATGGCCAGCACCGGCACCGGCTGCCGCAGCCCGGCCAGGCGCGCCGTGGCGCTCTCGCGGTCGCGGGCGGAGACGGCGACCAGCCGGCAGCCGGGGATGCCGGCGTCGAGGGCGCGGGCGACGGCCAGGCCCACCGCGCCCAGGCCGGCGATGGCGATGCGGAGGGGGGGACGGTTCTGCTTCGGCATGGGCCCGATGGAAGCCGGTCGGCCGGCGCCCGACAACCGAATTCCCCGCCGCCGATGCATGCGCTAGGCTCATGCATGGCCCGGCGGACCCTGCCCCCCCTGCATGCGCTGCGCGGCTTCGAGGCGGCGGCGCGGCTGCTGTCCTTCAGCGCCGCGGCGGAGGAGCTCGGGGTGACGCAGGGCGCGGTCAGCCGGCAGGTGCGGGCGCTGGAGGACTGGCTGGGCCGGCCGGTGTTCCACCGGATGACGCGGCGGGTGGCGCTGACCGAGGCCGGGCAGGCGATGGCGCGCCTGGCCGAGGATGCCTTCGGCCTGCTCGAGGACGGCGCCGCCCGGCTGCGCGGGGCGGGGCCGCAGCGGCTGGTGCTGGGGGCGCTGCCGACCATCACCTCGGCCTGGCTGATGCCGCGGCTGGACCGCTTCGCCAAGCGGCATCCGGAGCTGGAGCTGCGGCTGCTGTCCTCGATCGCGCCGGCGGCGCTGGCGCCGGGGGAGCTCGACGTGGCGATCCGCGTCGGGCCGCTGCCGGGGCGGCGCTATCCCGCCCGGGCGCCACGGATCGAGCTGCAGATGGTGGCGAGCTGGGCCGGGCTGGTGGCCGAGCCGCTGTTCCCCGACGTGCTGGTGCCGGTCTGCCGGGCCGAGCTGCTGCCGGGCGGCGCCCCCGTGACGGCGGCGGAGCTCGCAGGAATGCCGTTGCTCCATACCTCGACGCGGCGGCATGCCTGGCCGGACTGGCTGCGCGCCCAGGGGGCGTGGGGCGGCGCCATGCTGCCGGGGCAGCCCTCCTTCGGGCATTTCTTCATGGCGCTGGAGGCCGCGCGGCGCGGCCAGGGGGTGGCGCTGGTGCCGGATGTGCTGCTGCCCGCCGCCGGCCTGCCGATGCCGGGCGCGCTGGTGACCGCCAGCACCGCCCGCATTGCCAGCGCCGGCGAATACTTCTTCCTGTTCCCCGCCAGCCGGGCGCAGGAGGCGGGGATCGCGGCGCTGCGCGGCTGGCTGCTGGAGGAGGCGGCGCAGACACGTCTCGACATTAGGTGCATCGCCAATTAATGCTGCCACATCTTTCCGGCTGCGGAGGGGCAGATGGTGGATGCGGCGCAACGGCGCGAGGTCTTCGGCCGGCTGCTCGGGCAGGTCGCGCGGCACTGGCGGCGGGCGGTGGACCAGCGGCTGCAGGCCTATGGCCTGACCGAGGCCACCTGGCTGCCGATGCTGCATCTGGCGCGGGCGCCGCAGCCGATGCGGCAGAAGGCGCTGGCGGCCTCGCTGGCGCTCGACAGCTCGACGGTGGTGCGGCTGCTGGACGCGCTGCAATCGGCCGGCCTGATCGAGCGGCGCGAGGACCCCGATGACCGCCGCGCCAAGGCGATCTTCCTGACCGCCACCGGCCAGGCGCTGGTGGCGCAGGTCGAAGCGACCTCGGCCGAGGTGCGCGGCGCGGTGCTGGCCGGGGTCGGCGACGCCGAGCTGGAAGCCGCCGAGGCGGTGCTGGAGAAAATCCTGGCGGCGCTGGCGGAGCGGGAAGGGTGAGCGGCGCGGCCGAGCCGGCGCCGCCCCCGCGCGCGCCGCTCTGGCTGCTGGCGCTGATCACCTTCAGCGGCACGCTGGCGATGCATGTCTTCGTCCCCGCCTTGCCGCAGGCGGCGGCGGCGCTGGGGGCGAGCCCGGGCTCGCTGCAGCTGACCATCAGCTTCTACATCGCCGGGCTGGCCGTCGGGCAGCTGGTCTATGGCCCGCTGTCGGACCGCTATGGCCGCCGCCCGGTGCTGCTGGCCGGGCTTTTCCTCTACACCACGGCAGGCCTGGCCGCGGCCCTGGCGCCGGACGCGACATCGCTGATCGCGGCGCGGCTGTTCCAGGCGCTGGGCGGCTGCGCCGGGCTGGTGCTGGGGCGGGCCATCGTGCGCGACGGCTCGGCCCTGTCGGAGGCGGCGCAGCGGCTGGCGACGATGAACCTGATGGTGGCGCTGGGCCCGGGGCTGGCGCCGCTGCTGGGCACGGCGCTGACGGCGGCGGCG
>NZ_CACSJM010000220.1 GCF_902706185.1 Roseomonas sp. 18066 | reverse complement strand
GGCAGGCGGGCCACGGTGCCGGGCGGGATCGAATGGCCGATGGTGTCGGCGATGAAGCGGCGGGTGGTCGGGTGCGCGGGCCGGGTGAAGACGTCGAAGACGCGGCCTTCCTCGATCACCTGGCCGCGCTCCATCACGGCGACGCGGTCGCAGATCTCCTTCACCACCGCCATCTCATGGGTGATCAGCAGCACGGTCAGGTCGAGCTGGTCGCGCAGCGTCTTGATCAGCCCCAGGATTTCCTGGGTGGTCTCGGGATCCAGCGCGCTGGTGGCTTCGTCACACAGAAGAATCTTCGGGCGCGGGGCGAGCGCGCGGGCGATGCCGACGCGCTGCTTCTGGCCGCCGGACAGCTGCGCCGGGTAGGTTTTTGCCTTGTCGGTCAGCCCGACCAGGGCCAGCGCCTCGGCGACGCGGGCTTTCCGCTCGGCCGCCGGGACGCCGGCCACTTCCAGCGGGAAGGCCACGTTGTCGGCCACGGTGCGCGAGGCCAGCAGGTTGAAGTGCTGGAACACCATGCCGATGCCGCGGCGGCGGTCGCGCAGCGTGGCGTCGTCCAGCGCCAGCAATTCCTCGCCCAGCACCTGCACCTGGCCGGCCTCGGGCCGCTCCAGCAGGTTCACGCAGCGGATCAGCGTGGATTTCCCGGCGCCCGAGCGGCCGACGATGCCGAAGATCTCGCCCGGCGCGACGCTGAGGGAGACGCCGTCCAGCGCCTTCACCAGCGGGCCGCCGGCGACGGAAAAATGGCGCTTGAGCGCGGTCAGGCGGATGGCGGGCCCGGGCGGGACGCCCGGGGCGGCAGCGGCAGCAGACATGGCAGTTCCGGTATGGCGATCAGGGGGGATCAGGGGGGGGTACGGCGTCAGGATCGGCCGCGCGGGGCGCAGCCGCGGGCTCAGGGACAGGTCATCGACATGAGAATGGGCACCTCGGGGCTCTCCAACAGGGTCGGATGGTCCACGAAGCGACCATGGCCCGCGGCATCATGCCCGCGGAACCGCTGCCCGGCTTCCTGGCGCTTTAGCACTTGGTGTCGCGGCGCAAGCTGCATCCGTCAAATCCCCGCGGGAAGCGATAGTGCGCTTCCAGCGCGGAGAATGGTCAAACCACAGCCGCCGTGCAAGCGCGGAAGCGACGCCCGGCAAACCATAGGTCCATGCGCGCACCGCATGGCTCACCCTTGTTTGCGCGCAACCCGTGCAAAAGCGGGACAAAGCCTGTAGAACCCCGCGAGTTCGAGGCCGACCGGCGTATTCCCGCCTCATGGCCTTTCCCTGAGCGCGGCATCCCGATGATGGATGCGCCCCCCACCCGATACGCGGCGGAATTTTCGAAAAACATGCCTTTTCCTGTGATGCCCGAAGCGCTTCTGCGCGCCCTGACCGAACGCGGCTATGCCGAGCCGACGGGGGTGCAGGCCGCGGTGCTGGAGCCCGAGACCGCCGGCCGTGACCTGCTGGTCTCGGCGCAGACCGGCTCCGGCAAGACCGTGGCCTTCGGCCTGGCCCTGGCCCCCGAGCTGATCGGCACGGCCGAGCGCATGCCGCCGGCCGGCGCCCCGCTGGCCATCGTCGTGGCGCCGACGCGCGAGCTCGCGCTGCAGGTCCGCACCGAGCTGTCCTGGCTCTACGCCGCTGCCGGTGGCCGCGTCGTCAGCTGCGTCGGCGGCATGGACCCGATGGTCGAGCGCCGCGCGCTGGCCCAGGGCTGCCATATCGTCGTCGGCACCCCCGGCCGCCTTTGCGACCACCTGAACCGCGGCAACCTGCAGCCCGAGGCGCTGCGCGCCGTGGTGCTGGACGAGGCCGACGAGATGCTCGACCTCGGCTTCCGCGAGGAGCTCGAGGAAATCCTCGGCGCCGCGCCGGAAGACCGCCGCACGCTGCTGTTCTCGGCGACCGTGCCGCGCGAGATCGCGCGCCTGGCCGAGAGCTTCCAGAAGGATGCGCTGCGGCTCGAGGTCAAGGGCGAGGGTGGCCAGCATGGCGACATCGCCTATCAGGCGGTGACGGTCGCCTCGCATGACGTGGAGCGCGCGGTGGTCAACCTGCTGCGCCTGTCCGACAGCCCGCGCGCCATCGTCTTCTGCTCGACCCGCGCCGCCGTCGCCCGTCTGCAGGGCAACCTGGCCGAGCGCGGCTTCTCGGCCGTGGCGCTGTCCGGCGAGCTGTCGCAGGCCGAGCGGTCCCGCGCGCTGCAGGCGCTGCGCGACGGCCGCGCCCAGGTCTGCGTCGCCACCGACGTCGCCGCCCGCGGCATCGACCTGCCGGATCTGAACCTGGTCATCCATGCCGAGCTGCCGAAGGAGCCGGAGACCATGCTGCACCGCTCCGGCCGCACCGGCCGCGCGGGGCGCAAGGGCACCTCGGTGCTGATCGTGCCGCCGAATCGCCGCCGCATGGCCGAGCGCCTGCTGATGGGCGCCCGCGTCCAGGCCGAATGGGGCCCGGCGCCCGCCGCCGAGGCGATCCGCGAGCGTGACGCGGCGCGGCTGGCCGAGCAGACCCGCGCCCTGCTGGCCGAGGAAGCGACGCCCGACGACCTGTCGGTCGCCCGTGCCCTGGTCGAGGGCGGCGTCTCCCCCGAGGCGCTGGCCGCCGCCCTGGTCAAGGTGCTGCGCGCACCGCTGCCGGCGCCGGAAGAGCTCAGCGCCTTCGACGCCGAGCGCCGCCCGGTGCGCGAGCGCGTCGCCGGCCCCGAGGGCGAGGGCGTCTGGTTCCGCATGAATGTCGGCCGCGACGGCAATGCCGATCCGCGCTGGGTGCTGCCCTTCCTGTGCCGCCGCGGTGGCGTGCAGCGCAACGACATCGGCCGCATCCGCATCCAGGGTCGCGAGACCCAGTTCGAGGTGGCCGCCGCCGCCGCCGGCCAGTTCGCCACCGCGGCGCGCCGGCCGGATGGCGAGGACCCGCATATCCGCATCGAGGCGCTGCCCGAGGGTCCCTCGGCCGGCAGCCAGGGTGGCGGCAACGGCGGCAGCTATGGCGGTGGCTATGGTGGCGGCGGGCGCAGCCAGGGTGGTCCCGGCGGCGGTGCCGGCCGTCCGGGCGGCGGCTATGGCGGTGGTGCCGGTGCCGCGGCGCCGCGCAGCCGGTTCCACGCCGAGCGCCAGCGCCGCACCGCCGGTCGCTGAGGCCAGATTACCGGCCGATCCGGCCGAATCGGAAGCTTGAGCCTGGCCGGCATTTCGTCCGGCTGTGGCAAGAGCATGGCGCGATCGCGACCAGGATCAGGACCGGGCCGGGGAGGGCGACCTCCCCGGCCTTTTCCATGCCCGGCGGCCATTGCGGCGGCGAACCAGAGCCTGGCCGTTATTCGAGCAAATTCAGGGCTTGAGCCGGGCCGGTTAAACCGCTGCCGGATCGGCGACTTCGCAGCCCCTGCCGGCAGGGACGACGGCGCCGCCGCGGCTCTCGCTGTCGCTTGATCGGTCCCACGGAAAAGAGATTGGCGCATCGCCGAACGCCCCCGCATCGTCCGTTTCAACAAGCTGTGCGGACGGAAAACCCGACCTGCAGCGCGGCCGCTTCCCTGCTAAGGCGCCTCGACCGGGGTCGCCGTCAGGTTGCGGGGATCGTCAGCGTCAGGTTCGAGCGATGGTAGTCCTTGCAGCGCAGGGAGATGTCTGGATGCCTTGGGATGAGCGGCCCGACACGGACCTGCTCGATGCGATGGCGCTGGACCGTCTCGGGCTGGCCGCCCCGCTGCTGGGCGCGACCGGCTGGATCGACGATTTGGCGCGGCTGGTCGCGGTGGACACCGCTGCCCCCCCGGGCCAGGGCTATGGCGCCTTCGCCGCGCTGCTGCAGGACATGTTCGCCCCGCTCGGCTTCGGGCTGCGCAGCCTGGTGGTGCCGGAAGGCGCGGTGCCCGGCGCCCCCTCCAGCGGACCGCGGGTCAACCTGGTGGCCAGCCGGCGCAGCGGCCGCCCCACCTGCACCCTGCATTTCCAGATGGACACGCCGCCGGCCGGCCCCGGCTGGACCCGGCCGCCGCTGACCCTGACGCGGCAGGGTCACCTGCTGTATGGCCTGGGCACGCGACGGATGAAGGGCGCCATCGCCGCCGTCTGGGCGGCGCTGCGCGCGGCCGATGCGGTCGGCCTCGGGCTGCGCTTCGACCCGGTGCTGGTCTTCACCACCGATGGCGGCCAGGGTGCCAATCCGCATGCCGGGCTGCGCCACCTCGCCGAGCAGGGCGCGCTGGAAGGGCACCTGGTCAGCCTGGGCGGGCTGGCGGCGCCGCGGCTCTGGACCGGCAGCCCGGCCTGCCTCGACCTCGAGATCCGCATTCCCGCCGCCGCCGGCGCCGCCGAGGCCGCGCTGCCGGTGCTGTCGCGCCTGACCGCGCTGCAGGGCCGGCTGGGCCAGGCCAGCGACGGCCCGCGCCTGTCGATCACCGCGGTCAGCGCCGAGCAGGCCAGCACCGATGCTGCCGCCTTCTGCAGCCTGGCGCTGCATCGCCGGCTCGGCATCGGGGAAACCGCCGACGGCATCCGCGCCGAGCTCGATGCGGTGCTGGAGGCGGCGCTGCATCCCGGCCATGCCGCGACCATCCGCGAGGTGTCGTCGATCCCGGCGGTGGTCGCGCCGCATCTCGGCCCGAATGCCGGGCGCTGGCAGCAGGCGATGCGCTGGGGCTTCGGCTTCGGCCCCGAGGCCTTCCGCGAATATGCCGCGGCCGAGCCCTCGGCGCTGGGCTTCGTGCAGCAGGCGGGGCTGACGGAAATCCTGCAGGCAGGGCTGCAGCGGCCGGGCCAGCCGGCCCAGGGCCCGGATGAATGCACCAGCATCGACGATGTCGAGGCGCTGGCACGGTCCCTGCTGGCCTATCTGGCCGACGTCCCGGAATTCCCGTCGCTATAGCCGCGGCCCGGCGACCTGCCGGGCCCCGTGCCGGTCACACGTTGGCGGAAAGCCGGCCGGCGAGCCGCGCATAGCGGTCGCGGCTGGCGGTCAGGTGCCGCCGCATGGCGCTGCGCGCCGCCGCCGCCTGGCCCTGGCTGATCGCGGCGAAGATCCGCGCATGCTCTTCCTGCACCCGGGCGAGATAGGCGCTGCGGGCCTCGCTCTCCTCCAGATAGGGGCGGACCGTCTGGCGCGGGATCAGCATCGGCCCGAGGAATTCCAGGAAGCGCGGGAAGAAGCCGTTGCCGGTGGCGGCGAAGATGGCGCGGTGGAATTCCAGGTCCTGCGTCACGGCGCTGTCGCCGGCCTGCACCGCGGTCTCGAAGGCCATCGCGGCCTGGGCGATGCGCTCCAGCGTGGCCGCGTCGCGGCGCTCGGCGGCGAGGCCGGCGGCCTCGGTCTCGATGGCGATGCGCAGCTCGATCACCTGCAGCACGTCGTTCAGCGAGCGCATCTCGCCCGGATCGATGCGCACCTGGCCGCGGGCGGAGGGGTCGGCGACAAAGGCGCCGACGCCCTGGCGGGTCAGCACCAGGCCTTCTGCGCGGAGTGCCGCCACCGCCTCGCGCACCACGGTGCGGGAGACGCCGGCCTGGCGCATCAGCGCCTGCTCGGTGGGCAGCCGGTCGCCGGGGCGCAGCCGGCCGGCGCGGATCTCGGCGGCCAGCCGGCGGACCAGCTCGGCGGTGAGGTTGGCAGGCGGGGCGAGCGGCGAGAGCTCGATCCCATGTCCCTGGCGAGGGGCGTCACCCGGGCTGCGGGGGGTGCGTCCGTCCATGCTGGCTCTGGCCTCCTGTCGGGGGCGGTTCGCCCTTCTGCCAAAGCGTAGGATTATCATACGAGCGGAAGGAAGGCGAGAATCGCGCCCGGCGTCCTGGCCTCAGGGGGCGCGGCTGACGCTGGTGGCCAGCGTCATCTCGTCGGTGCGCGCCTCATAGCCCAGGCCGCGGCGCATCGCCCAGGTATTGACCTGGAAATAGAGCGGGATCAGCGCGGTCTGGTCGCGCAGCGCGGCGCGGCTGGCCTGGCGGGTCAGCTCGGCGCGCAGCGCGTCGTCCATGGTCTGCCGCGCCTTCTGGATCAGCCCGTCGATGTCGGTGTTGCTGAAGCGGCCGCGATTGGCGGTGCCGAGGCCGAGCACCGGGTTCCAGGAATGGATCTGCGTCTCCAGCATGCCCAGCACTTCCGGATTGGGCGAGAAGCCGGCCAGGTTGACCGAATATTTCAGCTGCGCCGCCTCGGCCAGCCAGACGCCGCGCGGGCGGGTCTCGACGGTCGCCACCAGGCCGAGCCGGGTCCACATCTGGGCGATGGCCTGCACCACCTGCTCATCATTGACGAAGCGGTCGTTGGGGCCGTTGACCTGCAGCGCGAAGCCCTGGCTGTAGCCGGCCTCGGCCAGCAGCTTCTTCGCGCCGTCCAGGTCGAAGGGCTGCGGCAGCAGGTCCGGCGCGGTGCCGAAATAGCCGGCGGGGCCGAGGTCGCCGGCCGCCGTCGCCTGGCCTTGCAGCACGCGGGCGACCAGCGCGTCGCGGTTGATCGCCATCGACAGCGCGCGGCGCACCCTGGGGTCGCGCAGCGGGTTGGCGATGGGGCCGCCGCCGCGGGCGGTGACGTGGGGGCTGGCCTCGCGGTCGCTGTCCAGCGTCAGGAACAGCAGCCGGTTGGAGGGGCTTTCGGCCGTCGCGAAGCGCGCGCTGGCGGAAAGCTTCTTCATCTGGTCGGGGGGGACGATCTCGATCAGGTCGACATCGCCGGCCTCCAGCGCCGCGGTGCGCGCCCCGGCATTGGCGATCGGGCGGAACTCGACGCGGGCGAAGGCGGGGGCAGGGCCGGCGAAGGCGTCGTTGCGCTCCATCACCAGCGGGCTGCCGGGCTGCCAGGAGACATGGCGATAGGGGCCGGTGCCGATCATGGCGCGGCCGGCATTGTAGTCGGCGGTGGTCGCCGTCTCGCCATGCTGCTTCGAGACGATCATGACGAGGCAAAGATAGTTGGGCAGCAGCGGCGTCGGCACCCGGGTGCGGATGCGGATGGTGCGGTCGTCGACCGTCTCCACCGCGGTGATCGGGCGGGTGTAGACGCGGAAGGAGGAGGGCGAGTTCGGCACGTCGCCGGCGCGGGCCAGGGTGAAGGCCACGTCGTCGGCGGTGACGCGGGCGCCGTCATGGAAGCGCGCTGCCGGGTCGAGGGTGAATTCCCAGGTCAGGTCGTCGACCGCGCGCCAGGATGTGGCCAGCGCCGGCTGCAGCGCCTGGCGGCGGTCCTGCTGCACCAGCGGCTGGAAGACATGGCGGCTGAAGGCGATGTTGGTGATCAGGCTGGCGTAATGCGGGTCCAGGCTGGTGGGGCCGGATTCCATGCCGATGCGCAGCAGGTCCTGGGCCCGCGCGGGACCCGCGAAAGTGGCGAGGGTGGCAGCGGCGAGCAGGGCGCGGCGCAGGCGGGACATCGGGCGGCTCCTGGGCGGCGGCTGGTCGGGTGTGGCGCAAACTGCCATGCTGCAAGGCTGGCCGCAACGCGCGCGGGCCTGCCTTCCCCTGCCGCCGGATGCCGCCGATGACGCCGAAGCCTCGCCCTGTCCTGCTGGATTGCGACCCCGGCACGGATGACGCCATCGCGCTGTGGCTGGCGCTGGCCTCGCCCGAGATCTCTTTGCAGTTGATCACCGTCGCCGGCGGCAATGTCGGGCTGGCGCAGACCCTGCGGAACGCCCTGTCGGTGGTGGGGCTGGCGGGGGCGCAGGTCCCGGTGGTGGCG
>NZ_CACSJM010000219.1 GCF_902706185.1 Roseomonas sp. 18066 | reverse complement strand
GCCATCAGCGCCACCGGCGCCACGGCGTCGCTCAACGCCACCCCCCGCACGCCCAAGGCCAGCACCAGGGCCAGCGCGCCAAAGCTGCCGATCCGGCTGTCGCGCATGATGGCGAGCTTGCGCTCCCGGTCGCGCCCGCCGCCGAAGCCGTCGGCCATGTCGGCCAGCCCGTCCTCGTGCAGCGCCCCGCTGGCCAGCAGCAGCACCGCGATCGCCCAGGGCGCCGCCATCGCCGGCGACACGCCTAAGCCCACCAGCCCCGCCTGCACCGCCCCCGCCAGCGCGCCGAGCACAGCGCCGGCCAGCGGATAGGCCCAGACCGCCCGCGCATAGCCCGCGCTGTCGAAGGGCTGCGGCAGCCACCCCACCGGCAGCCGCGTCAGCAGCCCGAAGGCGGCGCCGAGCTCGGCGAGGCGGGCCTTCACGGCGCTTCCGCCACCCCGGCCTCGGCGAAGGTCGCCATCCCCTGGTGGCAGGCCAGCGCCGCCCGCAGCAGCGGCACCGCCAGCGCCGCGCCCGAGGCCTCGCCCAGCCGCAGCCCGAGGTCCAGCAGCGCGGCCTTGCCCAGCCGGTCCAGCAGCCGCCGGTGCCCCGCCTCGGCCGAGCAATGCGCCACCTCGGCATGGTCCAGCCCGCCCGGCGCCAGCACCGCCAGGGGCGCTGCCGCGATGCAGGTGGCGAAGCCGTCCAGCAGCACCGGCACGCCGCGGTGGCGCGCCGCCAGCGCCGCCCCCAGGATCGCCGCCAGCTCTCTACCGCCCAGGCAGCGCGCGGCTTCCAAGGGATCGACCCGCGCCGCCGGGTGCCGCGCCAGCCCGGCATCAATGGCAGAAACCTTGCGCGCCAGCCCGGCATCGTCGACGCCGGTGCCGCGCCCCGCCCAGTCCGCGCCGCCGCCGCCGAACAGCGCCGCCGCCATCGCCGCGGCGGCGGTGGTGTTGCCGATGCCCATCTCGCCCAGGCACAGCAGGTCCAGCCGGGCCGGCAGCGCCGCGGCGCCCTGGTTCACCGCCTGAAGGAACGCGCGTTCATCCATGGCAGGGCCGGTGGTGAAGTCGGTGGTGGGCGCCTCCAGCGACAGGGGGACGACCTGCAGCGCGGCGCCCGCCACGGCGCAGAGCTGGTTGATCGCCGCGCCGCCGGCGGAAAAATTCTCCACCATCTGCGCGGTGACCGCGGGGGGGTAGGGCGAGACGCCCTGGGCGGTGACGCCGTGGTTGCCGGCGAAGACCAGCACCTGGACATGGTCCAGCCGCGGCTGGGCGCGGCCCTGCCAGCGCGCCAGCCAGGCCACCAGCGCCTCCAGCCGGCCCAGGCTGCCGGGGGGCTTGGTCAGCCGCGCCTGGCGGGCGGCGGTGGCGGCGGCCGCCCCGGCCTCCCCGGCGGGCAGGCTGGCGATGGCGTCGCGCAGCGCGGCCAGATCCGAAAAAACCATGTCAGGCCTCCTGCTGCGCGATGGCGTGGAAAAAGCTGCCGGAGACCCGGCCGCGCTGGCCGCCGCCCGTTCCCAGCGCGGTGCCGCCGGCATCGCTGAGCGCGGCCAGCGGCGCGTCGTCGCCGGGCTCGGCCAGGGTGGCATAGTGGAATTCATGGCCGCGCAGCACCGCGCCCGCCCGGCCCAGCGGCCCGTCGGCCAGCAGCACCGCCTGGCGATAGCCCAGGTTCATCCGGCGCCGGGCGAAGCTGGTGGCGTGGCTGAGCAGCCCGGCCATGGCATGGCGCTGCCCGGCGGCATCCTCCAGCCCCTGGCCCAGCAGCATGTAGCCGCCGCATTCGCCATGCACCGGGTGATGCCCGGCGAAGCTGCGCAGCCCGTCCAGGAAGCGGCCGGCGGCGGCGAGCTTGCCGGCATGCAACTCCGGATAGCCGCCGGGCAGCCAGCAGGCGTCGCAGCCGGGCAGCGGCGGCTCGTCGGCCAGCGGCGAGAAGCGGTGCAGCGTGGCCCCCGCCGCCTGCCAGCCCTCGACGACATGCGGGTAGAGGAAGGAGAAGGCGGCATCGTCGGCCAGCGCGATGCGCTGCCCCGGCGGCGGCAGGGCCGGGGCATGCGGGCGTGCGGCGGGCAGCGGCGCCGCGGCGGCCAGGATGGCGTCGAGGTCCAGCGCCTCCTCGGCCAGGCTCGCCAGCCGGTCCAGCAGCGCCGGCAATTCGGCCTGCTCGCGCGCCTGCACCAGGCCGAGATGCCGTTCCGGCAGCGACAGCGTCGCATCCCGCGGCAGCGCGCCCAGCACCGGCAGGCCGATGGCGCGGATGGCGTCGCCGGCGCCGGCGCGGTGGCGCGGGCTGGCCACCCGGTTCAGCACCACCCCCGCCACCCGCACCCCGTCCCGGTGCGTGGCGAAGCCGCGGGCGAGCGCCGCCGCCGTCTGCGACTGGCCGGAGACGTCGAGCAGCAGCAGCACCGGCAGGCCGAAGCGCGCGGCGATATCGGCGGCGCTCCCCTGCCGGCCGGGCTCGGCGCCGGCGCCGTCGAACAGCCCCATGGCCGATTCGACCAGCAGCAGGTCGAGCCCCGCGCCCGCCGCCGCAGCCCGCGACTCGAGCAGCCGCGGCGGCATCGCCCAGCTGTCCAGGTTGCCGCTGGGCCGCGCGCTGGCGGCCTCGTGGAAGGCGGGGTCGATATAGTCCGGCCCCGACTTGGCGGCGCCGACCGCCAGGCCGCGGCGCCGGAAAGCCGCCAGCAGCGCCAGCATCAGCGTTGTCTTGCCCGAGCCCGAGCGCGGCGCGCCCACCACCAGCCCCCGCATAGCCTGTTGCCCCGCCTCGTTTCTCTGGCCGAGCCCTAGCACAGCCGCGCCCCCTTGGCTGCGCGGGCCTGCCACGCGGCCAGTGCAGACGGCACCTAAGCAATTCGGTGTAACAAGTTGATTTCTTGTAAACACATTCTGCCAGATTTAGTGAACTCTCCCTTGCTCAGTCCAGGCCGGTCACGGTATTCGGGCGCTGGGTCGCTGCCTGCCGGGGATCCGATGTCTGGTCGTTCACCCCCCTGGGGCTGTTCCGCCGGTGCATCGGGGGCGCAGGCAAGGCCCGGGCCGCGCGCTTGCCCGGGGGGGTGGTGCCGGCTTCCAGCCTTCCGAATGTCTATTGTGGCCCGGTCGGGTCGTCTCGCCGCGTCCGCGCGCCGAACAAGAACGGAGAGGAAAGGGGCATGGTGCAGCACCAACCGCTTTCAGAGATGCGTCCTGCCGGGCAGTCGCCCGCGCATCAGCACGGCCGCCGCCGGCTTCGCCAGGTCCTGGCGGGGCTGCTGACGGTCAGCACCCTGTTCGTCTCCTCCGCCGCGATGGCCGCGCCCTTCCGCTGCCCCACCGAGGACCAGCAGCGGATGTTCGAGCTGTCGGCGCTGAAGACCGAGCTGATGGTCGTCGCCACCACCTGCGACACCGAGGCGCCCTACAACGACTTCATCCGTCGTTATCAGTCGCAGCTCTCGGGCAACGACCGCGCGGTGATCGATCACTTCAGCGGCCGCGACCGTCGCGCCGGCCAGCGCGCCAACGACACCTTCATCACCAACCTGGCCAATGCCCGCGCGCAGGAGGCCAACCGCATCGGCGCCGACTTCTGCGCCCGCAATGCCCGGCTGTTCAAGGAGGTGATGGCGCTGCCGTCGGCGGCCGAGCTCGGCCCCTATGCCGCGTCGAAGGACCTGCTGCCGGCCTCGCTGGGCAATTGCGTGACCGCCGCTTCCGCCCCCGCCGCCGCCCGGGCTGCCGCCGCCCGGCCGACCGCCGGCGCCAAGCCTGCCAGCCCCAGGGCCGCCCGTTGATGATCGCTACCCGCTCCACCGCCCTGATGGCGGTGATCGCCCTGCCGGCGCTGCTGGCCGCCTGCGCCAAGCCCACCACCGGGCCGGCCGCGGTGTCCTCGCGCCTGCCGATCTACGCGGCCGACATGATGGGGGCCTCCAGCCTCTGCACCGTGCCGGACGCGCCGAAGCTGACCGATGCCCAGGCGACCGAGGTGCCGATGGTCATCGGCAATGACGGCGGCTTCTGCGGCCTGCGCGTCGCCAAGCCGGGCCCCGAGCCCTTCGATGCCGGCCTGCTGACCGCCCGCGCCGCGAATGGCCGCGTCCGCGTGCAGAGCGTCGGCGACTACACCCGCATCGACTATATCGCCGATGCCGGCTTCGTCGGCACCGACAGCTTCGCGGTGCGGCTGCTGCCGGGCTCGACCTCGGTGAAGGTCAACGTGACCGTCCAGGGCGTCGCCGCCCCGGCCGCCGCCGCCACGCCTGCCGCCGTCACGCCGCGCGTCAGCGCGCCGCCGGCGACCAGCAGCACCTCGACCCGCAGCACGACGACGACGCCGGCGCGCGCGACCACGACCCCGGCGCGCCGCAGCACCACCCCGGCCCGCTGATCCTTTTCAGCGCGCGAGACCGAAGGCCCGGCGGGAGCGATCCCGCCGGGCCTTTTTTCATCCGAGCTGCCGCCGCGCCGTGACGATCCCGCCAATGGCGATCACCGCCGGCACCGTCCAGCCTGCGGCCTCGACCCGCGCGGCGATGGTGTCCAGCGTCGCCTCCAGCACCTGCTGCCGCGGGGTGGTGGCCTCGGCCACCGCCGCCGCTGGCGTCCCGCCCGGCAGCCCGCCTGCCAGCAGCGCCGCGGTCACCGCCGGCAGGCGCCGCAGCGCCATGTAGAGCACGATCGGCTGGCCGCTTTTTGCCAGCGCCGGCCAGTCCAGCGCATCCTCGGCGCCTTCGGCCGCATGGGCGGTGGCCAGCGTCACCGCCTGGTTCACCCCGCGCAGCGTCGCCGGGATCCCCGCCGCCGCCAGCCCGGCCAGCCCCGCCGTCAGCCCGGGGATCACCCGCCAGGGGATGCCCGCCTCGGCGAGCGCGAAGACCTCCTCGGCGCCGCGGCCGAAGACATAGGGGTCGCCGCCCTTCAGCCGCACCACCCGCCGCCCGGCCTGCGCCTCCGCGATCAGCCGCTGCGTGATGTCGTCCTGCCGGGCCGAGGGCCTTCCGCCGCGCTTGCCCATCACCAGCCGCTCGGCGGTATCCGGGGCCAGGGCAAGAATCCGCGGGTCGATCAGCGCGTCATGCAGCAGCAGCTCGGCCTGGGCCAGCGCCGCCAGCGCGTCCAGCGTCAACATTCCCGGATCGCCCGGGCCGGCGCCGACCAGCCAGACATGGCCGGGGCCGAGCACCGGCGGCGCGCGGCCGGTCAGCAGCGCCAGCGCCTCCATCCGGGTCATGCGCGCGGCGCCGGATGACAGCGGCGGGGCAGGGGGATAAAGCTGGCCGCGTGCCGCAGCCCGACCAACCGCTGCGCCGGGGCTGGACCACCGGCGCCTGTGCCACGGCGGCGGCCAAGGCCGCCTATGCCGCGCTGACCCATGGCGCCTTCCCCGACCCCGTCGAGATCACCCTGCCGCGCGGCGAGCGCCCCGCCTTCGCTCTGGCCGAATCCGGCTTTTGCGCCGATGGCCGCGCCACGGCGGGCGTGGTGAAGGATGCCGGCGACGACCCCGACGTCACCCATGGCGCGCTGATCCGCGCCACCGTCCGGAAGCTGCCGCCCGGTGCCGGGCTGGTCTTCCGCGCGGGGATCGGCGTCGGCACCGTCACCCTGCCCGGCCTGCCCCTGCCGCCGGGCGAGCCCGCCATCAACCCGATGCCGCGCGCCATGATCGCCGCGGCGCTCGCCGAGCTCGCCGGTGGCGACGCCGATGCCGAGGTGGAGATCTCCATCCCCGGCGGCGAGGCCATGGCCCAACGCACCATGAACCCGCGCCTCGGCATCTTGGGCGGGCTGTCGGTGCTGGGCACCACCGGCATCGTCATGCCCTATTCCTGCAGCGCCTGGATCCATTCGATCCATCGCGGCATCGACGTCGCCCGCGCGGCGGGGCTGGCGCATCTCGCCGGCGCCACCGGCTCGACCTCCGAAGCCGCGGTCCAGGCGCTCTACGGCTTGCCCGAGCAGGCGCTGATCGACATGGGCGATTTCGTCGGCGGCATGCTGAAATACCTGCGCGCCCATCCGGTGCCGCGCGTCACCGTGGCCGGCGGCCTGGCCAAGCTGACCAAGCTGGCGCAAGGCCGGCTCGACCTGCATTCCCGCCGCGGAGCTGTCGATCTCGAGGCGCTGGCCGCCCTGGCGCAGCGCCACGGCGCCAACGCCGAGCTCGCCGCCCGCATCGCCGCGGCCAACACCGCGCTCGAAGCCTTCACCCTGGCGATGGAGAAAGACATCGCGCTGCCCCAGGCCGTGGCGACCGCCGCCCAGGCGACCGCCGCCGCCGCCGTCGAGGGCACCGGCATCGCCGTCGACATCGCCCTCTTCGACCGCGACGGGACGCTGCTGGCCCGGGCCTGACACCGTCACGCCCCGCGGAACCGCCGCTGGTAATCCAGGCTGTACAGCGCGCTCTCCCGGAAATCCTCGGCACCCAGCGCCCGCCCGACCAGGATCAGCGCCGTCCGCTCGGCGGGCTCGGCGGCCAGCTTCGCCTCGATATCCGACAGAAAACCGCGCAGCACCCGCTCATCCGGCCAGGACGCCCGCACCACGATCGCGACCGGGCAATCCGCGCCATAGAACGGCGTCAGCCGCGCCACGATCGACGGCAGCGCATGGATCGCCAGGTGGATCGCCAGCGTCGCGCCGGTGGCGGCAAAACCCTCCAGCGTCTCGCCCTCCGGCATCGGCGAGGCGCGCCCCGACACCCGCGTCAGCACCAGGCTCTGCGCCACCCCCGGCACCGTCAGCTCCCGCCCCAGGGCGGCGGCGGCGGCGGAAAACGCCGGCACCCCCGGCGTCAGCGTGTAGGGAATCCCATGCCGCTGCAGCCGCCGGATCTGCTCCGCCACCGCCGACCAGATCGACAGATCGCCCGAATGCAGCCGCGCCACATCCTGCCCCGCCGCATGGGCGGCGATGTATTCGGCCTCGATGGCATCCAGATCCATCGGTGCCGTGTCCACCAGCCGCGCCCCCTCCGGGCAATGCGCCAGCAGCGCCGGCGGCACGATCGACCCCGCGTACAAGCACACCGGGCACGCCGCCAGCAGGTCCCGCCCGCGCAAGGTGATCAGGTCCGCCGCGCCTGGGCCGGCGCCGATGAAATGCACCGTCATGCGGGCTCCTCCATGCTGGCGAGCGCGCAGCTCACCCCCTCGCCGTCGATCCGCTTCAGCAGCAGCGTGCCCCCCACCGCCAGCGCGCAGCCCTCGGCCACCGACCCGATGCCGATCGCCCGCTGCGCCGCCTCGGATTTCGTCGGGCAGCGGTCCTGCACCGCCATCAGCCGGGCACGCGACACCAGCTGCAACGGCACCCCCAATCGGTCGGCGGCCTCGGCCACCACGGGGAGGTCGCGGAAGTCGGGGACCGACAAGGACACCACGCGGCAGCCGCCCAAACCCTCGGCACGGCGCACGACGGCGACCAGAGACGCCGCATCGGCCGACGGGCGCAAACCCAGGCCAGCGGTGGCCAGGGAGGGCGCCGCCCTCCCTGGACCCTCCCGCCGGGGGGATAGTATCCCCCCGGACCCCGCCGGCTTTTCCACCACATACTGAACGACCGTCATCGCCGGGCGATAACCATGCAGCGCCCCCACACGATCCAGCCGCTCCACCCCCAGCCGCACCAACCCACCACCCCAACGCGCATGTGCCGCCAGCAGCACCGCCTCCGTCTCGATGGTCACGGCATTGACGACCAGCCGCCCCCCAGGCCGCAAGGCAGCCCAGGCGGCCTCCAGCACCCCC
>NZ_CACSJM010000218.1 GCF_902706185.1 Roseomonas sp. 18066 | reverse complement strand
GGGGGTGGTGTTTATCCGGGTGCGCAGCGTCGCGCGGCTTTGTCCGTCGCGGGCTTCGGCGGCCCAGGCGGTGGCGGTGGCGAGGTCGGTCGGGTGCTCGGCGAGGAGGCGGCGGAGGTCGTCGTCGCTCAGCTCCGGCGCCGAGGCTGGGATCGCCAGCAGGTCGCGCAGCCGCCGGGTTTCGTCGCCGGAGAGCTTCAGGCGTTTCGCGATCGGCGCAGGATCGGCGGCCAGCAGCAGGGACAGGCGCAGCAGCGGGTCGGGGGGCGCCTCGCTGCGGGCCAGGGCGTCGAGGGCGCCGGCCTCGGGCAGGATGGCGGGCAGCACGCCGGTGTCGCGCATCAGCGCCAGGCTGTCGGCGGGGGACGGGCCTTCCAGCAGGCGCTTGAGCTCCATCCAGACGCGCTCGGCGGAGAGGCGCGCGAGACCCGGGACGGCGGCGCGGATCGCGGCCAGCGCGGCCGCCTCGGGCGCGCCGATGCCGTAGCGGGCGTGGAAGCGGAAGAAGCGCAGCACGCGGAGGTAGTCTTCGGCCAGGCGGGTGGCCGGGTCGCCGACGAAGCGCAGGCGGCCGGCGGCGAGGTCGTCGCGGCCGCCGAAATAGTCCCAGAGGCGCCCGTCCGCATCGAGCGACATGGCGTTCATGGTGAAGTCGCGGCGCGCCGCGTCCTCGCGCCAGTCCTGCGTCCAGGCGACGGTGGCGTGGCGGCCGTCGGTGGCCAGGTCCTGGCGCAGGCTGGTGACCTCGACCGGCTCGTGGTTCAGGACGGCGGTGACGGTGCCGTGCTGCAGGCCGGTCTCGAAGACCTTCAGGCCGGCGGCGCGCAGGCGCTCAGCGATGGCTTCCGGCGCCAGGGGGGCGGCGACGTCGATGTCATGCACCGGGCGGCCGGCCAGGATGTCGCGCACCACGCCGCCCACCGCCCGCGCCCCGGGGAGCGCGGCCAGCACGGCAGCGGGGGCGCCCTGGCGCAGGCGCTCGGGCGGGGCGATGCGGGTGCTGGGCGGATCGGCGGTCATGGCGGCGGCAAGGCACCACGCGGCACCGTTCAAAGCAAGCCGGGGCGCATCCATCCGCCGCGCGCGGCGTTTCCCTGCCGGACGGCCGCCATGGCCGCGGCAAGAAGGAGATGGGCAGATGGATGAAAACCGAGTGACGGGCGCTGCGCGCGAGACGGTTGGCCGGGTGCAGGAAGCGGTCGGCGGGCTGACCGGCAAGCGCGAATACCAGGCGCGCGGCGTGGCCAACGAGGTGCAGGGCCAGGCGGAGAATTTCGTCGGCCAGCTTTGCGACAATGTCCGCGAGCAGCCGCTGACCTCGATCGCGATCGCGGCGGGCATCGGCTATATCCTGGGCCGACTGCGCATCCTCTAAGGCCGCAACCGCGGCGACCCCGGCCGAGTTGGCATCCCCGCCAGAACAGGAGGGGATGCCGATGCCGGACCGCGATGCGACGTACGACCTGGTCGTGCTCGGCTCCGGCACCGCCGGGGTGACAGTGGCGCAGCGCTGCCGGGAAGCCGGGTGGCGCGTGGCGCTGATCGAGAACCGGGATTTCGGCGGCACCTGCGCGCTGCGCGGCTGCGAGCCGAAGAAAGTGTTCTGGACCATCGCCGGCGCGGTGGAGCGGGCACAGCGGCTGGCCCCGCATGGGGTGGCCGGCGGCGCCGCGCTGCGCTTCGACTGGGCCGCGGCGCAGCGCTTCAAGCAGAGCTTCACCGATCCGGTGCCGGCGCAGCGGCGAGAGTCGCTGGAGGCGGCCGGGATCGAGGCGATCGAGGGCCAGCCACGCTTCGTGGCGCCCGACGCGCTCGAGGTCGCCGGGCGCCGGCTGGTGGCGCGGCGCTTCCTCATCGCGACCGGCGCGCATCCGGCGCCGCTGTCGATCGAAGGCGCCGCGCAGCTGGCGACCAGCGACGATTTCCTCGATTTCCCTGAGATGCCCGACAGCCTGCTGTTCATCGGCGGCGGCTTCATCGCCTTCGAATGCGCGCATCTGGCGGCGCGGGCCGGGGCCAAGGTGCGCATCCTGGAGGCGGCGGAGCGGCCGCTGGAAAAATTCGACCCCGATCTGGTGGACCGGCTGGTGGCGCATGGCCGCACCCTGGGGATCGAGCTGGTCACCGGCTTCAAGGCGAAAGCCATCCACCCGGAAGCGGGCGGCTTCCGCGTCGAGGGCGCGACGGGCGACAGCTTCCAGGCGGCCAGGGTGCTGCACGGCCTGGGCCGGGTGCCGGCGCTGGACGGGCTGCAGCTGGAGGCCGCCGGGGTCACGCTGGAGAAGGGCCATCTGCCGCTGGACGAATTTCTCCGCGTTCGCGGCAATGAGCGGATCTTCGCCGCCGGCGATGCGGCGGGGGTGGGCCCGGCGCTGACGCCGATCGCGACGCATGACGCCAAGGCGGTGGCCAGAAGCCTGCTGGAAGGCTGCACCCCGCGGCCGGAGCAGGGCCCGGTGCCCAGCGCGGTCTTCACCCTGCCGCCGCTGGCCGGCGTCGGCCTGACCGA
This sequence comes from Roseomonas sp. 18066, assembly GCF_902706185.1. Lineage (GTDB taxonomy): Bacteria > Pseudomonadota > Alphaproteobacteria > Acetobacterales > Acetobacteraceae > Pseudoroseomonas. Next base: position 5,267 of record NZ_CACSJM010000218.1, on the reverse strand, counting down.
GGCCGCCGCGCGCGAGGCCGGGCAAGCCTATGAGCTCCGCCAGGGCGACATGGCGGAGTTCCAGTCGGTGCGGCGGATGGCCGAGCCCTGCGCCGCCTACAAGCTGCTGCTGGAGCCGGGCAGCGAGCGGCTGCTCGGCGCGCATCTGCTGGGGCCGGAGGCGGCGGATATCATTTCGCTGTTCGGCCTGGCGCTGCGGCAGGGGATGGATGCGGCGGCGCTGCGCGCGATGATCACCGCCTATCCGACCGGGGCGTCGAATATTTCGGCGATGCTGAAATAGGGGAAGATTGGGGCGCCAGGATTCGAACCTGGGAATGGCGGTACCAAAAACCGCTGCCTTACCGCTTGGCTACGCCCCAGCAGGAAGCCGCTGCAGGAAGTCGCTGCAGGAGGCCCCTCAGGCGGGGCCGTCGGTGGGTGAATAAAGGGCGGAGGCCCCTGTCGTAAAGCCCCCTCCCCAGCGCCAGCAGCCCTCGGGCAGCATCGGCGCCACGGCATGGGCGGCCTCCGGCGTGGCGAAGAGGCCGAAGCAGCTGGCGCCCGAGCCGCTCATCCGCGCCAGCAGGCAGCCGGGCAGCGCGCGGATGGCGTCCAGCAGGCCGGCGACCTCGGGGCAGAGCGACATCGCCGCCGGTTCCAGGTCGTTGCGGCAGGCCGCCAGGCCAGCGGCCATGGCCCCGGCATCGGCCCAGGCGGTCGGCATCTGCGCGAACGAGGAAAAGTCGCCGGACCGGGCGCGGAAGACGGCGGGGGTGGAGAGCGGGATGCGCGGATTGGCCAGCAGCAGCCCGGCCAGCGGCAGGGTCGGCGCCGGGGTCAGCACCGCGCCGATGCCACCCATCCGGGCCGGGCGGCTGTCCAGGCAGACCGGCACATCGGCGCCGAGCTGCTCGGCCAGGCTGGACAGCCGGGCATGGCCCAGCCCGGCCTCCCAGACACGGTTCAGCAGGCGCAGCGCCGCGGCGGCATCGGCCGAGCCGCCGCCGATGCCCGAGGCGACGGGCAGGAACTTCTCCAGCACCACCTGGCCATGCGGGGCGATGCCGGCCTCCACCGCCAGCAGCCGGCCGGCGCGCAGCACCAGGTTGTCGGGCTCGTCCGCCAGGGCCGCGGCCTCCGGCCCCTCGACACGGAGGGAGAAGGCGCCGCCGGGCTTCCAGCGCAGCCAGTCGGCGCCGCCCGGGGCGCCGGCGCCGGCGAAGGCGGCCAGGCTGTCGAGCAGGTGGTAGCCGTCGGCGCGGCGGCCCAGCAGATGCAGGTGCAGGTTGATCTTGGCCGGCGCCGGCTCGGCCAGCGACAGGGTGTTCAGCTCGGGCGGGGTCACCGGCGGCACAGCCTCGCGCAACGCGGGGGACCCCATCGGGGCCCCCAGCTTGAAAATTAGCGGGGGGGGAGGCCGTCGCGCAGCTTGGCGGCGATCTTCGGCGCCTCGCCGGGCTCGGGCTCCAGCGTCAGGGCGCGGCGCCACTGGTATTGCGCCTCGATGCGGCGGCCGGCGGCCCAGTAGACGTCGCCCAGGTGGTCGTTGATCACCGAGTTGCGCGATTCCAGCTCCACCGCCTTTTCCATCCAGCGGGTGGCGGCCGGCATGTCGCCCAGCTTGAACAGCGCCCAGCCCAGGCTGTCGGCGATATTGCCGTCCTGCGGGCGGAGCTCGGCCGCGCGCTCCAGCATGCGGCGCGCCTCGGGCAGGTTGCTGCCATGCTCGACCCAGGTATAGCCCAGGTAGTTCAGGACGTAGGGCTGCTCGGGGGCGAGCTGCAGGGCGCGGTGGAAATCGGCCTCGGCCCTGGTCCAGTCGCCGGCGCGCTCGAGCGCGATGCCGCGGGCATAGAACAGCGACCAGTGCTCCGCGCCCGGGCGCGGCACCCGGGTCAGGGCGGTGGAATAGGCCTCGGCCGCCTCGGAATAGCGTTCGCGCGTGCGCAGCAGGTCGCCCAGCCGGGCCGGCGGCTGCAGCGACTGCGGATAGGCCTCCTGCAGCCCGCGCAGCGCGGTGATGGCCTCGTCCGGGCGGTTCAGCCGGTCGAGCAGGGTGGCGCGGCGCATGGCCACGGCGGCGGCCAGCGGGTCGTCGTCGGGCACCCGGCGCAGCAGGGCCAGCGCGCTGTCGGGATGCTTCTCGTCGGCCAGGGCATCGGCGGCGATCAGCAAAGCGGGGGTGAAGTCGGGGCGCAGCCGCAGGGCCAGGCGCGCCAGCAGCAGGGTCAGCTCCGGCGCCCCCTGGCCGCGCAGCGCGCCGGCCAGCGCCAGCTCGGCCTCGGCCATGCCCTCGACCGCGGAGGCGACGGCGCGGGTCTGCAGCAGGCGGCGCCGCACCTCGGGCGCGCTGACCAGGGACAGGTCGTCGCCCACCGCGGCCAGCGCGGTGATCAGCTGGGTCGCCTCGGCCTCCTTGCCGGCGCGGGCCAGGATGCCGGCGGCGACCTGGATCATGCGCAGGTTGGTCTCGGGCGAGTCGGACAGGGCCAGCCGCACCAGCCGCTCCGCCTCGCGCGGGCGGTTGGCCAGGTCGGAGATCATGGCGCCGTGCAGGGCGGCCAGGCCGCGCAGCCGGCTGCCCTCGATCTGCGGCTTCAGCGTCGCCATGGCGGCGTCGGTATTGCCGGCCCCCGCCTGGGTCCAGGCCAGCAGCAGCGGCTGCAGCACCTGGGCGGCGCCGGTGCGCGGCATGCCGCGCAGCCGCGCCTCGGCGCGTTCCCAGCGGCCGGCCATGGCGTCGGTGCCGGCCAGCAGCATCCCCGCCAGCTCGCTCTGCGGCAGGCGGCGGGCCAGGCGCACCGCCTCCGCCCGGCCATCCAGCACATTGGCGAGGAAGGCGCGGTTCAGCACCTCGGCCTCCTCGGGCGCCAGGCGCAGCGCCTCGTTCATCTGGTCGGCGGCGGCGGTGGTGTCGGTCTCGGCGGTGGCGAAGCGCCCGGCCAGATAGGCGCCGGAGGCGGTGATCCGCGGCGGGCGGCTGCCGGGCTCGGCGGGGGAGGAGGCGTCCGGGGCACCGCCCGCGGCGCAGCCGGCGAGCAGGGCGGCGGCCAGCAGGGCGAGGCGGCGCGGGGAGACGAGCATGACCATGATGGAAGCCTAAGCCCATTTCGCGGCTGCGGGAAACGCTTCCGGAAAAGCGTCGCTGTAGAAAGCGTGAACGGCACGCTTTGTTGTGAAACGATACGGATCGGCGCATTCTTATTACGCGGGCCCGGCTGCCAGAAAGGCCGTCCGGGGCCCGATCCCCTTCCCTGGACCGGAGGATTCCCCCGTGCGTGTTTTCCTCGCGGCGCTGCTGATGCTGGCCGCCGCTGCGACGCTTTCGCCCGCCTCGGCGCAGAACCGCTTCTGGCTGATCAACCAGTCCGGGCAGACGATCGAGAGCGCCTATGTCTCGCCGTCGCGGCTGGACAACTGGGGCCCGGACATCCTGGGCAACTCCATGCTGGGCGCCGGCCAGCAGGTGCATGTGACGCCGCAGGCGACCGATTGCGTCATCGATATCCGCGTCCGCTACCAGGGCGGGCGGGAAGAGACCAAGATGCAGGTCAATGCCTGCTCGCTGACGCGGGTGGTCTTCGCCGGCGGCGGCGGCGCCGGTGGCGCGATCCGCGGCGGTGGCGCCGGGGCGACGACGCGGGTGGCGGGCGATCCGTCCTTCAGCTTCGTCAACCGCTCGGGCAGCGTGGTGCGCGAGCTCTATGTCTCGCTGAGCACCGACCGCAGCTGGGGCCGCGACCGGCTGGGCGAGCAGGTGCTGGAGCCCGGCTACGACCGCTGGATCGAGCTGCCGGCCGGGCGCAGCTGCACGGTCGACGTCAAGATCGTCTACATGAATGGCCGCGAGCAGGAGCGCCGCGGCGTCGAGACCTGCTCCCGCTCCGAGATCGTCTGGCGCTGATTTTCCCGCGCTTCGGGTCGTGATGGGGGGACGGGGTCACGGAAGTGGCCCCGTCCTTCTCGTTTCAGGGCGGGTTCAGAACCTCAGGCTGTAGCTGAGCTGGGTGCCATAGTCGTTGGCGGCCTGGCCCTCCTCCCGCAGCCGGCGCCAGCCGACGGTCCAGACCAGCCCCTCGACCCAGGGCAGCGCGTAGCTGGCCGAGGCGGTGTGCATCGCCGCCCGGGCCGCGTCGTCGCCGCGCTCCTTCAGCCACTCATAGACATAGGCGAGGCTGACCGGGCCGCGCGCCAGCTCGGCGCCGGCGGTGACCACCTGGCGGCGCAGGCCGCGCAGCCCGTCGGCATTCTCCTGCCGGACCCATTCGACCAGGGGGGTGGCGGTGATGTCGCCGCCCAGCGGCACCTCCCAGGCGAGGCCCGCGACCACCCCGCGCTCGGTCGCCGCGGTGCCGGCCTGCAGGCTGTCGAGGCCCGCCCGGCGCGACGAGTAGCCCAGAGTATAAGAAAGCTCGCCCAGCGGCAGCGGCACCTCCTGCCCGGCGAGGGACGCCACCCAGTTGCCGGCGCCCTCCGTGTTGTCCGGCCCGCCATAGGCGCGGCGGTTGCGCGCCGAATAGCGCAGCCGCCCCTGGCCGTCCTGGTAGGACCAGCGCCGGGCGAAGAGCGAGGAGGACAGCGCGCTGCGATCGGCCTGGAAGAATTCCAGCTGCAGGCTGTGCTGGCCCAGCCGGTCGGTGGCGCTGGCCAGGTCGGAGAGCGACAGGTTCACGCCGCCGCCGATCTTCTCCGACAGCTCATAGCCCTCGGCGAAGTCGGTGCCGTAGAGGCCGGGCGCCTCGTCCCAGGCCATGCCGAAGCGCGGATGGATCTTGCCGGCGAAAAGCTGCAGCGGGCCCTGCGACCAGGCCAGATAGAGCTGGTCGACCCAGGCGGCCTGGGCGTGGAAGGCGCGGTCGCTGCCATCGGCGGGGCGGTCGGCGGGCTCCAGCTTGAAGACGCTGTTCACGGTGAAGCCGCCGGGCAGGCTGAGATAGACGCCGAGCTCCGTCTTGTTGAACAGGTCGGCATAGCGGCCGCGGCCGCCGCGCCGGCCATTCAGGTCGAGGTTGAGCTCGGTCTCGAGCTGGCCGGTCAGGCGCCAGCCGCCGGCCTGCAGCGCGGCCTGCTGGGCATCGGCCTGGTCGCCGAGCTGGGTGCTGGCCTGGGCATGGGCCTGCAGCGGCGCCAGCAGCATCCCCGCCGCCAGCAGGGGCCACCAGCCGGGCATGATCCGGGATGCGGGCGCCGGAGGGGGGCAGGGGGTCATGATCATGCCTCTTCTCGAATTTGTGCGTCATGCTACAGATGGGCAGGCGACAGCGTCAATGCGGGATGGCGGGGCG
>NZ_CACSJM010000217.1 GCF_902706185.1 Roseomonas sp. 18066 | reverse complement strand
GGCCTCGGCGTCGCGGCTGCTGCTGCGCGGGGCAGCGCTGCGGGCGGGCCTGGCGTCGCTGCTGCGGGGCGCGCGGGTGGGCGCGGCGGCGGCGCGGCTCGGACGGGCCTCGGCGTCGCGGCTGCTGCTGCGCGGGGCGGCGCTGCGGGTCGGCTTGGCGGCCGGCTTCGGCTTCGCCGCGGCTTCGGCGCGCGGCTTGGTCGGCGCCACGCGGGTCGGCTGCTTCAGCGCCGGCTGCGCCTTGCCGGGCTTGCGGGGCTCGGTGGACGGGCGCGTCGCCGTGGTGCTCTTGCGGCGAGCCTGTTCGGGGGTCTTCGGGTTGCGGGCGATGGCGGCCTCCTGTGGGGCTTTGGTGGCAGGACCTGCGCGGGCCTGCGAGGGTTGGGCGCGGTGTGGCTTCTGGGGCGGTGTATGACGCCATCCGAGGCCCCGGGGCCAGCACCGAAAATGCGCGGGAGCTCAGCGTGGCTGCAATTGTTCCGGCGCGGCAGCAAGCGGCGGTCCTTTCCGGCCCTCCCGCTGGGCGGCCTGGCGCAGCGCGGTGGCGCTGGCCGGGTGTTCCGGCGCGGCGACCAGGCTCCAGCCCGGCGGCCCTGCCGCCAGCAGCGCGCCGGCGTCGCGGCGATGGCGGCGCAGCCGGGCGGCGGCGGCGCCGTGCAGGGCGCGGCGGGTCCAGCCCGGGCGCGGCAGCACGGCCAGCGGGGTGCGCGCCGCCAGCCGCCGCCAGTCGCGCCATTTCGGCAATTGCCACAGGTTGTCGGCGCCGATGATCCAGACGAATCGAACGCGTGGGAACAATTGCTGCAGCCGCTTCAGCGTGCGCGCGCTGTAGCGCTGGCCGATGGCGGCCTCGATGTCGCTGGCCAGCAGGCGGACGCCGTCGGCGATCGCCGCCGCCGATTCCAGGCGCTCGGCGAAGGGCGCCATGCCGGCGCGCGGCTTCAGCGGATTGCCCGGCGAGACCAGCAGCCAGACCTGGTCCAGCCGCAGCGCCTTCAGCGCCCGCAGCGCGACATGGCGGTGGCCGTCATGGGCCGGGTTGAAGCTGCCACCGAGCAGGCCGATGCGCGCCCGCCGCCGGTCGCCCCAGCGCCCCGTTTTTGTGGCCGTTTTCATCGAGGCGTGGCGCAGGGCGTCAGGGCCGGGTCTGGCCGGTGCCGGTGATGCGGTAGCGATAGGTGCAGAGCTGCTCCAGCCCGACCGGGCCGCGCGCATGCAGCCGGCCGGTGGCGATGCCGATCTCGGCGCCGAAGCCGAACTCGCCGCCGTCGCAGAACTGCGTCGAGGCATTCCACAGCCCGACCGCCGAATCGATCCCGTTCAGGAAGGCTTCCGCGGCGGCCGAATCCTCGGCGACGATGCATTCGGTGTGCTCGCTGCCATGGCGGCGGATATGCGCCAGGGCCTCGTCGACCCCGTCGACCACTTTCACCGACAGGATGGCGTCGAGCCATTCGGTGGAGAAATCGGCCTCGGTCGCCGGCGGCAGGGCCGGCATCAAGGCGAGGGCCCGGGCATCGGCGCGGAAGCTGCAGCCCAGCGCCGCCAGATCGGCCACCAGCAGCGGCAGCAGCGACGGCGCGATCGCCGCATCGATCAGCAGCGTCTCGGTGGCGCCGCAGACGCCGGTGCGGCGCATCTTGGCGTTCGCCAGGATGGCCCGCGCCATTTCCGGGTCGGCGCTGGCATGGATATAGGTGTGGCAGAGGCCCTCGGCATGGGCGAGGACCGGCACCCGCGCCTCCTCCATCACCCGGGTGACGAGACCCTTGCCGCCGCGCGGGATGATCAGGTCGATCAGACCTGCCGCGCGCAGCATGGCGCCGACGAAGGCGCGGTCCTGGGTGGGGGCGATCTGCACGGCGCCTTCCGGCAGGCCAGCCGCGCGCAGCCCGTCCAGGATGCAGGCATGGATGGCGGCGGCCGAGCGGGCGCCCTCGCTGCCGCCGCGCAGGATCACCGCCGAGCCCGCCTTCAGGCAGAGGCCGGCGGCGTCCGCGGTGACGTTGGGCCGGCTCTCATAGATCATGCCGATGACGCCGAGCGGCTGCGCCACGCGGCGGATCACCAGCCCGTTGGGGCGGGTCCATTCCGACAGCACGCGGCCGACGGGATCGGGCAGGGCGGCGATCTCCTCCAGCCCCACCGCCATGGCCTCGACGCGGGCCGGGTTCAGCGTCAGCCGGTCGAGGAAGGAGCCGGTCAGGCCGGTCGCCGCCGCCAGGTCGGCGGCGTTGGCGGCCAGGATGGTTCCCGCCTTCGCGCGCAGGCTGGCGGCGGCGGCCAGCAAAGCCCGGTCCTTCGACGGTCGGTCGGCGCGCGCGAGCTGGCCCGCCGCGGCGCGGGCGGGGCTGGCAAGGGCGGCGATCGGATCGGCGATGAGGTTCACGGGATGCGCTTTCTCGACGGAAGGAAGCTTACAGCAGGACCAGGTCGTCGCGGTGGATCAGCTCGTCGCGGCCGCGCCAGCCGAGGATGGCCTCGATCTCCTCGGAGCGGCGGCCGGCGATGGCGCGCGCGGCCTCGGCATCATAGGCGGACAGGCCACGGGCCAGCTCGGTGCCGGCCTCGTCGCGCACGGCCACCGGGTCGCCGCGGCCGAATTCTCCTTCCACCGCGCGGACGCCGGCAGGGAGGAGAGAGCGCCCGTCGCGCAGCGCGCGCGCCGCCCCGGCATCGACCCGCAGCACGCCGAGCGGCGCCAGCGAGCCGGCGATCCACTGCTTGCGCGAGGTGCGGCCCTCGGGCGCCGGCAGGAACCAGGAGCAACGGGCGCCATCTTCCAGCGCCTGCAGCGGATTGGCGCGGGTGCCCAGCGCGATGGCCATGGCGCAGCCGGCGCCGGTGGCGATCTTCGCCGCGATCAGCTTGGTGCGCATGCCGCCCGAGGAATAGCCCGGCGGCGGCTCGCCCCCCATGGCCATGATCGTGTCGGTCATCCGCTCCACCACCGGCAGATGCATCGCCTCGTGGTCGCGGCGCGGATCGGCGGTGTAGAGGCCGTCGATATCCGACAGCAGCACCAGCGCATCGGCATGGATCATCTCGGCGACGCGGGCGGCCAGGCGGTCATTGTCGCCGAAGCGGATCTCGGCGGTGGCCACCGTGTCGTTCTCGTTGATCACCGGGACGCAGCCGAGGTCGAGCAGGGTGCCGAGCGTCGCGCGGGCATTGAGGTAGCGGCGGCGGTCCTCGCTGTCCTCCAGCGTCAGCAGCAGCTGGGCGGCGGTCAGGCCGTGATGCGACAGCGCCGTCTGCCAGGCGCCGGCCAGGCGGATCTGCCCGACCGCCGCCGCCGCCTGCTTTTCTTCCAGCCGCAGCTTGCGCTTGACCAGGCCCAGCGAGCGGCGGGCGAGCGCGATGGCGCCGGAGGAGACCAGCACCACCTCCACGCCCCGCGCCCGCAGCACCGCCACATCGGCGGCGACCGACGAGATCCAGTCTTCCCGGGGCGCCGCCGTCTCCGGGTCGACCACCAGGGCCGAGCCGATCTTGACGACGAGGCGGCGGGTGGTGGCCAGCGAAGGCGGCGGCAGGCTCACGCGGTCTGGCCTTCGCGCTGGCGGTAGATGGTGTCGGCCAGCTCGCGCAGCACGCCGGGGACGCCCTCCTGGGTGGCGCCGCTGATCAGCCGCACCTCGCGGCCGGTGGCGCGCTCCAGCGCCTTGACGCGGCTGGCCTTGGCCTGCGGCGTCATGGCGTCCAGCTTGTTCAGCGCGATGATCTCCGGCTTGCCGATCAGCCCGCCGCCATATTCCTCGAGCTCGGTGCGCACCGTCTCATAGGCGCGGACCGGGTCGGGCTGGCTGCCGTCGATCAGGTGCAGCAGCACGGCGCAGCGCTCGACATGGCCGAGGAAGCGGGTGCCGAGGCCGGCGCCCTCGGCCGCGCCCTCGATCAGCCCGGGGATGTCGGCAAGGACGAATTCCTCGGTCGCGTTCAGCCGCACCACGCCGAGCTGCGGCGTCAGCGTGGTGAAGGGATAGTCGGCGATCTTCGGCCGCGCGGCGCTGGAGACCGACAGGAAGGTCGACTTGCCGGCATTGGGCAGGCCGACCAGCCCGGCATCGGCGATCAGCTTCAGCCGCAGCCAGAGCCAGCGCTCCTCGCCCGGATAGCCCTTGTCGGCGCGGCGCGGGGCGCGGTTGGTCGAGCTCTTGAAATGCGCGTTGCCATGGCCGCCATCGCCGCCGGTGCAGATGGTGGCGCGCTGCCCCTCCTCGACCATGTCGGCGAGGACCGTCTCCTTGTCCTCGGCCAGGATGACGGTGCCGACCGGCACCTTCAGCGTGACATCGTCCGAGCCCGCCCCGGTGCGGTCGGAGCCGGCGCCGTTGCCGCCCTTGCGCGCCTTGAAATGCTGGGCGTAGCGGTAGTCGATCAGGGTGTTCAGCCCGGCCACGGCCTGCACCAGGATATCGCCGCCCCGGCCGCCATTGCCGCCATCCGGGCCGCCATATTCCATATACTTCTCGCGCCGGAAGGCGATGACGCCGTCACCGCCATCGCCGGCCTTCACCCAGATCTTGGCTTCGTCGAGGAACTTCATGGCAGTCAGGATCCGGGGGAAATGGCAGGGGGGGCGACAAACGAAAACGGGGGCCTTGCGGCCCCCGTTCGCGGTCTATCGGTCGCGAAGGCGCGCGAGGGTTACTCGGCGGCCAGCGGCAACGGCTCCACGGAAACGTGGACGCGGCCCTCGGCGCGGCGGGTGAACTTCACCTTGCCCTCGACCGCGGCGTGGATGGAATGGGTGCGGCCCACCAGCACGTTGGTGCCCGGGACCATCTTCGTGCCGCGCTGCGTCACGATGATGTTGCCGGCCAGCACATGCTCGCCGCCAAACTTCTTGACGCCGAGGCGCTTGCCCGCGGAGTCGCGACCGTTGCGGGAAGAACCGCCAGCCTTTTTATGTGCCATGAGGAGTGTCTCCTACGTCTATCGTCGTTCGGAAGCGGGCGATCAGGCCGCGGCGATGGCGGAAATGCGCAGCACCGTCTGGGGCTGGCGGTGGCCATTCTTGCGGCGGCTGTTCTGCCGGCGGCGCTTCTTGAAGATGATGACCTTGTCGCCCTTCTTGTGCTCCAGCACCGTGGCGGTGACGGTGGCGCCGACCACGATGGGGGCGCCGATCGTCAGCCCGGCCTCGCCGGAGATCGCCAGGACGTCCTGGAAGGTCACGGTCTGGCCGGCTTCGGCCTCAAGCTTCTCGACGATCAGCACGGCGTTCGGGGTGACGCGGTACTGCTTGCCGCCGGTGCGGATCACTGCGTAGGTCATTGGGGCGCCCTGAAAGCTCTGCCGTGCTGGCCTGATTCAAAAAACAACGTGGCCGAGAACGGCCATCGGCGACGCCACAGGCATCGTCGAGAGGTCGGCCGTATAGCGCCCGGGGGTTCAGGGAGTCAACGCTCGAGGGGGGATTCGCACTTTTTCCCCGAAACAGCGCGTTGCGCTCGGCGCCAAGCCCCTCTATACCCCGGCCGCTCGACGACCAGCGGCACCGCGGAGAGGTGGCAGAGTGGTCGATCGCGTCGGTCTCGAAAACCGAAGTAGGTGCAAGCCTACCGTGGGTTCGAATCCCACCCTCTCCGCCATTTCCCTGTCCCTGTAGCATGCGGCCGGGCGCCTTTGCGCCCCCTGCGGCGCTGCGCGCATTCCCGTGGCGGTCGCCAGGGACCCGCGTGGCTGCCCCTGGCCTGCCGGCCAGGGGCGGGCGCAACGCCGCTTCATCATAAGGACTGCCGGGCCCCGTGGCCTGGCCCCCGGCAGGATCGCCGAGCGGTTCGCGGTCAGGCGGGGCGCTGGCGCCTGAAGGCTGAGCGCCGATGGTGCCGCCGCCGCGCGGCCTGGCCTGGCGTCGGCGGAGCTGCGCTGCGGGCCGCGCGATCATGACAGGGGCGACATCCCGCGACAGCCTGGAAGTGCTGGAGGCCTCTCAGCCTGTCGATAGCGCCGACGTCCTGGAAACATTAATAGTTATCTTATGTTAGCCGAGGAGGATTTGCTTTTCCATTCTGCGCCCGTTCCTCATTTTATTAACCGTTTGCTTACAAACCTGCGTATTTTTGTCAATCCCGTCTTAACATTGATATTGTGACATCGTTTCGACCTGTGTAATTCCCGGGAAAATTACACCGCGGAGAGGTCAAAATGGCTGCTGTCAATGGTACCGATGGTGACGATGTCATCCCCGGGGCGGGCTCGAACGACACCTTCAACGGAAGCCTCGGCAACGACAGCTTCAACGGCGGCACCGGCAACGATGTCGCGGTCTACGGGGCGACTTTCGACCGGGTCACGCTGACGGCCGAGGTCACGTTCCAGACCAACAGCGTCTCGGCGAAGGCCATCGTCGAGAAGTACGGCGTCGGTGGCGCCGCCGTCGGCGAGGACACGCTGATCAATGTCGACAAGATCACCGCGACGAGCGGTCTGAACGACACGGTCAGCACGCCTCTGCTGAACCAGCCCGACGGGGCGGCGCTCGGTGCCAATATCGACCTCACGACAGGTCTGATTAAGCTGATGGGCACCTACAACAACCGGCCGATCGCCGGGCCGCTGGCTGCCACCATCATCTCGATCGACGGTTTCGAGCACGTCACGACGACGGTCTTCGCCGACAAGGTGACCGGCAACGCCGCCGCGAACAGAATCTCGACCTATGCCGGCGACGATGTCATCGACGGCAATGGCGGCGACGACATCATCGACGGCGGCGCCGGCAACGACACCATCGATGGCGGCGCCGGCAACGACACCATCATCGGCACGCTGAGCGGCAGCGACACCATCAAGGGTGGCCTGGGCGTCGACACCCTCGACTATACCAGCGCCGGCGGCCCCGTCGCCTTCGGCCTGGGCGAGGTGACCTCCGGCGGCGAGGCCCGAGTGACCATCGACAAGGGCCTGGAAAACGGCATCGACTCGGCGGTCGAGATCGAGGTGATCATCGGCAGCGCGGGCGGCGGCGACGCCATCGACGGCCGCACCCTCGACGCCCTGCCGCAGCGCAACGGCCAGGGCGCCGGCGCCAGCCTGGACGTCGATCTCGGCGCCGGCAGCGTCCGGATCGACTTCGCGAATTCCGCCTATGCGCCGCCGCTCTCCGGCAGCCTGGCCTATAGTGTCAGCGGCTTCGAGATCGTCGAGGGCTCGGCGCGGGCCGACACCATCACCGGCGGCACCAGCGAGACCGACCTGACGCTGCGCGGCAATGATGGCGACGACATCCTGACCGGCGGCCTGGGCGACGACACCATCGAGGGCGGCGCTGGCGACGACACCATCCATGCCAGCCTCGGCGACGACACCATCAGCGGCGGCACTGGCTTCGACACGCTGAACTACGCCTCGCTCAACGATGCGGACGACGATTTCCACATCCATGTCGATCTGATGGACGGCACCGTGCGCAAGCATGGCGACGACACCGACGAGGACGACGACTTCTCCGGCATCGAGAAGATCATCGCGACCAGCAACAACGACTACTTCGACATGGGCGCCGGCGCGATCGAGATCGATGGCGGCGAAGGCTTCGACACCGTCTATTACGACGAGACGCCCGAGGCCCAGGACGGCCTGACCATCTCGCTCGACGGCTCGGTGCCCAGCGACGGCATCGCCGCCGGCCACAAGTTCACCAATATCGAGCGCGTCGTCGCCGGCTCTGGCGACGACTGGGTGATCGGTGACGTGACCGCGGGCGAGGGCTACTACGAAGGCGTCGACAACGTCCTCGAGGGCCGCGACGGCGACGACGTCCTCGATGGCGGCTTCGGCGACGACGTGCTGATCG
>NZ_CACSJM010000216.1 GCF_902706185.1 Roseomonas sp. 18066 | reverse complement strand
CCCCGACGCCGCCCGCGCCGCCCCCGAGGGCCGCGACGCCGCCCGCTACCTGGCCATGCTGTCCGGGGAGCTTTCGGCCGGCTGGCAGGACCCCGAGGCCCTGAAGCGCGCTGTCGAGGCCCGCCAGACCCCGGCGCCGCTGCTGCGCGACCCGACCATCCAGCCGCTGGAGCGGCTGCGGCAGATGCAGATCACCGGCCTGCGCACCGCCCGCCTGGAGCTCGCCCCGCGCGACGGCGCCGGCAGCCTGGGCCTCGACCTGGCCTGGCGCGACGGCGCCTGGCGCGTCGTCCGCATGGCCTGGTCCAGCTAAAAACCACGACTTCCCTTCGGCGTCTCACGCGCGAAAAAAGCCCCGGCCGTCCTGGCCGGGGCTTTTTCACATCCCGCAGCGGGTCAGAAGCGGTAGCGAACCGCGGCCCCCACGATCCACGGATCCAGGTCCGCCCGCGCCCCGATGGCGCCGCCATTCACAGAAACATCCGGCCGCAGGAACAGCTTCTTGACGTCGACGTTGATGCCCCATTGCGGCGTCACCGCGTAGTCGACGCCCATGTTCAGCGCCCAGCCCCAGCTATTCTCCACATCGACCTTGGTGACCGGCGGCGTCCGCCCGCCGCCCTCGCCATAGAACAGCGTGTAGTTGATGCCGGCGCCCACATAAGGGCTGACCCGCGACTGCGGCAGCGGGTGGTACTGCAAGGTCAGCGTCGGCGGCAGCGCCCAGACCCGGCCCAGATCGACATTGCCCAGCGCCGAGCCGCGCACCTGCACGTCATGCCGCGTCGTTGCCGCGATCAGGTTCAGCGCGATGTTGGGCGTGACGAAATAGGTGACGTCCAGCTGCGGGGTGACCGTGTCCGAGGCGTCCGGCCTGCCGCCGATCGCATCCACCCGGCCGCCGCTCTGCGGCAGCACGCCGATGGCGCCGAAACCCACCACGATGTCGCCCGCCTGCTTGCCGCGCAGCGGCTCCTGCGCCATCGCCGGCGCCGTCATCATCGCCAGGGCCGCCAGGGCACTACAAGCCAAAGCGCCACAAACCGTCTTCTTCACGACTGCAAACCTTCCTTTCAACGTGAGAGGAGGATTACCGCCGACGCCAAGACGACACCTTGATCTGCATCATTCAAAAGAAAGGCCGGGGAAAGAATTCCCCGGACCCCATCTTTTTTCTATTTCATAAAAGACGAATAGATCATTCAGGCTTGATGCCGGCAACCTGGATCACCTGGCGCCAGCGCGCGATCTCGGCCGCCTGGAACTGCGCATACGCCTCCGGCGTGCTGGCCACGATGGTGAAGCCGATCTGCTCCAGCCGCGGTCTCACATCCGCATGCTGCAAGGCCTCGGCCACCGCGGCATAAATCTTCGCCCGCAACGCCGCCGGCATCCCGCCCGGCGCCATCACCGCCTGCCAGCTGGTGACCACGAAATCCGCCAGCCCCGCCTCGGCCGAGGTCGGCACCGTCGGCAGGATCGGATGCCGCTGCGCATCGGTCACCATCAGCGCCTTCAAGCGCCCCGACTGGATATGCGCCGCGACCGTCCCGAGATTCTGGAACGACATCTGCACATTGCCGGCGATCAGGTCGGTCGCGGCGGCGGCACCGCCGCGATAGGGCACATGCGCCACATCCACATCGACCCGCTGCTTGAACAGCTCGGCGGTCATCTGGTCCGAGGACCCGACGCCGCTGGTCGAATAGCTGCTCTTGCCCGGATTGGCCTTCAGCCAGGCGATCAGCCCGGCCACGTCTGACACCGGCACCTTTTCCGGATTGATCACCAGAACATTGGGCGTCGTCACCGCCAGGCTGATCGGCGAAAAATCCTTCACCGGGTCGTAGCCCAGGTCGGGGCGCAGCGCGGCATTGATGGCATAGACGCCGATCGAGCCCACCATCAGCGTCTGCCCATCCGGCTCGGCCCGGGCCAGCACCCGGCCGGCGATCTCGCCATTGGCGCCGGCGCGGTTCTCGGCGACCACCGTCTGGCCGATGGTCTGCCCCATCCGCATCGAGATCGCCCGCGCCACGATGTCGCTGGGCCCGCCGGCGACGAAGGGCACCAGCATGGTGACCGGGCGGCTGGGCCAGGCGACCGGTTGCGCCAGGGCGCCACGGGCCCCCGGAATCAGCGCGAGCGCAGCGGCGCCCAACAGAGGACGGCGGTTCATTGGACTTGCTCCCGGACGTTTATTTTAGTTGTCCGACAACATGACATGACGGCGAGGACAGTTTCAATCCAAGGCTGCGTCCCCGCTGGGCTGTCTTGCCGCTCCCTTCAGGGGACGATAAGCCGGGCGGCGACCAACAGGGTGAGACCATGGCGACCGACCTCGACATCGCGCGCGCGGCCAAGCTGCTACCGATCCAGGAGATCGCCTCCCGCGCCGGGATCCCGGCCGAGGCTCTCGAACCCTATGGCCGCTACAAGGCCAAGATCGGCCTCGACTTCCTGCGCGCGCAGGAGGGCAACAGGCAGGGCGCCCTGGTCCTGGTCACCGGCATCAACCCCACCGCCGCCGGCGAGGGCAAGACCACCACCACCGTCGGCCTCGGCGACGCGCTGAACCGCATCGGCACCCGCGCCATGATCGCGCTGCGCGAGCCCTCGCTCGGCCCCTGCTTCGGGGTCAAGGGCGGGGCGACCGGCGGCGGCTATGCCCAGGTCCTGCCGATGGAGGAGATCAACCTCCACTTCACCGGCGACTTCCACGCCATCACCGCGGCCAACAACCTGCTGGCCGCGATGATCGACAACCACATCTACTGGGGCAACGAGCTCGGCATCGATGCCCGCCGCATCAGCTGGCGCCGCGCCATCGACATGAACGACCGCGCGCTGCGCAGCGTCACCGCGGCGCTCGGCGGCGTCCCCAACGGCTTTCCGCGCGAGGACGGCTTCGACATCACCGTCGCCTCCGAGGTGATGGCGGTGTTCTGCCTGTCGAAGGACCTGGCCGATCTGCAGGATCGCCTCGGCCGCATCATCGTGGCGCAGTCGCGCGACGGCCGCAGCATCACCGCCCGCGACCTGAAGGCCGACGGCGCCATGGCCGCCTTGCTGCGCGACGCCCTGTCGCCCAACCTGGTGCAGACGCTGGAGGGCTCGCCGGCGCTGGTCCATGGCGGGCCTTTCGCGAACATCGCGCATGGCTGCAACAGCGTCATGGCGACGCGGCTGGCGCTGCAACTGGCCGATGTCGTGGTCACCGAGGCCGGCTTCGGCGCCGATCTCGGCGCCGAGAAGTTCCTCGACATCAAGTGCCGCTCGGCGGGCCTGGCGCCTTCCGCCTGCGTCGTCGTCGCCACCGTCCGCGCGCTGAAGCTGCATGGCGGCGTCGCCAAGGCGGCGCTGGGCACCGAGGATGTCGCCGCCGTCACCCGCGGCATCGCCAACCTGGCCCGCCACGTCCAGAACATGCAGAAATTCGGCCTGCCCGTGGTCGTGGCGCTGAACAAGTTTACTTCTGATACCGACGCCGAAGTCGCCGCCGTCCGCGCGGCGATGGCGAAGCTCGGCACCGAAGCCATCCTCTGCACCCATTGGGCCGATGGCGCGGCCGGCGCGGAGGAGCTCGCCCATGCGGTGAAGCGGATCATCGCCTCGGGAAGCGCGAAGTTCGAGCCGCTCTACAACGACCACCTGTCGCTGACCGGCAAGATCGAGACCGTGGCGCGCGAAATCTACCACGCCGCCGGCGTCTCCATCCCGCCCCCCGTCGCCGCGAAATTGAAGAAGTTCGAGGAGGCCGGCTTCGGCCATGTCCCCGTCTGCATCGCCAAGACGCAGTATTCCTTCAGCGCCGACCCCACCCTGATGGGCGCGCCGGAGGGCCATATCCTGCCGCTGCGCGAGGTGCGCCTCTCGGCCGGCGCCGGCTTCGTCGTGGCCATCGCCGGCGATGTCATGACCATGCCCGGCCTGCCGCGCCGCCCGGCCGCCGAAGCCATCGGCCTCGACGCCGAGGGCCGCATCGAGGGCCTGTTCTGACCCTGCTGCAGCAGGCGAGCGCGCTGCACGCCGCCGGCGACCTGCCGGCGGCCGAGGCGCTCTATGCCCGCATCCTGGCGCAGACCCCGGACGAGCCCAATGCGCTGAACCTGCTCGGCACCCTCAAGCGCCAACAGGGTTTTCTTTCAGTTGCCGTCCCGTTGGTCCGGCGGGCGGTGGCGCTGCGGCCGGGGGCGCCGGTCTTCCAGGCCTCGCTCGGCGCGCTGCTGGCCGAGACCGGCGCGCTGGAAGAAGCTGTCTTTCTGCTGAAGCAGGCGCTGGCGCAGCGGCCGGACGACGCGCTCAGCCTGCGCAACCTCGGCCAGGCGCTCTGCGGGCTGGGGCAGGCGCGGGCCGCTTTGGCGCCGCTGCGCCGCGCCGTGAAGCTGCGCCCCGATGCCGCCGCGCAGCTGGCGCTCGCCCATGCCTGCCGCGAGGCCGGTGCCCTGCCGGAAGCCCGCGCCGCCGCCGAGGCCGCCGCCCGCGACCCGGACCATGCCGAGCAGGCGCGCTTCCTGCTGGCCGCCCTCGGCGCCGCCGCCGCACCGGACCGGGCGCCGGCCGCCTATGTCCGCGACCTCTTCGACCAATACGCGCCCCGCTTCGAGGAAGACCTCACCCAGAAGCTGGGCTACCGCACGCCGGAAGCGCTGGCCGACTTGCTGCGCGAGGCGGGGGTGCCGGCGGACCGGTCGCTCGATGTGCTCGACCTCGGCTGCGGCACCGGCTTGTCGGGGCGGGCCCTCGCCCCTTTCGCCCGGCGGCTGGAGGGCCTGGACCTGTCGCCCCGCATGCTGGACGCGGCGCGGGCCGCCGGCGGCTACGACGCGCTGCACGAGGCCGACCTGCTCGACTTCCTGCCCGCCCATCCGGCCGGCTTCGACCTGGTCGCCGCCGCCGATGTGCTGAACTACCTGGGCGCGCTGGACGGGGCGCTGGCCGCCATCGCCGGCGCGCTGCGGCCCGGCGGGGTCGCGGGCTTCAGCCTGGAGCTCGGCGAGGTCGCGCCCTTCGCGCTGGGCGAGGGCCTGCGCTACCGCCACGCGCCCGCCGCCATTGCCGCCCAATGCGAGAAAGCCGGCCTGGCAGCTGTGGCGGAGCGCCGCGCGGTGCTGCGCGTCGAGCGCGGCGCGCCGGTCCAGGGCCTGCTGCTGGTGCTGCGTCGCGCCGGCTAAGGCTTTACGCGGAATGTAATTTTTTGTCGTGGCGGCGGCTCTCATTTATGTGTTGTTAAAGAAAAACACCCCAGATTGACTGGGCCAGCACGAGTTCTGGAGCCGCGAGAAAGGCTTCGGACCGGAGTTTCGGCGAAGCTCCTCGTTGGGGCGACCGGGTTTCCGAAGGATGCAAGACGGTGTCGACACTGGTGCTGGAATTGCGGCAGGGGGACCTGCTGGTGGTCAACGGGGCGCCGCTGCGCTTCCGCAACCGCGCGCGTATCGAGCTGACCAGCCGTGCCCGCTTCCTGTTCGGCAAGCAGATCATGACGCCGGAGCTGGCCACCACGCCGGCCCGGCGGATCTACTTCGCCATCCAGACCGCCTATATCGGCAATGACGAGGAGCGGGAGCGCGGGCTGGAGCTCGCCCGCGATCTGATCGCCGAATTCCAGGAGGTCACCACCTCGGCCCTGGTGCGGGAGGCGCTGGATTCGGCGCTGACCCTGGCCGAGCAGGACGAATGCTACCAGGCGCTGAAGCTGGTCCGCCGCGTCATGCAGCATGAGGATGCCGTCCTGCGCAGCGCCGCCGGCCTGCCGGAGGCGACCGAGCCTGCCGCGGCGCCGTCTTCCCCCTCCGTCGCGCCGGGCCCGGGGGCTGCCTCCGGGGCGGCTTCCGGCGCCGTGGCCTGAACTTCCGCGATGCCGATGCGGGGCACCCTGGCGATGCTGGACGGGGCGGCGGCGACGCCTGACGGCACCACCGACTGGTCCGGCCGCGCCGCCGAGGCCGCGGCCTTCGCCGCCCTGGCCGGGGAGCTGCGCGCGCTGCGCGACGGCCACCATCCCGACCCCGAGGCCGCGCTGGAACGGGCCGACGGGTTGTGGCGCGCCGTGCTGCTGGCCTGTGGCGCCGAGGGATCGCTGCCCGACAGCCTGCGCCAAGGCGTGGCGCGGCTGGCCCTGGCCATGCTGGTCGAGCTGGACCAGCCTTCGCCCGACCTGGCGCTGATGATCGGCATCACCGAGACGCTGCAGGCCGGCCTGACCGACCTGCACTGAAGCTGGCGCCCCGCCGCCGCCCGACACCGGAGGGCGGCCCTGAAAAAAACTAGCTGGGTTGCCAGGCGAGGCGGCGGAGCAGCCATTCGCGATAGGCCAGCACCGCCTCGGGCGGCGGGCAGATCGCCGCCATGATGGCCCGGGCCTCGGCCCCCACCAGCGCCGGCGAGGCGCCCTCCACCGGCTGGCTCTTCTCTTCCTCCTCCTGCCAGCGCAGCGCGGCGCGGCGCCAGGCGGCGACCGAATCGGCCGGCGTCAGCCCGGGCAGCATCAGCGCGGCACGCAGCCTGAGCGCCGCGAAGCCCGCCTGGGCGGCGGCCAGGGCGGCCGGGCGCGTCGCCGCGCTGCTGGCGGCCAGCAGCTCGGGGTGGTCGCGGCGGGCGGGGGTGTCGAGCTCCAGCCAGGGGGTCAGGCCGAACTGGCGCACCCGGGTCTGCGGCGTCGGGTCGGCCATGACCAGGGCATCGGCCTCGCCGCGGCCGATGGCGGCGGCCGCCGCCGCGCCCGTCAGGCCGAACACTGGCACGGCCGGGAAGCCCAGCAGGTCGAGCGCCAGCAGCGCCGCCGTCTCCGGCGATTCGGGCCCGGCCAGCGCCAGGCGCAGCGGCTGCGCGGCGCGGGGGGGGACGAAGACGCCGCGCCCGGCCAGCACCGCGCCCTGCCAGCCGACGCAGAGCGGCAGCCAGGTCTCCGGCTCGTATTGCGCGCGGCTTTCGCCGACCAGCCGGGCATGGGCGGCCAGGCCCGGCAGCACCAGCAGGGTGCGGCCATCGCCGGCTTCCAGCGTGGCGAAGCGGTTGGCGGCGGTGACGCCGTCCGGCCCGCCCAGGATGGCGGTGCGCAGCGCCACGGCATGCGGCAGGCCGCGCACCAGCCCGGCGGCCAGGCCGCGCGCCCAGAGCGCCGCGGCGCCGCCCTCGGGACCGGGCAGCAGCAGGGTGGCGCTGTCGGGCAGCGGCGGCGTGCTGGCGAAGGCGGGCGCGAAGGCAGGGGCCTGGGCCGCCGCGCCGCGCGCCGCCAGCCCGACCAGGCTGGCCAGCGCGCCCAGCGTGGCGGCGCGACGGGGGAGCGGCATCATGCCGCCCTCATGGCAGGCGGGCGCGGCGGGAAAAAGGCAGCGCGCGGCCTGGCCATGCCTTGGGCCATGGCTGTCAGTCGGCGTAGGCGACAAGGGTTTCGACCGGCACGTCCAGGCGGGCGCGGCCGTTCAGGAAGGTCAGCTCGATCAGAGTGGCGACCATCGGCACCTCGGCGCCGCCCTGGCGCAGCAGCTCGACGCCGGCGGCCATGGTGCCGCCGGTGGCCAGCAGGTCGTCCAGCAGCACGACGCGGTCGCCGGGCTTGACGGCGTCGGCCTGCATCTCGATCCGGTCCTTGCCGTATTCGAGGTCGTAGTCGTAGCCGATGGTGGCGCCCGGCAGCTTGCGCGGCTTGCGCAGCATGATGAAGCCCAGGCCGAGGGCCAGCGCCATCGGCGCCGCCATCAGGAAGCCGCGGCTCTCGATGCCGGCCAGCAGGGTGGGGCGGGCCAGGCGGATGCGCTCGGCCAGCAGGTCCATCGCCGCCTTCCAGGCCGGGCCGTGCCGCAGCAGGGTGGAGATGTCGTAGAACAGGATGCCGGGCTTCGGGAAATCCGGGATGCCGCGGATATGCGCCTTCAGGTCGAAGGTGGGATCGGCGGCAAGGCCACCGGCAGCAAGGCCATCGGCAGCAAGAGCGGGGGCGGGGGTCTGGCC
>NZ_CACSJM010000215.1 GCF_902706185.1 Roseomonas sp. 18066 | reverse complement strand
GAGGTGTGTATAAGAGACAGCATCAGCAGGGCATCAACCAGCGCGCCACCCCCGCCGATGCCGAACCCGTTGGCGCGCTGGTTGATGCCCTGCTGATGGAGCTCGCCGGCATCCCCTCCCGCCGCGACGCGCGGGTCCAGGCGGCGGCGCGGCTGCTCGCCCTCCCCGACCGCGTCTTCGGCGTCCTCGCCGTCGACGACGACGGACAGGAAATCGGCGTCATCATGCTCACCGAAAGCGCGTCCATCTATGCCGGCGGCGCCTTCGGCGTGATCACCGAGCTCTATGTGGCGCCCGCCCATCGCTCCTCCGGCCTGGCGCAGCGCCTGCTGACCGAGGCCGACAACATCGGCCGCGCCCGCGCCTGGCCGCTGCTCGAGGTCGGCGCGCCGCGCCAGCCGCAATGGGCCCGCAGCCTGTCCTTCTATCTTCGCCACGGCTTCACCGAGATCGGCCCGCGGCTGAAGCGCCCCCTCTGACCCGGAAACGCCCCGCCATGCCCGAGACCCTGACCGCCGCCGAGGCCGCTCGCCTGGCCGCCATCGCCCTCGGCCATGTCGAGCGCGAATACCCCAACAAGCCCGACCACACCCTGGCCGGCCCGGCCGATGCGCGCACGCCCTCGCAGCTGCATCCGATCTTCTATGGCAGCTATGACTGGCATTCCTGCGTGCACAGCTACTGGCTGCTGGCCCGCCTGCTGCGGCTGTTCCCGGATGGCGACAAGGCCCTGTCGATCCGCGCCCTCTTCGACCGCGCCTTCACCGCCGACAAGGTCGCGGCCGAATGCGCCTATCTCGCCGCCCCCACCGCGCGCGGCTTCAAGCGCCCCTATGGCTGGGCCTGGCTGCTGAAGCTGGCCGCCGAGCTGCATCGCCTGCCCGACCCCCGCTGGTCGCAAACCCTGCAGCCGCTGACAGACATCTTCGCGCAGCGCTACCGCGACTTCCTGCCCATCGCCCCCTATCCGGTGCGGGTGGGGACGCATTTCAACACGGCCTTCAGCCTGCGCATGGCCGCCGATTACGCGGCAACCACCGGCGATGAGACCCTGCTCACCCTGCTGCGCGACACCGCCCGCCGCTGGTATGGCGACGATACCGATTGCCCCGCCTGGGGCGAGCCCAGCGGCGACGATTTTCTGTCGTCTGCCCTGATCGAAGCCGAGTGCATGCGGCGTCTTCTGCCGACAGAAGAGTTCGCCGAATGGTTCCCCCGCTTCCTGCCGCGCCTCGCCGACAAGCAACCGGCGACGCTTTTCACGCCGGCGAGGGTCACCGACCGCAGCGACGGCAAGATCGCGCATCTGGACGGGCTGAACCTCAGCCGCGCCTGGTGCTTCCGCGCCCTCGCCACGGCCCTGCCGGCCAGTCAGGCCGCCGTGCTGGCCCAGGCGGCGGAGGAGCATTACGCCGCCGCCCTGCCGCATCTCGCCGGCGACTATATGGGCGAGCACTGGCTGGCCAGCTTCGCGCTCCTCGCCCTGACCGTCGCCGAGGGCTGACCCTCAGACCGCCCGCGTCAGCCCGCCATCGACCCGGAGATTCTGGCCGGTGATATAGCCGGCCCCTTCAGAGGCCAGGAAGGCGACGGTGGCCGCGATCTCCTCCGAGGTGCCGTAGCGCTGCATCGGCACGCTGGCGCGGCGTTCCTCGACGGCGGGCAGGCTGTCGATCCAGCCGGGCAGCACGTTGTTCATGCGGATCTTCTCTGGAGCATAGGTGTCGGCGAAGATTTTTGTAAATGACGCCAGCCCGGCGCGGAACACGGCGGAGGTGGGGAACATGGCGCTCGGCTCGAAGGCCCAGGCGGTCGAGATATTGACGATCGCCCCGCCGCCGTTCTGCTGCATCACCGGCACCACCAGCCGCGTCGGGCGGATGACGTTGAGCAGATAGACATCCATGCCCTTGTGCCAGGCCTCGTCGGTGATCTCCAGGATCGGCGCGCGCGGGCCGTGGCCGGCGCTGTTCACCAGCACGTCGATCCGCCCCCATTGCTTGACCACCGTGTCGACCAGCCGGGCCAGGTCGTCATTCGACTGGTTCGACCCGGTGACCCCGATGCCGCCCAGCTCGGCCGCCAGCGCCTCGCCCTTGCCGGAGGAGGACAGCACCGCCACCCGGAACCCGTCCGCCGCCAGGCGCCGCGCCGCGGCCGCGCCCATGCCGCTGCCACCCGCGGTCACCACCGCCACCTTCTTGTCGGTCATCTTTCCAATCCCTTGAAACCGGTCGGGCATTCTTCGGCCAGTGTCATCCCACGGCAACCCTTGGGTGCTGGCTGCGGCGCCGCGGGCATGGTCTAAGGCTGCGACCCTCGAGGAGGCACCCCATGCCGACCGCCCCATCCTGCCGCTCCGGCTCCATCGAGACCTTCCTGCTGCGCGACGGCCATTTCACCGCGCCGGTCGAGACCCTGGTCCACACCGCCGGGGAGGCCGACCGCGCCCGCGCCATCGCGACATGGGGCAAGCCGCAGATTGCCACCGACGTGAATTGCTTTGTCCTGCGCGGTCCGATGGGGGTGACGCTGATCGATGCCGGCGTCGGCACCGCCTGGGGCGACGGCTTCGGCCATGCCCGCGCCCAGCTGGCGGCCCTCGGCATCGCGCCGGCCTCGGTCGAGCGCGTGCTGGTCACCCATCTGCATGACGACCACCTGAACGGCCTCTACGACGGCGACGAACCCTATTTCCCCGAGGCCGAGATCTGGGCGCCCCAGGCGGACCTCGCCTTCTTCACCGACCCCGAGGCGCGTGCCCGCCTGCCGGAGAGCCGGCATGGCGGCTTCAAGGTGGCGGAGAAGCTGCTGCGCGTCTTCGGCGACCGCGTCCGCGCGGTGCCCGCCGGCGCCGTGCTGCCCGGGATCGAGGCGGTGCTGCTGCCCGGCCACACCCCCGGCCATACCGGCTACCTGATCGAGGGCAAGCTGCTGGTCTGGGCCGACCTGCTGCATCTGCAGGCGCTGCAGCCCGCCGAGCCCGAGATCGGCCTGGTCTTCGACATCGACCCGGCTTTGGCGGCCGCGACCCGCCGCGCGACCCTGTCCCGCGTCGCGGCGGAAGGACTGACCATCGCCGGCAGCCATGTCGAGGGTTTCCACCGCGTGGCGGTGTCTGGCGGCGGCTTCGCTTTCGCTGAAAGCCCGATCCAGCCGCTTCGGTGATTCCGGTCACGGCATCGCGCCCGGGCCGCCGCTTCCGGCGAGAGGCCGCCGCTGCCTCTCCGCCTCGATCAGCATCGACAGGAAGGCGGTCACCTTGGCCGGCCTGAAGCGTGCGGCGGGATAGACCGCGTGGATGCCGCCGGCGGGCAATTGCCACGCCGGCAGCACCTGCAGCAAATGCCCGGCCGCCAGCAGGTCCCTGACCAGGAAATCCGGCAGAACCGAAAGGCCGCCGCCGATCCGGACGGCGGCCAGCACGGCCGGGGTCGTGTCGATGGCGATGCTGGCCTGCATGCGCACCGTCCGCCGGTCCTGCTCGCTCCGGGAAAACTGCCACAGCAGCGGCTCCTTCAGGGCCATGTTGGCGACGAAGGGCAGGCTGGCCAGATCCTCGGGCTGGCGCATGGCGGCGATGCGCTCCGCCAAAGCCAAGCCGCCGACCAGCACCTGCCGGAAGCTGCCGATCCGGCGGGCCTGCAGGCTGGAATCCTCGAGCCAGCCCACGCGGATCGCCAGGTCGATCTCGCCCGTCAGCAGGTCCAGGGTCTGGTCGTGCAGCACCAACTCGACCCGGCACTTCGGGTAGCGCGCCGAGAATTCGGTCACGACGGGGACCAGCGCCACGATGCCGTAGTCATTGGGGGCGGTGATGCGCAAGGTCCCGGTGGGTTCCGCGGTCACCTGGGCCAGTTCGCCGAAGGCGTCTTCCGCCTCCCGCAGGATCAGGCTGCAGCGGGCATGGAACATGCGCCCCGCCTCGGTCAGCTGGACCCGCCGCGTGGTCCGCACCAGCAGGGTGGTGCCGATCTCGCGTTCCAGCTCGGCGACCTGCTGGCTGACGACGGCCTTGCTGATCCGCAGCCGCTCGGCGGCGCGGGTGAAGGAGCCGGTATCGGCGACCGCCGCGAAATAGGCCAGCCGGTTCAGGTTCATGCCGCCATCAGGCCGCCGCTGGTCAGCGATTGTCAAATTTCAGCAGACACTCTGTTCTTTTTGTCGCTGTTTTCCTGACCATTCCGACGTGCGATCCATGCCTTCGGGAAGCCCGACCGGACCCGATCTCTCCTGCATATCCGCGAGGTTTCGCCAAGCACGGAGACGATGCCCGCCGGCTTCCCGATCCGCCTGACCCGCCCCAGCGCCGCCGTTTCACCGAGGAGCCCCAGCATGTTCACCAGGAGAGAGATCGTGAAGACCACCATTCTCGCCAAAGCGGCCGTCATGGCGCCGGTCGGCCTGCGCAGCGCCGCCGCCGCTTCCCTTGGCTGGAAGGCCTTTCCGGCCGGGCCGAATGGCTTCTTCCGGGCGCCGGTGCTGCTCACCGGCGCCACCGAGGCCCTGCTGATCGATGGCGGCTTCACCCTGCCGGACGGGCGCGCCCTGGCGGAGGCCATCAAGGCGACCGGCAAGCGGCTGACCACCGTCTATATCAGCCAGAGCGACCCCGATTATTACTTCAGCCTGCGCCCCATCGCCGAGGCCTTCCCGCAGGCGCGGGTGATCGCGGCGCCGGAAACCGTCGAGGCCATTCGCGGCAATGTCGAGAAGAAGCTCGCCGCCTGGGGCCCCCAGCTGAAGGAGAACGGCCCGCAGAAGCTGGCCGATGTCGTGCTGCCGGAGGCCTTCGCGGGCAAGACGCTGACCGTCGATGGCGAGGCGGTCGAGATCGTCGATGCCGAGGGGCTCGCCAACCGCCGCTACCTCTGGGTGCCGTCGCTGCAGGCGGTGTTCGGCGGCGTGCTGATCTTCTCGGGCGTGCATGTCTGGACCGCCGACACCCAGACCAAGGAGGCGCGCGCCGCCTGGATCGCCACGCTGGAGAAGATCGCGGCGCGCCAGCCCGCCATCGTCGTGCCGGGGCATATGGCGCCGGGGGCGGCGGCCGATCTGTCCGGCATCCGGCACACGCTGGATTACCTGCGGGCCTTCGAGGAGGAACTGGCCAGGGCCAGCGGCTCGGCGGCGCTGAACGCGGCGATGAAGGCCCGCTTCCCGGGCCTGGGCATGGAAGTGGCGATCGATATCGGCGCCAAGGTGGCCACCGGCGAGATGAAGTGGGGCTGACGGTGGGCGCCCATCTCGAGATCATCCGCGCCACCTACGAGGGCTCGTCGGAGGAGAACGGCCGCAACCTGCTGGCCGCCCTCGCCCCCGAGGCCGAGTGGACGGAAGCCGAGGGCTTTCCCTATGCCGGCACCTATGTCGGGGCCGACGCGATCATCGCCGGTGTCTTCCAGCGGCTGGGCAGCGAGTGGACCGGCTACCGCGCCGAGGTGCACAGCTTCATGGAGGATGGCGACCGTGTCGCCGCTTTCGGCACCTATAGCGGCACCTACAAGGCTACCGGCCGGTCGATGCGCGCGGCCTTCGCGCATCTCTATGGGCTGCGGGACGGCAAGATCCTGCGCATGACGCAGTATGTCGACAGCGCCATGGTGCGCGAAGCCCTGGAGCCTGCCGTCTAGACGGCCAGGCGCCAGGACCGGGCCTCTCGCATCGAATATTCCCGATGCTTTGAGGCGCTGCCCTTGGCGAAAGGCGTGTTGCTCGAACGGACGCTCCGCGCCCGCCTGCCTGGAAGAGGGAGGGCCAGGCCGCCCTCAGTCCAGCTTCGCGCCCGAGACCCGCACCACTTCCTGCCACTTGGCGTCCTCGGCCTTGATGAAGGCGTTGAACTCGGCCGGGCCCAGGGGGCGGGGCTCGCTGCCGACGTCGCGCAGGCGGGCGATCACCGCCGGCTCGCGGACGATGTCGAGGATCAGCGAGGACAGCCGGTCCAGGATCGGCTTCGGCGTGCGCGAGGGGGCCTGGAAGCCGAACCAGGCCTCGGCCTGGAAGTCAGCGACGCCGCTCTCGATCACCGTCGGCACGTTGGGCAGCGCGAACCAGCGCTCCTTGCTGGTCACCGCGATGGCGCGCAGCCGGCCTTCCTGGATATGCGGCAGGTAGGGCGGGATATTGTCGATGGCCAGCTCGATGCGGCCGGCCATCAGGTCGGGGATGACCGTCGCGCTGCCGCGATAGGGGACGTGCATGAACTTGGCGCCGGTGCGCGACTTCAGCAGCTCGGCGCACATATGGCCGGAGGTGCCGTTGCCGGGCGTGCCGTAGTTCATCTCCGTCTTCTTGCTGCCCTCGATCAGCTGCTGCAGAGAACGAATCTCGCTGCTGGCGGGGACGACGACGACATTGGCCAGGCTGTTCGCCAGCGCCACGCTGGTCAGGTCCTTGGCCGGGTCGTAGGGCAGCTTGGAATAGAGGAACTGGTTGATGCTGGCGGTGCCGATGGTGCAGGTCAGCAGGGTGTGGCCGTCGGGCTCGGCCTTGGCGACCATGTCGCTGCCCAGGATGCCGCCGGCGCCCGGCCGGTTGTCGACCACCACCGGCTGGCCCAGCAGCGCCGACAGGCGCTCGCAGACCACGCGGGCGGTGACGTCGGTGGCGCCGCCACCGGGGAAGGGCACGACCATGCGGACGGGGCGGCTCGGCCAGGCCGGCTGGGCACGGGAGATCGCGGGCGCGAGAAGGCCAGAGGCGGCCATCAGGCCAGCACCGGCCATGAGCCGGCGGCGGGGAAGCGTCATTGCGCCATCCTTCGAGAACGTTTCCACCCCCAGGTAGACCCTCGACCCGGCCGCGACAAGACGCGGCCGGATGACGCTTCCGCAAGCCGGAAGCCTGTTTCAATTCCCCTTGTTTCAATCCACCTTCGCGCCGGAGCGGCGCACCACCTCGGCCCATTTCTTGACCTCGGCGGCGACGAAGGTCTCGAAGGCCGCGGGGCTGGTGCCGCCGCCCGGGATCAGGTCGGGCTTCATGCCGCCAAGGTCGGCGAGCTTGGCCCAGGTCTCCTCCTCGGCGACGACGGCGTTGATCTCGGCGCCGAGCTTCTCGACGATCGGGCGCGGCGTGCGGGCCGGGCCCTGCAGGCCGAACCAGCCGGTGGCCTCGACGCCGGGGAAGCCGGCTTCGGCGGTGGTCGGCACGTCGGGCAGGGCGGCGCTGCGGGTGGCGGTGGTGACCGCCAGCGCCCGCAGCCTGCCGTCGCGGATATGGCCGATCGCCGAGGGCAGGTTGTCGACGCCCACCTCGACGCGCCCGGCCATGATCTCGGCCAGCATCGGGCCGGCGCCGCGGAAGGGGACATGGGTCAGCTGCACCCCGGCCTCGAGCTTCAGCAGCTCGCCGGTCATGTGCAACGAGGTGCCGGCGCCGGAGGAGCCGATATTGAGCTCGCCGGGGCGCTTCTTCGCCAGCGCCACCAGCTCGGCCATGGTCCGCACCGGCAGGCCGGGATGGACGAAGATCACGTTGGGCACGCGGATCAGCAGGCCGATATTGGCCAGGTCCTCGGGCTTGTAGGGGATCTGCCCGGCATAGAGCGCGTAGTTGATGGCGCCCGAGGACACCGTCTGCATCAGGAAGGTGTAGCCGTCGGGCTCGGCCTTGGCGACGACGTCGGAACCGATATTGCCGCCGGCGCCGGCGCGGTTCTCCACCGGGAAGGGCTGGCCCAGGCGCTGCTGCAGGCGGTTGGCCAGGATGCGGGCGGCGATGTCGGTGGTGCCGGCGGGGACGAAGGGCACGATGACGCGGACCGGGCGGGCGGGCCAGCTGGTGGCGGCGCCTTGGGCCTGCACGCGGGTGGCAAGCGGCAGGGTGGCGGCGGCGCCGAGCAGGGTGCGGCGGTGGATGATGGGCATGGGACGGTCCTCCTGACGGGCGCGTGCGGCTCTGTCGGCGGCCGCTGCGTCACCCGATGGCGGAGTCGTGCCGCAGGGAGGGGGAG
>NZ_CACSJM010000214.1 GCF_902706185.1 Roseomonas sp. 18066 | reverse complement strand
GATGGCATTCCTTGGGGGGAATGGTCGGGTGAGCCGGTGGGGAACCGGTCGCCCGCTGCTAAGATGGCAGCTTCACGGCCGATTATAAGCGGTTTCCACCGCAACTCAAAAACGTTTGAACGGGAAAGTTCTGCCCCGGCTGTGTCTATTCGGCCGCAAGCGCCGGCGCGGCCGCGCGGCTGCGGGCATGCGCCGTGGCGGCCGCCCCGAAGGCCTCGAACAGCCGGCGAGAAAGCGCGTCCTCGGCCCAGTCATATTCGGGATGCCACTGGATGCCGACGGCGAAGCCGCGCGAGTCGCGGACATGCGCCGCCTCGATGGTGCCGTCCGGCGCCCAGCCTTCCGGCACCAGGCCCGGCCCGGCCTCGCGCACCGCCTGGTTGTGCAGGGAATTCACCGGCACCGCGTCGGGGTCGAAGTCGATGCCGGCCCAGAGCCGGGCGAGCTCGCCATCGGCGGCGATGCGCACCGCATGCGCCTTGCCGGTGCGCACCTTGGGCAGCGCCTGGTCGGC
This sequence comes from Roseomonas sp. 18066, assembly GCF_902706185.1. Lineage (GTDB taxonomy): Bacteria > Pseudomonadota > Alphaproteobacteria > Acetobacterales > Acetobacteraceae > Pseudoroseomonas. The sequence continues at coordinate 7,659 of NZ_CACSJM010000214.1, read as the reverse complement.
CGGCGTCGAATGGTCCAGCCGGCCGGGCAGGTCCTGCACCCGCTGGTCCAGCGTGCCGCCCAGCGCCACGTTCAGCTCCTGGAAGCCGCGGCAGATCGCCAGCAGCGGCAGGCCGATCGCCAGCGCGCCGCGGATCAGCGGCAGGGTGGTCGAATCGCGCTCGATATCCTCGGGCGTCCCCTCCAGATGCGGCGGGCCGGCATAGAGGCCCGGATGCACGTTGGAGCGGCTGCCGGTCAGCATCAGCCCGTCCAGCCGCGGCAGCATCGCCGCCGCCACCCCGTCGCCGGCGGCCGGCAGCAGCACCGGCATGCCGCCGATCGGGCCCAGCACCACCTTGATGTAGTGGTCGGACACGGCGTGGTTGGGCATGGCGAAGGCGCCGAAGGCCTTCATGCAGCAGGGGATGCCGATCAAGGGGCGCGGGGGCAGGGGACGCATGGCTGAAAGGTCGCGCCGCCGTGTGGCGCAATCAAGGCCTTATTCCTGCATGCCTCGCGCCCCAGCCACCCGCGTCGAGCAGGGGGTGGCCGCCTAGCGGCGGCCTTCCTCACGCTCGAAGAAGGTCGGGTCGTTGAAGGTGAACATGCCGCGCGGCAGGGCCATGCCGCGCTCCATGGCGTTCAGGGTGACGCGGGTCTCGCGCTGCTGGCTGTCGACCACGACCCATTGCCGCAGCTCCATCGGCTCCTCGGCGAAGACCATGGTGATGCGGCCCTCGGCGGGGGCGTCGCGGCGGCGGGCGGTGATGCTCAGCAGGCCGTTGCGGCGATCGACGTTCAGCACCTCGATATCGCCGGAAAAGCGGATCTGGGCGCGCAGCAGGAAGCCCAGCGGCGTCGAGCCGACGGGCACGATCGAGGGCTGCCGCAACTCCCGGTCATAATACAGGAACTGGCCGTCGGAGGCGACCAGCAGCAGCTGCTCCGGCGGGTCGTAGTCGAAGCGCATGCGGCCCGGCCGGGCGATATAGGCATTACCCTCGGCGGTGCCGCCATTCTGCGCGATCTGCAGGAAGCGGGCGCGCAGCGTGGTGATGCCGTTCAGATAGGCCTCGGCGCGGGCGATCAGCGCCTGGTTGGCGGCCGAGACGGCGCCTTGCGCCAGGGCCGGGCGGGCCAGCGCCGGCAGCGACAGGAGGGGCAGGGCGGCGAGGAGCGAGCGGCGGAGCATGGCGGCCTATCTGGCAGTGCGTGTCGCCGGGTTCAACGCCCGGGGCCAGGCTGGGTTGATGGCGGTATCGTTTGTCACATCGGCCCGTTGGGCACCGCCGAGGCGGCGAGCGGCGGGAAGCGCTTCGGCGCCGGCAGCTGGTAGTGCCACCATTCCAGCTTGTAGTGGTCGAAGCCCGCCGCCGTCATCAGCCCGAGCAGCAGGGCGCGGTTGCGCTGGTCCGCCAGCGGCACGCCGGCATGGCCATGCGCGCTTTCCGCCTGCACCGCGTCGAAGCCGGTGCCCATCGGCAGTTCTTCGCCGGTCGCGGCATCCAGCAGCGTCAGGTCGACGGCGGCGCCGCGCGGATGCACGCCGCCCAGCCGCGGATCGGCGACGAAGCGCTTGTCGGTCACCGCATGCCACAGCGCCCATTGCGCCTCCATCGGGCGGAAGGCGTCGAACACCTTGATGCGCAGGCCCAGCCGGGCGGCCTGGTCGCGGGCGTCGAACAGAAAATCACGCGCCTCGGGCAGCAGCAAGGCAACCGGCCGGCGGTAGATCGGCGCGCCGGTCAGGTTGTCCGGCGTGGCGTAGCGGATGTCGAGGGCGAAGCCATCGGCCTCGGTGACGGGAACAAGCATGGCCATATCCTGCCATCATGTGCTGCGGCGCGATACGCCCCGGCCTGTATCGCAGCCCGCTGTTTCGCCGCCCGGCTTTCTGGCCTATGCAGCGGCCATGCGGATCCTGGCATTGGACGGCGCGCTGGCGCGCGCCTCGGCGGCGGTTTGGTCAGAAGGGCGCGTGCTGGCGGCACGCTCGGCCGAGGGCGCGCGCGGCCAGGCCGTGGCGCTGCCGCCGATGGTGGCGGAGGTCCTGGCCGAGGCCGGGATCAAGGCCACCGCGCTCGACGCCGTGGCCGCCGTGGTCGGCCCGGGCGGCTTCACCGGCATCCGCGCGGCGCTGGCCCTCGCCCAGGGGCTGGCCCTGGCCGCCGGCCGCCCGGCGATCGGCGTCAGCACCGGCGAGGCCCTGGCCGCTGGCCTGCCCGCGGCGCTGCGCGCCACCCATGCCGTCTGGTCGGTGACCGACACCCGGCGCGGCCGGGTGCTGCTGGAACGCTTCCCGACAGGGTCGCTGGTGGCGCTGGGCCCGCCCGAGCCGTTTGCCCTCGACGCCCTGCCGGTGCCGGAGGGTCCGGTCGCCCTGGTCGGCGACGCCGCGCCGCTGGTCGCGGCCGTGCTGGGCGATGCCGCGCTGCTGACCGAGGCGCTGCTGCCCGAGGCCGCCGCCGTCGCCGCCGTCGCCGCGCTGCGCCTTCAGGGCGCGCTGGCGCCGCGCGCCTGCCTGCCGCTCTATGTCGAGCCGCCGGCGGTGAAGCTGCCCGGCGCGGCCTGACCCGTGCTGCGCCAGATCGGGGCCGAGGAGGCCAAGCTGCTGGCGGCGCTGCACGGCGCCAGCTTCCCGCCGCATGACGCCTGGGGGCCGGACGCGCTGCGGCTGATGCTGGAGATGCCCGGCGCCTTCTGCCTGCTGGCCGGCGAGGCCGGCTTCATCCTGGCCCGCGTCGCCGCCGACGAGGCGGAGATCCTGACGCTGGCCGTGCATCCCGCCGCCCGCCGCCAGGGGCTGGCGCTGGCCCTGCTGGAGACCACCGCCCTGGCCGCCGCGGCGCGCGGCGCGGCGGCGCTGTTCCTCGAGGTCTCGGCCGGGAATGCGCCGGCGCGGGCGCTCTATGCCGCCGCCGGCTTCGCCGAGGTCGGCCGCCGCCGCCGCTACTATGCCGATGGCAGCGACGCGCTGGTGCTGCGGCTCGACCTCGCCGCCGCCTGACAGGCGCGTCAGGCCGGCCCTTTGCGCAGCCGCAGGCGCAGCACGCCGCCTTCCGCCTCCTGCTGGTCGAGCACGGCATGTCCCTGCTCGGTCGCGGTGCGCGGGATATTGTTCCGCGGCTCGTCGCCCTTGAGCAGCACCAGCAGAATCTCGCCAGGCTGCAGGCGGTCCAGCGCCAGCCGGGTGCGGACGAAGGTCATCGGGCAAGTCTCGCCGGTGATATCGATCGAACGGTCGAAGACATTTTCTTGAAGCCCTGTATTGGCTGTCATCACTTGGTCTTTCACCACTTCGGTTGCGTTTGGCGTTGCAGGACAGCGCCGGTCAGCGATAGGGTGCGGCAAGTCACGGCCGGCGCATTGGCGCCCAATCGACAGGCCGTTTCCATGAGGATTAAAAATGTCCGAAGAACAGGGTGGGCGTGAACTACTGGGCCTGACCGCGCAGATTGTCGCGGCGCATGTATCCAACAACTCGGTCCCGCTGACGGATGTGCCGTCCTTGATCGAGCAGGTGCACCGCACCCTGTCCGGCCTGGGCGCCGCCCCCGCCGCCGCCGCCGCCCCGGCGGAGCGGCCGCAGCCGGCCGTGCCGGTGAAGAAGTCGGTCACCGACGAATATCTGGTGTGCCTCGAGGACGGCAAGAAGCTGAAGATGCTGAAGCGCCATCTCAAGACCGCCTATGACATGACGCCGGAGCAGTACCGGGAGCGCTGGGGCCTGCCGCAGGACTATCCCATGGTGGCGCCGAACTATGCCCGGCACCGTTCGTCGCTGGCCAAGAAGATCGGCCTGGGCACCAAGCCGCGCGGCGGCCGCCCGCGCCGGGTCCCCGTGGCGGCCTGACACCGGCCGCCGGGGAGGGGTGCGAGAAAGCCCGGCCAGGGTGGTGGACGGGTGCCGGGGTGGGGCCGCGCCGTCGCGGCCCTTGCCTTGCCGCCCGGTTGATGGCAAGCGCATCCCCGCCGGGCGCACAGTGTGGCCGATGCTGCATATGGTGTGCCGGGCCGTCGTGTCATAAAGGCTGTCGGGGCCGCCCCCGTGGCAGCCTTCGCGGCCGTGGATTCCCGCGCGGCCGCGCATTGGAGAGCAACCGACCCCGCCCATGGACACGCGCACCGACACGCACCAACCCGCCGACGACAAGCCCGATCCGATGCGGATCGAGCGTCTGTGCATCGAGCGCGGGCTGAAGATGACCGGGCAGCGCCGGCTGATCGCGCGCGTGCTGTCCGAAGCGGCCGACCACCCCGATGTGGAAGAGCTGTACCGCCGCGCCCTGGCGCTCGATGCCCGGGTCTCCATCGCCACGGTCTACCGCACCGTCCGGCTGCTGGAGGAGAAGGGCATCCTGGAGCGGCATGACTTCGGCGGCGGCCGCGCCCGCTACGAGGCCACCGACCATGGCCACCACTACCACCTGATCGACATCGAGACCGGCAAGGTCATCGAATTCTCCGACAGCCAGCACGAGGCGCTGGCCGAGGCGATCGCCGCCCGGCTGGGCTTCCGCCTGGTCGGCCACCGGCTGGAGCTGTTCGGCCGCCGTGCCGCGCCGGAAGCAGCCGCCCCGCCGCGCCGCGCGCCGAAGCGCCGCAGCGGAGAGGGTGCATGAGCCAGGCCGCCGGCTTCGGCGAGCTGCGCAGCGGCAATCTCGGCGTCCGCGTCGCCGCCACCGCCGAGGAGGTGGATGCGGCGCAGGCGCTGCGCTACCGCATCTTCTACGGCGAGATGGGGGCGCATCCGGACCCCGCCACCGCGGCCGCCGAGCGCGACAGCGACGCCTTCGACGCGGTCGCCGACCACCTGCTGGTGGTCGACCACAATCTGGGCGACGGGCCCGAGGGCGTCATCGCCACCTACCGGCTGATCCGCGAGGCGGCGGCCGAGCGGGCGGGCGGCTTCTACTCGGCCTCCGAATACGACATCCGGCCGCTGCTGGCCCAGGGCCGCGTGCTGGAGCTCGGCCGCTCCTGCGTCGATGCGCAGTACCGCAACCGGGCGGCGATGCAGCTGCTGTGGTCGGGCATCGCGGCCTATGTCTCGGTGCACGAGATCGCGCTGATGTTCGGCTGCGCCAGCCTGCCCGGCACCGACCTGGACGCGCTGGCGCTGCAGCTCTCCTACCTGCACAACTTCCACCTGGCGCCGGAGGGCATGCGGCCGCGCGCCCTGCCGGAGCGCTTCGTGGCGATGGACCGGCTGGAGCCCGAGGCGATCGACCAGCGCCAGGCCCTGGCCGAGCTGGCGCCGCTGGTGAAGGGCTACCTGCGGCTCGGCGGCTTCGTCGGCGATGGCGCGGTGGTCGACACCCAGTTCAACACCACCGATGTCTGCATCGTGGTGAAGACCGACCTGGTGACGCAGAAATACTCCCGCCACTACGAGCGGCACCGCAGCGGCGGCCACGAATAACGCCGGTGGCGGCGGGGGCCGGAACCCCGCCGCTGCCGCGGATGTCATGGCGCCGAAACGGTAGCGTCATTGTGGTGCCGCGGTGGCTAAGCTATCGCCGAACTCATGCAGGCCACAGCCCGTTCCCCCCTGGATGCCGCCTCGCCCGCCGCGCCGCCCAAGCGCCGCCGGGCCAGCGTGCCCCGCCTCCGCCCCTCGCCGGGCAGCTTCGGCGAGATCCTGGGAGAAAACCCCAGGCCCGTCGCCGGGCGGCTGCGCGCGGTGCGCCGGCTGGTCTCGGTGCTGCTCTGGACGATCCTGTGCATCCCCATCCAGGCGCTGCTGCTGGCGCTGCCGGGCGAGGGCAAGCGGGTCTTCGCCCGGGTCTATCACAGCGTGCTCTGCCGCCTGATCGGGCTGCGGGTGCAGGTGGTGGGCCAGCGCAGCACGGCCCGGCCGGTGATGTACCTGGCCAACCACTCCTCCTGGCTCGACGTGCTGGTGCTCGGCGGCACGCTGGACGCGGTCTTCGTCGCCAAGGCCGAGGTCGGCACCTGGCCGCTGGTGCGCACCGTGGCGCGCCTCGGCCGCACCGTCTTCGTCAGCCGGTCCCGCGGCCGCACCGGCAGCGAGGCCGATGCAATGCGCGAGCGGCTGCGCGCCGGCGACAGCATGATCCTGTTCCCCGAGGGCACCAGCAACGACGGCACCCGCGTGCTGCCCTTCCGCTCCTCCTTCCTGGCGGTCGCCGATGCGGCGGCCGAGGTGCAGCCGGTCTCGGTGGTCTATGACCGGCTGGGCGGGCTGCCCGCCTGCCGGCGCGACCGGCCGCTTTTCGCCTGGTATGGCGACATGGATATCGGCAGCCATTTCTGGCGGCTGGCGCGCCGCCCGGGCGGCCGCGTTACCGTGCTGCTGCACGAGCCGGTCGACCCGCGCGACTTCGGCAACCGCAAGGCGCTGACGGCGGCGGTGGAGCGCACGGTCGCCGAGGGCGCCGCAGACCTGCGGCAGAACCGTGTCGCCTTGCCGCGCCGGGCGCTGGCCGTGCAGAGCTGATCCTGCCCTACAGGCAGGCATGAGAAAGGCCGGGGGAAACCCCGGCCTTTGTCGTTGGCACGCTAATTTGTCGCGATCCCTGCAGCCGGCGAAGCCGGCCGGGCGCCCGGATGGGCGCCAGCGCCTGAGGCCAATCAATCGGTCGGCGCGAGGCTCTTGATCAGGTCGAAGACCCGCTTGCGCACGGCGGGCTCGGTGATGCGGTAATAGGCGCGCACCAGCTCCAGCGTTTCCCGCTTGTGCAGCGTGTCGTCCTCGAAGCCTTCCTGCTGCTCGGCGAAGCCGCCCATGCGGGCGCGCAGCGCGGTCTGGCCGCCCATCGCATCAGGCATGTCGTCGAAGAAGAAGCCGATCGGCACGTCCAGCACGCGGGCCAGGTCGAACAGCCGGCTGGCGCCGATGCGGTTCACGCCCCGTTCGTACTTCTGCACCTGCTGGAAGGTCAGGCCGAGCGCCTCGCCCAGCTTCTCCTGGCTCATGCCGAGCAGGGTGCGGCGCAGGCGCACGCGGCTGCCGACATGAACATCGATGGGGCTCGGCCGATGCTCGCGCTCGGTCTTTTCCATCACGTCGTCGCTGGGCATGTTCGAACCTCCGCCACGGACCGCAGAATGCCGCCGCCCTGGCAAAGGCCTGGCCTGCGTCTCATGCGGGGGCCGCCGTGCTTGCGACCCCCTGCCTTGCATAGGCGCAATGTCCCTAAACCCGGTGGTAGGAAGTTGTCAACTCTTTCGAGAATTCTCAATTATTCGACGTGCTGACCCCGTCCCGTCGCCTCAGCGTGGAGGAGCTCCCCGCCGCTGCAACCGCAAGGGCGAGCCAGCCGAAAAGGATCGCCCCCCAATTGCCGAAACGCGCGAAGGGAGTCGCGGGAAGCGAGCCAGGCAAGGGAAGCGCCAGCGTGGCCATATCACCCAATCCTATCCGCCCCGCCAAGCTTCCTCTTGCGTCGAACAGCGCGGAAACCCCGGTCTGCGCGGCGCGCGCCAGCGGCAGCCCTTCCTCCACCGCGCGCAGCCGGGCGGCGGCCAGATGCTGGAACGGCCCGGCCGAGAAGCCGAACCAGGCGTCGTTGGTCACATTGACCAGCCAGGCCGGGCGCCCGGCCGGGGTGACGGCGGCGGGGAAGATCACCTCGTAGCAGATCAGCGGGCTGAAGGGCGGGATGCCGCCGCCCGGCGCCAGCGCCACCGGCCCCGGCCCCGCCGCGAAATCCCC
>NZ_CACSJM010000213.1 GCF_902706185.1 Roseomonas sp. 18066 | reverse complement strand
CCCCCACCGACGCCGACCAGCCGCCCGCCGGCGCCACCGCCGCCCTGGTGCTGGCCGATGGCCGCGTCTTCTGGGGCCGCGGCTTCGGCGCGCACACCGTCCCCGGCGGCGAGAAGGGCGTCGGCGAGATCTGCTTCAACACCGGCATGACGGGGTATCAGGAGACCCTGACCGATCCGTCCTATGCCGGGCAGATCATCACCTTCACCTTCCCGCATATCGGCAATGTCGGCGCCAACCAGGAAGACCTGGAGAGCATCACCCCGGCCGCGCGCGGCCTGGTGGTGAAGCTGGACGTGACCGAGCCGGCCAATTACCGCGCGACGAAGCACCTGGACGCCTGGCTGAAGAGCTTCGGCATCCCGGGCATCGCCGGCATCGACACCCGGGCGCTGACGGCGCGCATCCGCGACGGCGGCGCGCCGAACGGCGTGCTGTCCTTCCCCGCCGATGGCCGCTTCGACGTCCCCGCGCTGAAGGCCGCCGCCGCCGGCTGGCCGGGGCTTGAGGGCATGGACCTGGCGAAGGAAGTGACCTGCCGCCAGTCCTATGGCTGGAGCGAGGGGCTGTGGTCCTGGGGCCAGGGCTACAACCTGACGCCAGCCAAGAAGCACAAGGTGGTCGCCATCGACTACGGCGCCAAGCGCAACATCCTGCGCTGCCTGGCCGATGCCGGCTGCGACGTCACCGTGCTGCCGGCCGACGCCACCGCCGAGCAGATCCTGGCGCAGAACCCGGATGGCGTTTTTCTGTCCAATGGCCCCGGCGACCCGGCGGCGACCGGCGTCTATGCGGTGCCGGCCATCCAGGGCGTGCTGAACGCCGGCAAGCCGGTCTTCGGCATCTGCCTCGGCCACCAGCTGCTGGCCCTGGCCCTCGGCGGCAAGACCTTCAAGCTGGAGCGCGGCCACCGCGGCGCCAACCAGCCGGTGCAGGACCTGACCACCGGCCGGGTCGAGATCACCAGCCAGAACCATGGCTTCGCGGTCGACGAAAAGTCGCTGCCGGCGAATGTCCAGGTCACCCATGTCTCGCTGTTCGACCATTCGAACGAAGGGATCGCGGCGACCGACCGCCCCGCCTTCTCGGTGCAGTACCACCCGGAGGCGAGCCCCGGCCCGTCGGACAGCCACTATCTCTTCCACCGCTTTGTCGAGATGATCGAGAAGCACAAGGCGGCCTGATCCTCCAGCGGCCGCCAGGCGAGGGAGAGACACGGATGGCTGGGATGTTCGATCTGACGGGCCGCGTGGCGCTGGTCACCGGCGGCAATGGCGGCATCGGCCTGGGCATGGCGCGTGGCCTGGCCGCGGCCGGGGCGCGCATCGCCGTGGTCGGCCGCAACGCGGCCAAGAACGCGGCCGCCATCGCCGAGCTCGGCGGCGATTCCTTTTCGGTCATCGCCGACCTGACGCCGGCCGACGCCCCTGCCCGTGCGCTCGCCGAGGTGTTGGACCGCACCGACGGCCGCCTCGACATCCTGGTCAACAATGCCGGGACCAATATCCGCCGCCTGCCGCAGGAGGTGACGGACGAGGACTGGGCGACCGTCATCGACACCAACCTGACCAGCGTGATGCGGCTGACGCGCGCCGCCTATCCGCAGCTGAAGGCCAGCGGGCATGGGCGGGTGATCTGCATCGGCTCGATGATGTCGATCTTCGGCCTGCCGCTGTCGCCGGCCTATGGCGCCAGCAAGGGCGGCATCGTGCAGTATGTGCGCAGCCTGGCCGTCGCCTGGGGCCCGGACGGCATCACCGCCAACGCCCTGCTGCCCGGCTGGATCGAGACCGAGCTGACGGCCGGCGCCAAGCGCGACATGCCGCAGCTGAACGCCAATGTCCTGGCCCGCACGCCGCAGAAGCGCTGGGGCCTGCCGGCCGATTTCTCCGGCATCGCGGCGTTTCTCGCCAGCGACGCGGCCGCCTTCGTCACCGGCACCGCCATCCCCGTGGATGGCGGCATGTCGGTGCACGGCTGACGCGCCATGCTGCCTGCCACCACCCTGCTGACCTTCTCGATCCTGGCGCTGGGCCTGGCCATCACGCCGGGACCGAACATGCTCTACCTGGTGTCGCGCTCGGTGGCGCAGGGGCCGCGGGCCGGGCTGGTCTCGCTGGCCGGGTGCCAGGCGGGCAGCCTGGTGATCATGCTGGGCGCCGCCGCCGGCGTGACCGCGGCCCTGCTGGCCGTGCCCTATGCCTATGACGTGCTGCGGCTGGGCGGTGCGGCCTATCTCGGCTGGCTCGCCTGGCAGAGCCTGCGGCCGGGCGGCCAGCCGCTGTTCGCGCCGCGCGCCCTGGCGCCGGAGCGCGACGGCAAGCTCTTCGCCGTCGGCACCGCCACCGCGCTGCTGAACCCCAAGGTGGCGATCTTCTACGTCGCCGTCATGCCGCCCTTCATGGACCCGGCGCTGGGCTCGCTGTTCTGGCAGGGCGTCACGCTCGGGCTGGTGCAGATCACGGTGGCCACCATCGCCGATGCGGCGCTGGTGGTCGGCGCCGGCGGCGTCGCCCGCTTCTTCACCCGCCGCCCGCGCTGGGCGGCGCTGCAGCGCTGGATCATGGGCGGCGCGCTGGGCGGGCTGGCCATCAGCCTGGCCCTGCAGAGCAAGCGATGAGTTTCTGCCGGTTTTCCTGAGTTTCGACCCGATTTCCTTCGCGGCCCGCCGGCCGGCTTCACCCCCGGCCCGCCCAACCGAATGAGCGACCTGACATGCCGAAGCGCACCGACATCAAATCCATCCTGATCATCGGCGCCGGCCCGATCGTCATCGGCCAGGCCTGCGAGTTCGACTATTCCGGCGCCCAGGCCTGCAAGGCGCTGCGGGCGGAAGGCTACCGGGTGATCCTGGTGAACTCGAACCCGGCCACGATCATGACCGATCCGGGCCTGGCGGATGCCACCTACATCGAGCCGATCACGGTCGAGATGGTGGAAAAGATCATCGCCAAGGAGCGCCCGGACGCGCTGCTGCCGACCATGGGCGGCCAGACCGCGCTCAACACCTCGCTGAAGCTGGCCGAGGCCGGCATCCTCGAGAAGTACGGCTGCGAGCTGATCGGCGCCAAGGCCGAGGTCATCGACAAGGCCGAGGATCGCCTCAAGTTCCGTGATGCCATGACCAAGATCGGCATCGAGAGCCCGCGCAGCCACATCGCCCACACGATGGAAGAGGCCCGCGCCGGCATGGAGCTGGTGAAGCTGCCCTGCGTCATCCGCCCCAGCTTCACCCTCGGCGGCACCGGCGGCGGCATCGCCTACAACCGGGAAGAGTTCGAGCAGATCGTCACCGCCGGCCTCTCCGCCTCGATGACCAGCGAAGTGCTGATCGAAGAGTCGGTGCTGGGCTGGAAGGAATTCGAGATGGAGGTGGTCCGCGACACCGCGGACAACTGCATCATCGTCTGCTCGATCGAGAACCTGGACCCGATGGGCGTCCACACGGGTGACTCGGTGACCGTCGCCCCGGCGCTGACGCTGACCGACAAAGAATACCAGCGGATGCGCGACGCCTCGATCGCCTGCCTGCGCGAGATCGGCGTCGATACCGGCGGCTCCAACGTGCAGTTCGGCATCAACCCGGTCGATGGCCGCATGGTCGTCATCGAGATGAACCCGCGCGTCTCGCGGAGCTCGGCGCTGGCGTCGAAGGCCACCGGCTTCCCGATCGCCAAGATCGCCGCCAAGCTCGCCGTCGGCTACACGCTGGACGAGCTGAAGAACGACATCACCATGGTGACGCCGGCCGCCTTCGAGCCGACCATCGACTATGTCGTCGTCAAGATCCCCCGCTTCACCTTCGAGAAGTTCCCGGGCACCCCCGCGACGCTCACCACCTCGATGAAGTCGGTGGGCGAGGCCATGGCGATCGGCCGCTCCTTCGCGGAAGCCCTGCAGAAGGGGCTGCGCAGCCTGGAGACCGGGCTGTCGGGCCTCGACGACCTGCCGCCGCCGGGCGACGGCTCGAAGGAGGCGCATATCGCCTCGCTGGCGACGCCGAAGCCGGACCGCGTGCTGAACGTCGCCCAGGCGCTGCGCGCCGGGCTGACGGTCGAGGAAATCCACGAGGCCTGCCGCTTCGAGCCGTGGTTCCTGCGCGAGATCGAGAAGATCGTGCAGGCCGAGGAAGGCGTGCGCGCCGAGGGCCTGCCGCAGGACACGACCGGCCTGCGCCGCCTCAAGGCCATGGGCTTCGCCGACAAGCGCCTGGCGGTGCTGACCGGGCAGAGCGAGGCCGCGGTCATGACGCACCGCCTCGGCCTCGGCGTGCTGCCGGTCTACAAGCGGATCGACACCTGCGCCGCCGAGTTCTCCTCCGACACCCCCTACATGTACTCGACCTACGAGGGCGGCTTCGGCACGCCCGAGTGTGAGTCGCGCCCCACCACCGCCAAGAAGATCATCATCCTCGGCGGCGGTCCGAACCGGATCGGCCAGGGCATCGAGTTCGACTATTGCTGCGTCCATGCCTGCTACGCGCTGAACGAGGCCGGCTTCGAGACCATCATGGTCAATTGCAACCCGGAGACGGTGTCGACCGACTACGACACCTCCGACCGGCTGTATTTCGAGCCGCTGACCGCCGAGGACGTCATCAGCCTGATCCGCAAGGAGCAGGAGGCCGGAGAGATCCTGGGCTGCATCGTGCAGTATGGCGGCCAGACGCCGCTGAAGCTGAGCCAGGCGCTGCACAAGGCCGGCATCCCGATCCTGGGCACCAGCGCCGAGGCCATCGACATCGCCGAGGACCGCGAGCGCTTCCAGCAGCTGCTGAAGGGCCTCGGCCTGAAGCAGCCGCAGAACGGCATCGTCCGCACCCTCGACGAGGCGCTGGTCGAGGCGGATCGCATCGGCTACCCGGTCGTCGTCCGCCCCTCCTACGTGCTCGGCGGCCGCGCCATGGAGATCGCCTACAACAAGGAGCAGCTGCTGCGCTTCGGCCAGGAGGCGGTGAAGGTCTCGGGCGACAACCCGATCCTGATCGACCAGTACCTGCAGGACGCGATCGAGGTCGATGTCGACTGCATCTGCGACGCGGCGGGCGAGGTCTATGTCGCCGGCGTCATGGAGCATATCGAGGAAGCCGGCATCCATTCCGGCGACAGCGCCTGCTCGCTGCCGCCCTATTCGCTGCCGCCCTCCGTCATCACCGAGCTGAAGGCCGAGACCGAGGCCATGGCCCGGGCGCTGCAGGTGCGCGGCCTGATGAACGTCCAGTACGCGGTCAAGGACGGCGAGATCTTTGTCCTCGAGGTGAACCCGCGCGCTTCCCGCACGGTGCCCTTCGTCGCCAAGGCCACCGGCGTCGCGGTCGCCAAGATCGGCGCCCGCGTCATGGCCGGCGCCAGGCTGTCCGAGTTCAAGCTGGATGACGAGGCGATCAGCCGCCACGTCGCGGTCAAGGAAGCGGTCTTCCCGTTCAACCGCTTCCCCAATGTCGATGTCATCCTCGGCCCGGAAATGAAGTCGACCGGCGAGGTGATGGGCCTCGACGCCTCCTTCGAGCGCGCCTTCGCCAAGAGCCAGCTCGGCGCCGGCGTCAAGCTGCCGGAGAGCGGGGCGGTCTTCGTCTCGGTCAAGGAAGGCGACAAGAAGGCGGCCATCTCCTTCACCCGCCGGCTGATCGACATGGGCTTCCAGGTGCTGGCCACCCGCGGCACCGCGGCCGCCCTGCGCGAGGCGGGCCTCGCCGTCTCCGTGGTGAACAAGGTGATGGAAGGCCGGCCGCATTGCGTGGACGCCATCCGCAACGGCGAGATCCAGATGGTGATCAACACCACCGGGACCGGCCAGGCCATCGCCGACAGCTTCGACATCCGCCGCGGCGCGCTGACCCATGGCATCCCGCACTACACCACCATGGCCGGTGCCCGGGCGGCGGTGCATGCGATCGCGGCGCTGAAGGCCGGAACCCTTGATGTGGCGCCGCTCCAGGCCTACTTTCCCCCTTCGTTCTGAGGCGGAGCGGGGCGGGACCGGGGTGACCCGGTCCCGCCCGCTGCGGTTCTTCCCCTTGGGTGAAGCCCGGGCCCAGGATCGGGGTCCCGGGGAACGAGGCTGCTCTTTCCAGCGGGCACCGCCCGGTTCTGGTTTTCCATCGGCGCCGGATCCCCGGCGCCGCCATGCCGCCGGGCGCATCGTCCGGCGGCTTTGCCGTGTATGAAGGAAGGGACTGCCGTGCAGAAGTTCCCGATGACCGCCGAGGGCCTCGCCAAGCTTGAGGACGAGCTGCGGCACCTGAAGTCGGAAGAACGCCCCGCCGTCATCCGGGCGATCGCCGAGGCGCGCGAACATGGCGACCTGTCCGAGAATGCCGAGTACCACGCGGCGCGCGAGCGCCAGTCCTTCATCGAAGGCCGCATCGCCGAGCTCGAATCGGTCGTCCCCTCGGTCGAGGTGATGGACATCGCCAAGCTGGCCGGCGACCAGGTCCGCTTCGGCGCCTATGTCACGATCATCGACGAGGAGAGCGAGGAGGAGAAGACCTACCGCATCATCGGCGCGCATGAGGCAGACACCAAGCTCGGCTCGGTCTCGATCTCCTCGCCGCTGGCCAAGGCGCTGCTCGGCAAGAAGGCCGGCGATTCCGTCGAGGTGCCGGCGCCCGGTGGCGCCCGCGCCTATGAGATCGCCAAGATCCGCTTCACCTGACATGACCAGCCGTGGCCTGGGCGGCGTCGCGCTGCCCGCCGGCGGCCTGGCAGCCGAGCTGCCGGCGCCGCCCTCCATCAGCCTCGCCGACGTGCGCGAGGCCGCCGCCCGCATCAAGGGCGCGGTGCTGCGCACTCCCATGGTCCCGGCCCCCGTCATCGGCCGCGCCGCCGGCTGCGAGGCCTGGCTGAAGCTGGACAACCTGCAGGCCACCGGCGCCTTCAAGGAGCGCGGCGCCGCCAACCGCCTGGCGCTGCTGACGACGCGGGAGAAGTCGACCGGCGTCATCGCCATGTCGGCCGGCAACCATGCCCAGGCGGTGGCCCGCCATGCCCAGCTGCTGGGCATCCGCGCCACCATCGTCATGCCGCGCTTCACCCCCGCCACCAAGGTCGTCCGCACCGAGAGCTGGGGCGCCGAGGTGGTGCTGCACGGCGAGACCCTGGCCGAGGCCGCCGCCCATGCCCATGCGCTGGCGCTGCGCGACGGCCTGACCTTCATCCACCCCTATGACGACCCCGGGGTGATGGCCGGCCAGGGCACCATGGCGATCGAGATGCTGGAAGACGTGCCCGGCCTCGACACGCTGGTCTTCCCGGTGGGTGGCGGCGGCCTGCTGGCCGGCTGCGCCGCCGCGGCGCTGGAGCTGAAGCCCTCGCTGACCGTCTATGGCGTCGAGGTCGAGGGCTATCCGGCCATGGCCCAGCGCCTGGCCGGCCAGCCGGTCGCCGTCGGCGGTCCGACCATCGCCGAGGGCATCGCCGTGCGCGATGTCGGCGAGCGCCCCTATGCCCTGCTGAAGCACCTGGGCATCGAGGTGCTGGTGGTGCCCGAGCGCGCCGTGGAGCAGGCGGTCGCCCTGCTGGCCGAGGGCGCCAAGGTGGTGGCCGAGGGCGCCGGCGCCGCGGGCGTGGCCGCCCTGCTGACCCACCCTGCCCGCTTCGCCGGCAAGCGCGTGGGCACGCCGGTCTGCGGCGGCAATATCGACGCCCGGGCGCTGTCCAACGTGCTGCTGCGCCAGCTGCTGCGCGACGGCCGCATCCTGCGCCTGACCTTCGACATCCCCGACCGGCCCGGCGTGCTGGCGGATATCTCGAAGCGGATCTCGGATGCCGGGGGCAACGTGATCGAGGTGAAGCACCAGCAGCTCTTCGGCGCGCCGACCGTGCAGTCGACCGAGCTGGAGCTGATGATCGAAGTGCGCGACGCCGCCCAGGGCAATGCCATCATCGCGGCGATGGAAGCGGGCGATTACGTGGTGCGGCGGGGCTGAAGAAAAGACAGGGAAAAGGCCAGGGGGAATGAATTCCCCCTGGACCCCCATCTTTTTTCTGGGGTGACTGCCGTGTCCACGTGGGGACGGCCGGCTAAACGGCCCAGCCAGGGCGCGACCTGTGAGCCGGCGCTGATTTTAATAAAACGGCGTCCCGCCGCGCTGCCCTGGTGTCGCTTGTGGCCGGGCGCTGCCCATCAAACGGCCAACAGAATAGAAAAAAGAAGCGACTGTCTTGGGTGTCAAGCGGTCTGCTCCTTCGCGGAGGTTGTGGTTCTCCAGGGTGTTGAGCTTTGGAGGATGGCATTGAGGATGGTGAGCAGCTTGCGGGCGATGGCGATCAGGG
>NZ_CACSJM010000212.1 GCF_902706185.1 Roseomonas sp. 18066 | reverse complement strand
GTTCCCGCAGGCTCAGGCTGTCGAGCTGGCCGGGGGCCGGGCGATGGTCGGGGGCGGTGACGAAGGGGGCGACCTTCTTCAGCGGCACCCGCAGCACGGCGAGCTCCGACAGCCGCACCGGGCCCTCGGCGCGGGCGGCGAGGATGCGGTCGACATTGCGGGCGCCGAGGCCGGGGACACGCAGCAGCATCTCGCGTGGGGCGCGGTTGAGGTCGAGCGGGAACAGCCCGCGATGCTTCAGCGCCCAGGCCAGCTTGGGGTCGATGTCGAGGGCCAGCATGCCGGCCTCGCCGCCGGTCATGATCTCCTCGGTGCCGAAGCCGTAGAAGCGCAGCAGCCAGTCGGCCTGGTAGAGGCGGTGCTCGCGCAGCAAGGGCGGCGCCGCGGGGGGCAGCAGGGACGAGGCCGCCGGGATCGGCGAGTACGCAGAATAATAGACCCGCCGCATCCGGTAGCGGCCGTAGAGCGCGGCGCCGGTGGTCAGGATGCGGCGGTCGTCGCTGTCATCGGCGCCGACGATCATCTGGGTCGATTGCCCGGCCGGGGCGAAGCGCGGCGGCGTCGCGCGGCGGGCGGTGCGCTTCGCGTCCTTGGCCTCCTCGATGCGGGAGGCAAGGCCCGCCATGGCGCCGCGGATGGCGGGCAGGTTCTTCTCGGGCGCCAGGCGCTGCAGGCTGGCATCCTGCGGCAGCTCGACATTGATCGACAGGCGGTCGGCCCAGAGGCCGGCCTCGGCCAGCAGGCCAGGGGCGGCGTCGGGGATGGTC
The DNA here is from genome assembly GCF_902706185.1 of Roseomonas sp. 18066. Classification (GTDB taxonomy): domain Bacteria; phylum Pseudomonadota; class Alphaproteobacteria; order Acetobacterales; family Acetobacteraceae; genus Pseudoroseomonas. Next base: position 7,513 of record NZ_CACSJM010000212.1, on the reverse strand, counting down.
TTCAGGTGGATATAGCCGCGGAAGCCATGCTCCTCGCGCAGGGTGCGGGCGACGCGGTTCATCTGCTCCATGGTGTAGTCGGGCGAGCGGATGATGCCGGAGCTGAGGAACAGCCCCTCGATGTAGTTGCGGCGGTAGAAGGCGAGCGTCAGCCGGACCAGCTCGTCCACGGTGAAGCGCGCGCGCGGCACGTTCGAGCTGGCGCGGTTGATGCAGTAGACGCAGTCGAAATGGCAGGCATTGGTCAGCAGCACCTTCAGCAGCGAGATGCAGCGGCCATCCGGCGCATAGGCGTGGCAGATGCCCATCCCCTCGGTGCTGCCAAGGCCGCCCTTGCGCGAATCCCGCTTCTCGGTGCCCGAGGACGCGCAGGAGGCATCGTATTTGGCGGCATCCGCCAGCAAGGCGAGCTTGGCGCGGAGTTCCATGGCACAGGCGATCCGAAAGCGATCGTTCTATTTTTGTTCTTTAACGCCTTCGATGCAAGCGTGGCGGTTCAGGCTTTCAGCGCAGCAGCACTGTCAGCGCAGCAGCACCGGCAGCATCGCATCCAGCCGAAGCCGGCCTTCCCAGGTGGCGGCCAGGCGGCCATCCTCGGTCCAGCGCAGATAATCCTCGTCCAGGCAGGCGGCGAGCATGGCGGGGTCGACCGCCTCGGCGAGCGTCAGGCCGGTGCGGGCCTCGATGCGGGCGGGGTCGACGCCTTCGGACAGGCGCAGGCCCATCAGCATCGCCTCCCGCGCGCGGTCGGTGGCGGACAGGGTCTCGGTGTGGGTGATGGCATGGCCCTCGGCCTCGACACGGGCCAGCCATTCCTCGGGGCCGCGGTGGCGGCGGGAGGCGACCAGGCCCTCGCGCAGCAGCAGCCGCTGATGCGCGCCGGCGCCGATGCCGAGATAGTCGCCATAGCGCCAATAGGCCAGGTTGTGCCGGCTCTCGGCCCCCGGCTTGGCGTAGTTGGAGACCTCGTAGGGGGCCAGGCCGAAGCGCGCCGCCTCCTCGCCGGTGGCGAAGTACAGCGCCGCCGCCTCGTCGCCCTCCGGCAAAGCGAAGGCGCCGCGGGCATGTTCCGTGGCAAAGCGCGTGCCCGGCTCGATGGTCAGCTGGTAGAGGGAAAGATGGTCGGCGGCCAGCGCCAGGGCCTGGCGCAGCTCGGCGCGCCATTCGGCCTCCTGCTGGTCCGGCCGGGCATAGATCAGGTCGAAGGACAGGCGCGGGAACAGCGACCGCGCCGCCTCCAGCGCCGCGATCGCCTGGCTGGCATCGTGCTTGCGCCCGAGGAAGCCCAGCGCCTGGTTGTTCAGCGCCTGCACGCCCAGGCTGGCGCGGTTCACCCCGGCGTCGCGGAGCTCCGCCAGCTTGGCGATCTCGACGCTGGTCGGGTTGGCCTCCAGCGTGATCTCGATGTCGGGCGTCGCGTCGAAGAAGCGGCGGGCATCGGCGATGATCGCGGCCACGGCCTCGGTCGGCATCAGGCTGGGGGTGCCGCCGCCGAAGAAGATCGAGGCGAGCTTGCGCCGTTCCTGCCCCTGCTGCGCCAGGCGGGCGGCCTCATAGGCCAGCTCGCGGCGCAGCGCCTCGCCATAGCGCATCCCGTCGACCCGCTCGCGGACATGGCTGTTGAAGTCGCAATAGGGGCATTTGGCCGCGCAGAAGGGCCAATGGACATAGAGGGCCAAAGGCTCGGCGGGGGCGGGGGGCGACAGGAGATCGGCGGCGGCGGGCATGGCCGGCATATGGCGCGCCCGGCCCGCCCAAGTCGAGCGCCGCAAGGCAGCCCCGCGCCGCGCCACCCCGTCGCGGCCGGGTCCGCCGCCACGAAACCATCACGCGATTTGCCCGCGGGCCCGCGCGGTTTGCCTTGACCCGGCGGGGCGGCATCCCCGACGATGACGTCACATGATGCGCTCAGGATCGCCGGCTCTTTCCGCGGTCTCGGGGGGCTTGTCCGCTTGACCCGCGGCCACGTCGCCCGCACATCCGCCCGCGATGCCACCCCGAGCCGGGGTGGCCCGGGCCGGCCTGTGCCCCCGGCCTCCGCTGTTCCGGACCCAAGCGCGCCATGACCCCTGCCCCCTCGCCCGAGACCGCCATCGACACCACCGCGCCGCTGGACGGCAGCACGCCCCGCAAGCGGCTGTTCATCCGCACCTGGGGCTGCCAGATGAACGTCTATGACAGCGGCCGCATGGCCGATGTCCTGGCCCCCCTCGGCTATGGCCCGGCCGAGACGCCGGAGGAGGCCGACATGGTCATCCTCAACACCTGCCATATCCGCGAGAAGGCGTCGGAGAAGGTCTTCTCCGACCTCGGCCGGCTGCGGGTGATGAAGGAGGCCCGCGCCGAGGCCGGGCAGAAGATGGTGCTGGCCGTCGCCGGCTGCGTCGCCCAGGCCGAGGGCAAGGAAATCACCACCCGCGCGCCCTGGGTCGACATCGTGCTGGGGCCCCAGACCTATCACCGCCTGCCGGAGATGGTGGCCCGCGCGGCGCGGGCCGCCGGCGCCCAGATCGACACCGACTTCCCGGTGGAGCAGAAATTCGACCTGCTGCCGCAGCCGCGCGCCGACCAGGGCCCGACCGCCTTCCTGACCATCCAGGAAGGCTGCGACAAGTTTTGTTCATTCTGCGTGGTGCCCTACACGCGCGGCGCCGAGTTCTCGCGGCCGGTCGCCGCCATCGTCGCCGAGGCCAGGCGGCTGGTGGCCGGCGGCGCGCGCGAGATCTCGCTGCTCGGCCAGAACGTCAATGCCTGGCATGGCGAGGGCCCGGGCGGCGCCACCTGGACCCTGTCCCGCCTGCTCTACGAGCTCGCCGAGATCGAGGGGCTGGCGCGGCTGCGCTACACCACCAGCCACCCGCGCGACATGGATGACGACCTCATCCAGGCACACGGAAGAATCCCGCAGCTGATGCCCTTCCTGCATCTCCCGGTGCAGAGCGGCTCGGACAAGATCCTGGCGGCGATGAATCGCGGCCATCAGGCGGATCTGTTCTTCCGCATCACCGACCAGCTGCGGGAGGTGCGGCCGGACATGGCCTTCACCTCCGACTTCATCGTGGGCCACCCCGGCGAGAAGGCCGAGGACCATGCCGCCACCATGGCGCTGGTCGAGAAGGTCGGCTTCGCCCTGTCCTATTCCTTCAAATATTCCGCCCGCCCCGGGACGCCGGCCGCCGGCCAGCCCTTCCAGGTGGCCGAGGCCGAGAAGGACGCGCGCCTGCAGGAATTGCAGGCCCTGCTGCGGCAGCAGCAGGACGCCTTCAACCTCAGCTGCGTCGGGCTGGAATGCGACATCCTCTTCACCGGCACCGGGCGCCACCCGGGGCAGATGGCCGGGCGCAGCCCCTGGCTGCAGCCGGTGCATGCGCTGGGCAACGCCGATCTGGTCGGCCGCGTCGCCCGGGTGAAAATCGCCGCCGCCATGCCCAATTCCCTTTCCGCCACCTTGTTGGATGCGAAGGAGCTCACCCCCGCTTGAGCAACCCAGGCAGCACCGCGCTCCGCGCCGATTCCCGCGGCCCGACCCGCCCGGTCGGGGCCGACACCGTCTCGGCCGCCCGGACGGTGACCCTGCAATTCGACGATAACGGCCTGCTGCCGATCCTGTTCGGCGAGCATGACCGGCACCTGGCGCGGATCGAGCAGGCGCTGGAGGTGCGGCTGTCGAGCCGTGGCAACCGCCTGTCGATCACCGGATCGGGCAGCGCGGCCGAGGTGGCGGAAGTGGCGCTGCGGCGCCTGTGGCGGCAGGTAGAACGGGGAGAGGTCATCGGCATGTCCGACGTCGAAGCAGCCTTGCGCCTGGCCGATGGGCCGGCCTCCCCAGTGCCCTCACCGGCGCCGCGCCCGGCCGGCGCCGCCGCCAGCCAGGAGGGGCGGGAGCCGCGGCTGCCGCTGGCCGACCTGCCGGCGATCCGCACCCGCAAGGGCGCCATCGGCCCGCGCAGCCACGCCCAGGCCGCCTATATGGAGCAGCTGGTCCGGCACGACATGGTCTTCGGCATCGGCCCGGCCGGCACCGGCAAGACCTACCTCGCCGTGGCCCAGGGCGTCGCCCTGCTGCTGGCCGGGCGGGTCGACCGCATCGTGCTGTCGCGCCCCGCGGTCGAGGCCGGCGAGCGGCTGGGCTTCCTGCCCGGCGACATGAAGGAGAAGGTCGACCCCTATCTCCGCCCGCTCTACGACGCGCTGAACGACATGATGCCGGCCGACCAGGTGCAGCGCCGCATCGTCTCCGGCGAGATCGAGATCGCCCCGCTGGCCTTCATGCGCGGCCGGACGCTCGCCCATTGCTACGCCATCCTGGACGAGGCGCAGAACACCACCCCGGCCCAGATCAAGATGTTCCTGACCCGGATGGGCGAGGGCTCGCACATGGTGGTCACCGGCGACCCGACCCAGGTGGACCTGCCCTCCGGGCAGAAATCCGGCCTGGTGGAGGCGCTGTCGATCCTGGAGGGCGTGCCCGGCATCGCCGTGTCGCGCTTCGCTGAACAGGATGTGGTGCGGCATCCGCTGGTGGCGCGGATCGTCGCCGCGTATAACCGCGCCGACGAATCGGCCCGCCATGGCGGCCAGGGCCAGGCCGGCCAGCCCTCCCCGCGCTTCCAGCCGGGGCTGGGCGGACGGCGCCGCGAGGGGAACGGTCCCCCGCGGCAGGAAGGAGAGTGATGGAACCGGGAAGTCGTACGCCCGCCCACGGTGACGTGGACGGGCAACCCACGCCGGAGATTGTCGTCGTCATCGACGACCCGGCATGGCGGGCGGCAGTGCCGCGCGCCGAAGAGCTGGCGCGCCGCGCCGCCGCCGCCGCCTGGGCGGAAATGGCCAGCGACGGCTTCAGCCTGGAGGCCGCGCCACCCGGCGCGCCGCAGGGCGCCATGACCATCCTGCTGACCGACGACCGTGCCGTGAAGCGCCTGAACGGCGAGCATCGCGGCAAGGTCAAGCCGACCAACGTGCTGTCCTTCCCCGGCGAGGGCTTCGGCCACCTGGGTGACATCGCCCTCGCCCTCGGCGTGGTGCGGCGGGAAGCGCGCGGGGCGCAGCGCCGGGTCGCGGCCCACCTGGCCCATCTGGTGGCGCATGGCACGCTGCATCTGGGCGGCCACGACCACCTGCAGGCCGGCGAGGCCCGCCGCATGGAGCGCGCCGAGGCGCGGATCATGCGAAGGCTCGCCATGCCCAACCCCTGGCGAGGCGTGCTGTGAGCGACAGCCAGTCCCGCGAGGGCATCCTGTGGCGGCTGCAGGGCTTGCTGCGCCGCAAATCGGCCGAGAGCGTGCGCGACCAGGTGGAAGCGCTCGTCGAAGGCCGCGAGCACAACGACCACCACGAGCATGCCGGCCCGCCCCGGCCGGAGCTGGACGCGCAGGAGCGCGCCCTGCTGACCAACGTGCTGAAGCTGCGCGGCAAGACCGCCAGCGACGTGATGGTGCCGCGCGCCGACATCGTCGCCATGCCGGAGGACCTCACCCTCGACCAGGCCATCCGCCTGATCCAGCGTGAGGGCCACAGCCGCTTCCCGATCTACCGGGCGCAGCTGGACGACATGGTGGGCATGGTCCACATCAAGGACGTCTTCGCCAGCGTCGGCCGCGAGGCGCCCTTCAGCATAGCCGCCGTGCTGCGCAAGCCGCTGTTCGTGGTGCCCTCGGTGCCCGTGCTCGACCTGCTGCTGCAGATGCGGCAGGCGCGGATGCACCTGGCGCTGGTGGTCGACGAATACGGCGGCATCGACGGGCTGGTGACCATCGAGGACCTGGTGGAAACCATCACCGGCGACATCTCGGACGAGCATGACGAGGTGGCGGCCCCGCAGCTGGTCGAGCGCACCGACGGGCTGATCGACCTCGACGCCCGCACGCCGATCGAGTTCTTCGAGGCCAAGCTCGGCGCCGTGCTGACCGAGGACGAGCGGGAACAGGATATCGACACCGTGGGCGGGCTGGTCTTCACCCTGGCCGGGCGCGTGCCGGCCAAGGGCGAGCTGGTCTCCCACGCCTCGGGCCTGGAGTTCCGCGTGCTGGAGGCCGATCCGCGCCGGATCCGGCGACTGCGGGTCCGGCGGCCGGGCGTCAACGCGGCGAAGGCCGCGGCGGAGTAAGCGAAGACAAGGCAAGGCCAGGGGAATGAATTCCCCTGGACCCCTTCTTTTTTCTGTCTGTTGGCCTTGGCGACGCAGGCGAAACGGCCCGGCCCAAGCGCGGCCTTTCCGCACATGATGGTTTTATAAAATCTGCGTCCCGCCGCGCCGCCCTGGTGCCGCCCGGCATGGGGCGCTGGTCCGGCCACGGCCGTTGATCAGAAAAAAGAAGGGGTCGAGGGGAATTCATTCCCCTCGCCTTCCCCTCTGTTTCTTCCTGCAATTTGCCCCTGCCTTCGCTTGGGAGGATACTCGCGGTCCTCCCGATAAGGCTGGCTGTCCCTTTGTTTTCCAAGCTTTCCGCCCTGACGGGCCGACCTGCCTTGCTGGCTGCCTTTGGCCTCGGGGTGATCGCGGCCCTGGCTTTGCCGCCGCTTTACGCCGTGCCGGCGCTGCTGGTGGCGGTCCCTGGGCTGCTGGCCCTGCTGGGCGGGGCCGCCAGCTGGAGGCGGGCCGGCTGGATCGGCTTCGCCTTCGGCTGGGGCCATCACATGGCCGGGCTCTACTGGATCAGCCATGCCTTGCTGACCGATCCCTGGCGCTGGGGCTGGCTGGTGCCCATCGCGGTGCCGGGGCTGGCGCTGCCGCTGGCGGTCTATGTCGCGCTGGCCGCCATCATCGCCTGGCGGGCGGCGCCGGGCTGGCCGCGCTGGCTGGCGCTGGCCGGCGCCTGGACCCTGCTGGAATGGGCGCGCGGCCTGATCCTGACCGGCTTCCCCTGGAACGCGCTGGGCACCGTCTGGGCCTTCGACGCGCTGCCGCTGCAGGGCGCCGCCTATGTCGGCGTCTATGGGCTGAGCTTCGTCACCCTGCTGGTGGCAGGGACGCCTTATCTCGGGCGGCGGGCGATCGCCGGCGGGGCGGCCGGGCTGGCGGTGCTGGGGGCGCTCGGCTTCGCCCGGCTGGCGCAGCCGCTGCCGGAGGCACCCGGCGTCGACGTGCTGCTGGTCCAGGGCAATGTCGAGCAGGAGGCCAAGTGGCGCGAGGACCAGCGCTGGCCGATCTTCCGCCGCTACCTGGAGCTGACGCGGCAGGGCGTGGCCCAGCGCGGGCCCTCCGACCGCCCGCTGGCGGTGATCTGGCCGGAGACCGCCAGCCCCTTCCTGCTGCCGCAGGACGACGCTGCGCGCGGCTATGTGGCGCAGGTGCTGCCGGCGCAGGGCATGCTGCTGGGCGGCTCGGTGCGGGTCGACTGGACGCCGGAGGGCAAGGTCGACCACCTCTACAACAGCCTGTCGGTGATCGACGCCCAGGGGCAGCTGCGCGGCGTCTACGACAAGGCGCATCTGGTGCCCTTCGGCGAATACATGCCGCTGAGCGGGCTGATCCCGATTCGCCTGGTGCAGGGGGCGGGGGATTTCGCGG
>NZ_CACSJM010000211.1 GCF_902706185.1 Roseomonas sp. 18066 | reverse complement strand
TTCGATGGAACGACGGAGCGTGACCCTCGCTTCTTTACGGGCTCGATCGCCCCAAGGGGTTCCGGGCTACGCTCCGCCACCGCTCCGGACACTCTAGCAACGACCGAGCGCGATGGCGCCAAGTTACGAGGGGTCCAGGGGAATTCATTCCCCTGGCCTTTTTCTTTTGCCTTGCCTTCACCTTGTCTTTTCCAGCCTCCCCCCACCTTGCCGGGGCGGGGGTGCAGCCTTAGAAGCGGCGGGTCTCGTGTCGCTGGCGTTGCGCCGGCGGCTTCACCGCAGGGAGCGCGACGATGAGCAAGATCACCCGCCACGATAGCAACGCGGTTCTTTCCGGCGCTGTCGAGTATCATGGTTTCGTCTTCCTGGCGGGCATGACCGCCGACGACCTGGGTCAGGACGTCGTTGGCCAGACCAAGCAGGTCCTGGCCAAGATCGATGCCGCCCTCGAGGGTCATGGCACCGACAAGACCCGCCTGCTGCAGGCTCAGGTTTGGCTGAAGGACATTCGCGACCGCGACGCGATGAACAAGCTGTGGTCGGCCTGGCTGCCGGAGGGCGGCGCCCCCGTCCGCGCCTGCGTTCAGGCGAACATGGCGGACCCCCGCCACCTGGTTGAGATCATGATCACCGCCTGCCGCTGATGGTTTAGTCAGGTTTTCCTGACTTTACCGACAGAGAATCGGCGCCTCGGAGGCAACTCCGGGGCGCCTTTTTTGTTAGGTGTTTGAATGGTTTGAAGCCCTGTTGCCGATTTGCCGCAACACTGTGGCTTCACGCGCAGTTGTACCGCCTTGTAGGATTTACTTCTCATTAAGGCACGGTTCACAACAGGTGAATTCGCGAATCACGCCGCATTTCGAGCTGTAACATACCCAACAGTTGCCCCGGCTCGCGCCAAGTTGGTAGCCCAGGGATGTCGCGATGCAAGTCGGGACGGGGGCAAGGGTTGGGGGTTTCATGCGAGGCAAAAGCACAGCGGTGGCATTCGCCGTCCTGTTTGGTGCGTTCTGCACGGGTCAGTCGGCCGATGCCGCGACCAGTCGCAGCGCCCGGGAAACGGTGAAGCAGCAGCCGCGCGTGGCCTCGACCCAGCATGCCGCGGCGGCCAGCCGCAGCGCCAAGCCGCAGACCGCCAAGCCACAGCAGGTCTCGCGCCGCGCCGGCGTCGCCGCGCAGAGCTTCGCCGGCATTTCCTGCGTGCCCTTCGCCCGCTCGGTCACCGGCATGGAGATCAGCGGCAATGCCTACGCCTGGTGGGCCAATGCCGCCGGCGTCTATGCCCGCAGCCAGCGCCCGGAGCGCGGCTCGGTGCTCAGCTTCCGCGCCTCGGGCGGCATGCGCTCGGGCCATGTGGCGGTCGTCTCCCGCGTGCTCGGCCCGCGTGAAGTGCTGATCGACCATGCCAACTGGGAAGGCCCGGGCATCCGCAAGGGCACCGTGATGCGCGGCGTCTCGGTGGTCGACGCCTCCGAGAACAACGACTGGACCTCGGTCCGCGTCCAGGTCGGCCATAGCGACGCCAATTACGGCCGCGCCTATCCGACCAACGGCTTCATCCACAACCGCGCCGTCGGCTCGATCCGCACCGCCTCGACCGGTGGCTTCGAGGAGGTCGCCGAGGCCCCGGTTCCGGCCCGCGCCCATGCCGAGCACCTGGCCGGCGCCATCGAAGGCCTGGCCCGCGACGCTGCCCGCTAAGCCTTTCGACTGAGACGATCCGGACCGGCCGGGGCGCATCGCCCCGCCGGTCCGGCCCCCCTCCGCCCGACGCGCTTTCGCGGGGCAGGGGCGCCCGGCACAGCCAGGGCATGGCTTTTCCCGCCGCTTTCGCACCGCCGCATCTTTCTTCCGCTGGCTTGGCAGCGCATTCTCCGCCCCCGTTGGTTCGCGGGTCGAAGGAGTGTTTGCGCCATGGCCGTCATCAAGCCGCACGCCGCGCATTGGGGCAGCTACGACACCGTGGTCGAGGATGGGCGCCTGACCGGCATCCGCCCCTTCGCGCGCGACCCGAATCCGGGGGCGCTGCTGCATTCCGTGCCCGACGCGCTCTATTCCAAGGCGCGCATCGACCAGCCCTATATCCGCGCCGGCTGGCTGCGCGGCGAGCGCCGTGGCGCCGAGCGCGGCGACCGCGATTTTGTTCCCGTTTCCTGGGACCAGGCGGTGCGCTTCGCTGCGGAAGAAACCGCGCGGGTGCGCGCCGAATCCGGCCATCCCTCGATCATGGGCGGCTCCTATGGCTGGAGCTCCGCCGGGCGCTTCCACCATGCCAAGAGCCAGCTGCAGCGCTTCCTGGGGCTGGGTGGCGGCTTCACCACCCAGGTGACCAACTATTCCTACGGCGCCGGCATGACGCTGATGCCGCACGTGCTCGGCACCAACGACGTCATCCAGGGGCCGGTCACCGACTTCGCCAGCATCCTGAAGCACACGCGGCTGATGATCTGCATCGGTGGGCTGCCGCTGAAGAACGCCCTGGTCACGGCGGGCGGGGCGGGGGCGCATGAATACGTCCCCTGGCTGAAGCAGATCGCCGCCGCCGGGGTGCGCTTCGTCAATATTTCCCCCTTCCGCGGCGATGCGCCGGACTTTCTCGACGCCGAATGGGTGCCGATCCGCCCCAACACCGACACGGCGCTGATCCTGGCGATGATCCACACGCTGGTCGTGGACGGGCTGGAGGATCGCGGCTTCCTCGCCACCCATTGCACCGGCTGGGACAGGCTGCGGCCCTATGTGATGGGCGAGACCGACGGGATGCCCAAGACCGCCGCCTGGGCCGCAGCCATCACCGAGGTCCCTGAAGAAAAGATCCGGGCGCTGGCCTTCGAGGCCGCCCGCCTGCCGACCATGCTGACCGCCACCTGGTCGATCCAGCGCGCCGAGCATGGCGAGCAGCCCTGGTGGGCGCTGGTCGCGCTGGCCGCGGCCTTGGGCGGCATCGGCAAGCCGGGCGAGGGCATCACCTTCGGCTATGGCTCGATGAACGGCATGGGCACGCCGCGGCGCGAGATTCCTTCCGTTTCTCTCCCCGCCACCCGCAATGCCGGCGGCCTGGCGATCCCCGTTGCCCGCGTCACCGAGCTGCTCGAGCGCCCCGGAGAAATCCTGCAATACAATGGCCGCGACATCACCCTGCCGGATATCCGCATCATCTGGTGGGCCGGCGGCAATCCCTTCCACCACCACCAGGACCTGAACCGGCTGCTGCGCGCCTGGAACCGGGCCGAGACCATCATCGTCCAGGAGCCGTTCTGGACCGCCGCCGCCCGCCATGCCGACATCGTCCTGCCGGCGACGACGACGCTGGAGCGCAACGACATCGCCTCCTCGTCGCGCGACCGCTTCGTCCGCGCCATGCACCAGGCGGTGGCGCCGGTCGGCCAGGCCCGCAACGACCACGACATGCTGGCCGACATGGCCGAGCACCTCGGCTTCCGCGACCGCTTCACCGAGCAGCGCGACGAAGGCGCCTGGCTGCGCCATGTCTATGAGCGCTGGCGCACCGCCTGCCGCCATTTCGACTTTTCTCCCCCCAGCTTCGAGGAGTTCTGGGAGACGGGCCATGTCGAGGTGCCGCCGCCCGACGAAGACTTCGTCCTGTTCGAGGATTTCGCCCGCGACCCGGCGAACCACCCGCTGAACACGCCCTCCGGCAAGGTCGAGCTGTTCTCGGAGACCATCGCCGGCTTCAACTACGAGGAGATCGGCGGCCATCCGCGCTGGACGCCGCCCACCGAGTTCCTGGGCGCGCCGCTGGCGGCGCGCTTCCCGCTGCACCTGCTGTCCTACCAGCCGGCGACCCGGCTGCATGGCCAGCTCGACACCGGGCGGGTGGCCGCGGCCAGCAAGATCCAGGGGCGCGAGCCGCTGCTGATGAACCCGGCCGACGCCGCGGCGCGCGGGCTGGTGGACGGCGCCATCATCCGCGTCTTCAACGACCGCGGCGCGTGTCTCGCCGGGCTGCAGGTCACCGACGGCATCCGCCCCGGCGTCGTCGCCATGGCCACCGGCGCCTGGTGGGACCCGGAGCACCGCCCCGGCCGGCTCGACGTGCACGGCAACCCGAATGTGCTGACGCATGACCACGGCACCTCCCGCCTCGGCCAGGGCAGCGCGGCGCAGTCCTGCCTGGTCGAGATCGCGCTCTTTGCCGAGGCGCTGCCGCCGGTGACCGTCCACGACGCCCCCCGTCCGGTGGCGGAGCTTTCGGCATGACCGGCCGGCGTGCCTTGCTGGCGGGTGCCGCCGGGCTGCCGTTGCTGGCGCGGGCGGCGGCGGCGCAGGTCGTCAGCCTCGACATGCCGCCGGCCCGCTTCCCGGTGAAGCTGGATGACAGCCTGGCCCCCGGCTATCGCCGCGAGGTGCTGGTGCGCTGGGGCGACCGCGTCACCTTCGACGCCCGCGCCTGGGACCCGCGCCGCCCGACCGCCGAGGCCGCCTCGACCCAGTTCGGCTGGGACGGGCGGATCTGCGGCATGGTGCTGTCGCCGCCCGGCGCCGACGGGCTGTCGCGCGGCGTGCTGGCGGTGGCGCATCCGACCGTCGACCCGGCCATGGTCTTCCCCGATGGCCGCGACCGGCCGGCGGTTTCCGCCCAGCTGCAGGGCGCGTCCCTGCTGAACATCGAGAAGCAGGGCGGGCGCTGGGTCGTCGTCGATGGCGGCTACCAGTCGCGGCGGCTCGGTGGCGACACGCTGTGCCGCCTGACCGGCCCGGGCTCGGAGGCGGTGGGCACCGCCATCCAGGGGCTGCTCGGCCTGTCGGGCGGCTGCGCCACGCCCTGGGGCACGCTGCTGCTGGCCGAGGACGACCCGGCCCCCTGGGTCGCCCGCCTGTCGCGCCTGGACCCGCGATTCGCCGACGGCACCCGCTTCGGCTGGGTGGCCGAGCTCGACGCGCTGGACCCGGCCTCGGTGCCGGCCAAGCGCACGGCGCTGGCCCGCTTCCCGCGCGGCGACGTGGCTGCGGCGCTCACCCGCGACGGCCGCGCCGTGGTCTATCTGTCCGACCACCGCGCCTTCGGCTTTCTGTTCCGCTTCGTCTCGGCCGGGCCGGCGACCGAGCCGGATGCGCTGGACCGCGGCACCCTCTTCGCCGCCCGCGCCACCCGCCAGGGGATCGCCTGGGAAGCCCTGCCGGCCGGCGCCGAGACCGCGCTCAATCCGATCGCCGCGGCGGGGCAGGCGGGGGCCACCGCCTTCGACCTGCCGGCCGGGCTGGTGGTCGAGCCGCGCTCCGGCCGGCTCTACCTGGCCTGCAAGGGCAATGCCGCCCGGCGCCCCGACCAGGTCGATGCGCTGAACCCGCGCGCCGGCTCCAATGCCGGGCAGATCCTGGAGATCATCCCCGCCGGCGGCGACCATGGCGCGGCGACGGCGGCGGCCTCGATCCTGCTGCTGGGCGGCGTGCCGCGGCCGGGCGCCGGCGCCTGGCCGGAGAGCCCCGCGACCCTGTCGGTCGATGCCGGCGGCCGGCTGTGGATCGGCACCGACCATGACGGCCGCGTCGGCGCCCAGCCCGATATTCTTTTTGGATGTGACAGCGAGGGGCCGGGCAAGGGCTTCGCCTTGCCGCTCTATGGCGCGCCGCGCGGGGCTGCGATCGGCGGCGCGGCGATGTCGCCCGACGGGCTCGCGCTCTTCGCCCTGGTGCGCACCCCGGGCGCCGAGCCCGGCGCCAGCTTCGACCGCCCCGGCACCCGCTGGCCCGCCTTCGACCCGGCCATCCCGCCGCGCAGCACCCTGGTCACCCTGCTGCGCGAGAATGGCGGCCGCGTCGGCGGCTAGCTTCACGGCGCCCGGATCCGGGTGTAGATTGTATAAAATAGCACGGACACAGATATGACGGAGCAGTTGGGCGCGGTGCTGGACAGCCCGGTGCCGGCCATCACCACGGCCGAGGCCGAGGCTTTCGCGCGGCAGGCCTTCGGCCTGGATGGCGCCATCCGCCCGCTGACCGCCGAGCGCGACCGCAATTTCCTGCTCGTCGCCCGCGATGGCCGCGAATACGCCATGCGGGTGATCAACGCGGCCGAGGACCCGGCGGTCTCCGACTTCCAGAGCCGCGCGCTGATGCATGCCGCCGCCGCCGACCCGACCCTGCCGGTGCCGCGGCTGCACCTGCCTTTGTCCGGCGACGCCGCCGAGGCGGTCTGGCAGCCGGCGGATGGCGGCGCGGCCTGCCGGGTGCGGGTGCTCGACTACCTGCCCGGCCGGCCGCTGCACCTGACCGCGCCGGACCGTGCCCAGCGCACCGCCATCGGCCAGGGCCTGGCCCGGCTGGACCGCGCGCTCGCCGGCTTCCGCCACCCGGCCGAGAGCCATGTGCTGCTGTGGGATATCCAGCGCGCGCTGCAGCTGCGGGGCTTCGCTGAGCAGCTGCCGGAGCCCGCCGACCGCGACCTGGCGCTGGGCATCCTCGACCGGCTGGAGCGCCATGCCCTGCCGCTGCTGCCCGATCTCCGCCCGCAGGTCATCCACAACGACTTCAACCCGCACAATATCCTGGCCGATGCGGTGGACGACCAGCGCATCACCGGCATCATCGATTTCGGCGACATGGTGCGGGCGCCGCTGGTGCAGGACCTGGCCACCGCCGCCGCCTATTCCCTGGCCGCCGAGGGCCATCCGCTGGAAGGCCCGGCCCAGCTGATCGCCGCCTTCGATGCCGCCTGCCCGCTCTGGGACGAGGAGCTCGAGGTGCTGTCCGACCTGATCGCGACACGCAGCGCGGTCTCGGTCATCATCAGCGGCTGGCGGGCGCTGCGGCAGCCCGGCAATGCGGAGTATATCCTGCGCAACTACCCGCGCAGCCTGTCCGGGCTGCGCCGCATGGGCGCCCTGCCGCGCCAGGATGCCAGACAATATCTGCGGGAGGTTCTCGGCCGATGAGCATGATCAACGCCTACGACGCGCGCGCCACCAATGGCGTGGCGGAGCGCGAGCGCGCCCTGATCGCCCGGCGCGAGCGCCTGCTCGGCCCGGCCTATCGGCTGTTCTACGCCAATCCGGTGCATCTGGTGCGCGGCGAGGGGGTCTGGCTCTACGACCCCGACGGGCGCGCCTATCTCGACGTCTACAACAACGTCGCCTCGGTCGGGCATTGCCACCCGCATGTGGTGGCCGCCCTGTCGCGCCAGGCGTCGGTCCTCAACACCCACACGCGCTATCTGAGCGAAGGCATTCTCGACTATGCCGAGAAGCTGCTGGGCTATTTCCCCGCCGAGCTGAGCCATGTGATGTTCACCTGCACCGGCAGCGAGGCGAACGACCTGGCCTTCCGCGTCGCCCGCTCCTACACGGGCGGCACCGGCTTCATCGTGACCAGGCTGGCCTATCACGGCGTCACCGTCGCCATCTCCGAGATGTCGCCCTCGCTCGGCACCGGCATTTCCCTCGGCGAGAACGTCCGCACCGTGCCGGCGCCCGATGGCTATCGCGGCGGCGAGGGCGTGGCCGAACGCTTCGCGGCCGATGTCCGCGCCGCCATCGCCGACATGCAGGCCGCCGGCATCCAGCCCGCAGCGCTGCTGGTCGACACCGCCTTCACCAGCGACGGCGTCTTCACCGACCCGGCCGGCTTCCTGGCCCCGGCCGTCGAGGCGATCCGCGAGGCCGGCGGGTTGTTCATCGCCGACGAGGTGCAGCCCGGCTTCGGCCGCACCGGCGACGCCATGTGGGGCTTTGCCCGACACGGGCTGGTGCCGGACATGGTCACCATGGGCAAGCCGATGGGCAATGGCCATCCGATCGCCGGCATGGTGGCGCGGCCGGAAATCCTGGCCCGCTTCGGCGAGCGCACCCGCTATTTCAACACCTTCGGCGGCAACCCGGTCTCCTGCGCCGTCGGCCAGGCGGTTCTGGAGGTGATCGAGAACGAGCAGCTGGTCGAGAACGCCCGCACCACCGGCGCCTATCTGATGGCCGGGCTGCGCCGCCTGGCCGAGCGCTTCGAGATCATCGGCGATGTCCGCGGCGCCGGGCTGATGGTCGGCGTCGAGCTGGTGACCGACCGTGCGACCAAGGCCCCCGGCACCGCGGCGGCCGCGGCCCTGGTCAATGGCCTGCGCGAGCGGCGGGTGCTGATCAGCGCCTCCGGCCCGCATGCCAATGTGCTGAAGATCCGCCCGCCGCTGGTCTTCCGCCCCGAGCATGCCGACCACTTCTTGGCGGCCATGGAAGCGGTGCTGCCCAGCCTGCCGCGGTGCCGGGGGCCTTGGTCGCACGGTCGGTCACCAGCTCGACGCCGACCATCAGCCCGGCGCCGCGGACATCGCCGATGATCTCGAAGCGCTCG
>NZ_CACSJM010000210.1 GCF_902706185.1 Roseomonas sp. 18066 | reverse complement strand
GCCCCCGCCGCTGCCCCTGGCGTCGCCCCGCCTGACCTGTTGCACGACACCGGCCGCGTCGCCGCGCTCTACCGCGACAAGGGCAGCGAGGCGCTGATCGTCTCCATCGCCCCGCGCCAGCCGGCGCGCGACATCTGGGGCGCGGCCTATCTGGCGCGCTTCGGCGTCTCGGTGCTGGGGCTGACCGACTATTCCGCCGGCTGGTTCCCGCAGGGCGACATGGCGGAGCTGCTGCCCAGGCTGCAGCCGGTGCTGGACCGCCACAGGCGCATCATCCTCTACGGCTTCAGCATGGGCGCCTATGCCGCGCTGAAATACAGCGCCCGGCTGCGCGCCGACGTGGTGCTGGCCTTCTCGCCCCAGGCCTCGGTGCATCCCGACGATGTCGGCGACTTCGATTTCCGCCGCAGCCGCGACTGCTACCGGCCGGAGCTGCATGCCGGCATGCGCATCGCCCCCGGCGACATCGCCGGCCAGGCCCTGCTGTTCCACGACCCCCGCTTCGAGGAGGATGCCCGCCACGCCGCCCTGATCGAGGCGGCCGGCCCGGTGCAGCGCGTGCTGACCCCGCTCGTCAACCATGACTCGATCGGCTTCGCCGTCGACACCGGCTGGGTGCGGCCGATGCTGCAGGCGGCCCTCGACACCGGCCGCGTGCCCGACGCCCTGCTGCGCCCGCTGGTCCGCCCGCGCCGCCTGGTCTGCGCCAGCTATGCCCGGCAGCTGGCTGCCCTGATGCGCCGCCGCCACCCGGGCCCGCCCGGCGAGGCCATCGCGCTGCGCGTGCTGCGCCAGGCGCTGATCGCCGGCAATGCGACCGCCCAGCTGCGCCTCGAGCTCGCCCATTGCCTGCTGGACAACCACCATCTGCCCGAGGCCCAGGCCGTGGTCCGCGCCGGCTTCATCCGCCCGCCGCGCCCCTCGCAGATGGCGCTGCTGGACGACCTGCACCGCCGCCTGCGGCTGCGCGCCGGCCAGGACGACCCCGAGCCCGCGACCTTTCCGAAAACCGACCGCGCCTGGGCGGAGGTGGTCGACTTCCTGGCCGAGCGCCGGCTGGACCACGAAAGCCTGCTGGCCCCCGCGGCGCTGGCCGCTGTCCTGCCCCATGCCCGCAGCACGCCGACCGCCCCCGGCGAGCCGCAGCCCGACTGGGTGGTGGTGCGCAAGGGCGGGCTGGCGCAGCTCGGCCGCGCCTTCCTGCGCCGGCTGAACGCCGAGGCGGTGCCGGTCTTCATCAACGGCCAGTTCCTGGTCTGGAGCCGCGAGCCCAGCTTCGGCCTGGTCGACCAGCGCGGCCATCCGGAGGTCGCCGCCATGCTGCGCGACCTCGACGTGCCCTGGGGCGACGAGGCGGGGTAGCTACTTGCCCTTGGCGAAGACCACCACGGCCTCGAGCTGGGCGGACCACAGGAACTGGTCGATCGGCGTCGCCGCCTCGATCCGCCAGCCGCCCCCCAGCAGGGTCTTGGCATCCCGCGTCAGCGCCGCCGGGTTGCAGGAGACATAGACGATCCGCCCGAGGCTGCTGCGCGCCAGCGCCGGCATCTGCTCGACGGCGCCGGAGAAGGGCGGGTCCAGCACCAGCCCGGCGAAGGCCTCCAGCTCCTTCGGCGACAGCGGCTGCCGCACCAGGTCGCGCTTGGTAGCGACCACCCGGCCGCCCGCCTTGCGCGCCGCGGCATCCAGCGCGGCGACGGTCTCGGGCGCGCCTTCATAGGCCGCGACCCGCGCCACGGCGGACAACGGAAACGACAGCGTCCCCAGCCCGGCATGCAGCTCGGCGATGCGCGACTTGTTGGTCAGCTTCTTCGGCAGCCCGGCCAGCACGGCGCGGATGATGGCGGCCTCGCCCTGCGGCGTCGCCTGCAGGAAGGCCCCGGCCGGTGGCGTCACCGACACCCCGGCGAATTGCATCGCCACCGGGCTGACCTGCGCCAGCGTCTCCGCCACCAGGCCCTTCAGGCTGCTGCCGGAAATCCGCGAAATGCGATGCGCCTGGGCGAAGGCGGCCAGCGCCGTCCGCTCCTGCACCCCGGGCGTGCCGTCCAGCCGCAGCAGCAGGTCGGGCCCGCTGTCCAGCAGGTTCAGCATCGCCGAGCCTTCCTTCCGGAAGCAGGCCAGGCTGCGCAGCATCGCCCGCAGCGGCTCGAACAGCGCCACCAGCCGCGGGTCCAGCACGTGGCAGGTCGAGAGATCCTCCACCCGGGCGCTGTCGCCGCGGGCATGGAAGCCCAGCGCCACGCTGCCATCCGGGCGGCGCTTCAACGCCAGGTCGGCGCGGCGCCGCGTGGCCGGCGGCGTCACCTCGGTGGCGGCGACCGGCGGGTCGCGGAAGCCGGCCCGCTCCAGCGCCTCGATCAGGCGGGCGCGCTTCCAGATCGAGTACGGACCCAGCGCCAGGTGCTGCGTCACGCAGCCGCCGCAAGGACCGTAATGCGGGCAGGGGGGATCGACGCGGTCGGGGCTGGGGGTGAGCACCACCGGGCCCTCCACACGCACCCGCTCGCCAGGCAGCACGCCCGGGATGAACAGGCGGGCACCATCAGGTGCGACGGCCAAACCGTCGCCAGCGGCACCAAGACCGTCGATCAGCACTTCCACAGCACAACAACCCCTAGAAACAAGACAAGGGGGGCATCTGCCCCCCTTGGACCCCCGACCAGGAACCTGAGGTTCCTGGACCTCCCGTCAATTTAGAACGCGTTCAGGCCGGTCTGGGCGCGGCCCAGGATCAGCGCATGCACGTCATGCGTGCCCTCATAGGTGTTCACCGCCTCGAGGTTCATCGCATGCCTGATCACGTGATACTCGTCGGCAATGCCATTGCCGCCATGCATGTCACGCGACATCCGGGCGATATCCAGCGACTTGCCGCAGCTGTTGCGCTTGCACAGCGAGATCATCTCGGGCGCCACGCGGTGCTCGTCGAACAGCCGGCCCAGGCGCAGCACGCTCTGCAGGCCGAGCGTGATCTCGGTCTGCATGTCGGCCAGCTTCTTCTGGATCAGCTGCGTCTGCGCCAGCGGACGGCCGAACATCTTGCGGTCCATGGTGTAGGAACGCGCCGCGTGCCAGCAGAACTCGGCAGCGCCCAGCGCGCCCCAGGCAATGCCGTAGCGGGCACGGTTGAGGCAGGAGAACGGACCCTTCAGCCCCTTCACATCCAGCTTGTTGCCCTCGGGGACGAAGACCTCTTCCATCATGATCATGCCGGTGGTCGAGGCGCGCAGGCTGAACTTGCCCTCGATCTTCGGCGCCGCCAGGCCCTTCATGCCCTTCTCCAGCACGAAGCCGCGCACGTCGCCGGCCTCGTCCTTGGCCCAGACCACGAAGACATCGGCGATCGGCGAATTGGTGATCCAGGTCTTCGAGCCCGACACCAGGTAGCCGCCATCGACCTTCTTGGCGCGGGTGCGCATCGAGTTCGGGTCGGAGCCGGCATCGGGCTCGGTCAGGCCGAAGCAGCCGATCAGCTCGCCCTTCTGCATGCCCGGCAGCAGCCGGTCCTTCAGCTCGGCGGCGCCATAGGCCCAGATCGGGAACATGGCCAGCGACGACTGCACCGAGAAGGCCGAGCGATAGCCGCTGTCGACCCGCTCCACCTCGCGGGCGATCAGCCCGTAGGAGACATAGTTGACGCCGGCGCAGCCATGGCTGTCGAGGGTCGCGCCCAGGAAGCCCATCTCGCCGAACTCGTTCATGATCTCCCGGTGGAAGACCTCATGGCGGTTGGCTTCCAGCACGCGCGGGAACAGCTTCTCCTGGCAGTACTGGCGGGCCGCGTCGCGGATCAGCCGCTCATCCTCGGAGAGCTGGTCTTCCAGCAGCAGGGCGTCGTCCCACACGAAGCTGGGCTTGGCGGTCTGGGTCACGGCATTCATGGGGTTTCTCTCCTGCAGGCGGCTGCTGCGGCACGTAAGGGGCCGGAGATTGGCGCCGGCGCTGCCCCGACGCAATGGGCCAGCAGGCGCGGGGGCGGGCCCGAAGCCCAGGCCCGGAAACGCCGCCGCCGCCCCGAAGGGCGGCGGCGGGTCGGTCTCAGGCCGCCTCGGCGCCCAGCTCGGCGTTGCCGCCGGCCGACTCGGCCGGGGCGGTATCGCGCTGCGGGCGGGGGATCGGGATCAGCATGAAGGCCGGCACGGCGTCGCCGAAGCCCTGCACGGCGGGGCCGAGATCGTCGCGGTCGCGGCGGCGGTCGTCACGACGCTCCTCGCGGCGACCCTCCCGCTCGCGGCGCGGTTCCTCGCGGCGGCTCTCGTCGCGGCCACGGCTCTCGCGGCGCGGCTCGTCGCGCGGGCGATCCTCGCGGGGACGTTCGTCACGCGGCCGATCCTCGCGCGCCTCGCGCGGACGCTCGTCGCGGGGACGGTCCTCGCGCTCGCGGCGACGGTCGTCGCGGCGGGGCTCCTCGCGGCGCGGCTCGTCACGGCGGGGCTCCTCGCGCGGCGGCGTCTCGCCACCCAGATCCTCGACCTCGTCGCGCTGGCGGTTGACGCCGCGGCGGACGATTTCCTTGTCGCCCCCGCGCCGGCTGTCGCCACCACGGCCCTCGGGCTTCGCCTCGGCGCGCGCTTCGCCGCGCTGCTCGCCCCGCGGCTCGCTGCGCCCGCGGCCACCCTTGGCGTCCTTGCCATGCGGCTTGCCGCGGCCACGCCCGCCGCGCGGGGCGGAGGCCGCCTCGGCCAGCTCTTCCGGCGTCACCACGTCGAGGCCGGTGACCTCGATGCGCGGGATCGGCTTGCCGGTCAGCGTCTCGATGGCGGTGATCAGCTTGACGTCGTCGGCGGTCGCGATGCTGAAGGCATGGCCCTCGCGCCCGGCGCGGCCGGTGCGGCCGATGCGGTGGACATAGTCCTCGTCGCGGAACGGCACGTCGAAGTTGAAGACGTGGCTCAGCCCGCCGATGTCGATGCCGCGCGCGGCGACGTCGGAGCAGACCAGCAGCTGCAGCTCGCCGGCCTTGAACTTCTCCAGCGTGGCGAAGCGGACCGACTGCGCTAGGTCGCCATGCAGCGCGCCGACCTTGAAGCCATGCTTGCCCAGGCTCTTGTGCAGCACGTCGACATCGCGCTTGCGGTTGCAGAAGATCAGCGCGTTCTGCACTTCCTGGCTGCGGATCAGCCGGCGCAGCGCCTCGCGCTTGTCCTGCTCCTGCACGAAGACCACGCCGGTGGTGATCGTGGTCGCGACGGAGGCGGGGGCGGAGACCGAGATGGTCTTCGGGTTCTGCAGGAAGGCGTCGGCCAGCTTGCGGATCTCGGTCGCCATGGTGGCGCTGAAGAACAGCGTCTGGCGCAGCGGCGGCAGCAGGCTGACGATCCGCTCGACATCGGGGATGAAGCCCATGTCCAGCATGCGGTCGGCTTCGTCGATGACCAGCACCTTGCAGTCGGCCAGCATGACGCGGCCGCGCTCGAACAGGTCGAGCAGCCGGCCCGGCGTCGCGATCAGCACGTCGACGCCCTTGTCGAGCACGTCGCGCTGGTCGGACATGCTCTCCCCGCCGATCAGCAGCGCATGATTGAGCTTCATGTGCGTGCCGTACTTGACGAAGTTCTCGGCGACCTGGAGCGCCAGCTCGCGCGTCGGCTCCAGGATCAGGCTGCGCGGCATGCGCGCCTTGGCCCGGCTGCCGGCCAGGATGTCCATCATCGGCAGGACGAAGCTGGCGGTCTTGCCGGTGCCGGTCTGGGCACAGCCCATGACGTCGCGGCCCATCAGGACGACCGGAATGGCCTGTTCCTGGATCGGCGTCGGGTGGACATAGCCGGCCTCGGCGACGCCGCGCAGCAGCGGCTCGGACAGGCCCAGATCGTCGAAGGTGGCGCGCGGCGGCGCGACCTCGACCGGGGCGTCGGGGGGCATGGCGTCGGAATGCTCGGTTTCGGCCACGCGGGGCGCGGTCACGTCAGGCTGATCGCTCAAGGGCAGTCGGTTCCTTCGCCGGCGGGCGGCGGGATGCGTGCCGGCCCGCCACGCGAGACCCGCGCAGCCCATTCTCCGGCATCCGAGACCCGCATATGCGCCGCTCGCATCGGCTTGGCAAGGTTTTCCCCGGCCCGGCAGGGCGGTTTCCCGGCCCCGCAGGGTGCTTTCCCAGCCCCGCAGGGTGCTTTCGCCACGATCGCCGCCCCGTTGCCGGATCGCCACGGCAGGCGTAACCCTCGGACACCATGCCGAACCCCCATCCCCTGCTGCTGCTGCCCGGGCTGCTCTGCGACGCGCGGCTGTGGCGCGACACCATCGCCGGCCTCGACGGCCTGGCCGACTGCCGGGTCGCCGACCTGACGCAGGACGACACGCTGCGCGCCATGGCGCTGCGGGTGCTGGACGGCGCGCCCGAGCGCTTCGCCCTCGCCGGCCTGTCGATGGGCGGCTACGTCGCCTTCGAGATCCTCCGCCTGGTGCCCGACCGGGTGACGCATCTGGCGCTGTTCGACACCTCCGCCCGGCCCGACGCGCCGGAGGCCGCGCGGCGCCGCCGCGGGCTGATGGCGCTGACCCGCACCGGCCAGTTCCGTGGCGTGACGCCGCGCCTGCTGCCCAGCCTGCTGCATCCGGAGGCGGTGGACGGCCCGCTCGGCCACGAGGTGCGCGCCATGGCCGACCGCGTCGGCCGCGACGCCTTCCTGCGCCAGCAGCTGGCCATCCTGCAGCGCCCCGACAGCCGGCCGCTGCTGGCGCAGATCAGCTGCCCGACGCTGGTCGCGGTCGGCGAGCAGGACATCCTGACCCCGCCCGAGCTGGCCGAGGAGATCGCCGCCGGCATCCCCGGCGCCCGGCTGGCCCGCATCGCCCGCTCCGGCCACCTGCCGACCATGGAGCAGCCGGAGACCAGCACGGCGCTGCTGCGCGACTGGCTCGCCACGCCGGCTTGAGCCATTCGGCCTGAGCCACCCCCGCTTGAGCCACCGCGCCGCCGCGCCGTCGCAAGCTCCTGGTAAATCCCGCGCCGCTAGCCTGCCGCCATGGTGGGGTTGTCGCGACGCGGGATGCTGGGCGGCTGGGGCGTGCTGGGCGCGGCGACGGCGCATGCCGCCTCGCCCCTGGGTGGGCAGCCTTTGGGCGGCGTGCCGCAAGCAGGGGCGGCGCCCTCGGCCGCGCTGGTCGCCGGCTGGGCGCAGTTCCGCCAGGACTTCCTGCGCCCCGAGGGCCGGGTGGTGGATACCGGCAACCAGAATGTCTCGCATTCCGAAGGGCAGGGCTGGGCGCTGTTCTGCGCCGAGCGCGCCGGCGACCGCGCCGGTTTCGAGCTGATCTGGGCCTGGACCCGGCGCTGGCTGACCCGGCCGCAGGACCGGCTGGCGGCCTGGCGCTATATCCCCGACCGCGGCGATGCGGTGCCCGACCGCAACAACGCCACCGATGGCGACCTGTTCATCGGCGCGGCGCTGCTGCTGGCCGGGCGGCGCTGGCCGGAGGCCGGCTTCACCGAGGCCGGCGCCGCCATCGCCCGCGACATCCTGCGGCTGCTGCTGCGCCAGGTCGCCGGCAGCACCCTGCTGCTGCCGGCGCTGCACGGCTTCGAGGCGGCCGACAGCGTCACCGTCAACCCGTCCTACTATGCCTTCCCGATCCTGGGCGTGCTGGCCCGCGCGGTGCCCGACCCGGCCTGGCTGGCGCTGGCCGGCGACGGGCTGCGGCTGCTGCGCCGCGCCCGCTTCGGCCGCTGGGGCCTGCCGCCGGACTGGCTGACCGTGGCGCGGGCCGATGGCGCGCTGTCGCTGCCGGCCCGCTGGCCGCCGCGCTTCTCCTACGACGCGGTGCGGGTGCCGCTGTATCTCTGCTGGGCCGGGCTGGCGGATGAGCCGGGGGCGCTGGCCGCCGCGCGCTTCTGGAGCGACCCGGCGCACCGGCAATGGCCGGCCTGGGTGGATTTGACGACGAATCGGATCGGCCCCTATGCCGCGGCGCCGGGGCTGCGCGGACTCGGCGGCTACGTCATGGAGCAGCTCGGCGAGCGCCCGCCGGCCCGGCAAAATCCGCCTTTCGCCCGGGATGATTATTATTCATCTGTCTTAAAATTGCTCACATTGGCCGCTTTGCCGGAAAAAGCGTAGAATCTCAAAATATGTTCGGGCCACGCTTGCGAATATGTGGTTTCGTGCGCGGCGCCGAGAGGGCATTCTGTGCTCCCCGAAGGAGTTAAGGCGGCTTATGGGCCAGGATATCGACGTCGCCCGCGTTGTGGCTGCGCTGCGCGCCCCCGGGATCCGCTACCGGTCCTTCGGCAACCAGCCCGTCCGCGAGGAGCAGGGAGGCACGTCACCCGCGCTGCGTGACAGCCTGGCGTCCTTCGGCGCGCCAGACCCCGTTGCCATGCCGCAGCCGGATACCGCGCCGCCGGCAGCCTCGACCCCCGTCCTGCCCAATCCGGTGCTGGCCAGCACGGCGCCGCTGACGCCGGCCGCGCCGCCACCGGCCTCGACGCCGGCCACGCCGGTGCTGGCGCCGCAGGTGACCGCGGCAGCCTCGCCGTTGGCGGCGCTGCTGGCCAAGGCGCCCGTCATGCCGGCCGCGGTCGTTGAAAAGCCTGCGGAAATCGCGCCCGCCC
>NZ_CACSJM010000209.1 GCF_902706185.1 Roseomonas sp. 18066 | reverse complement strand
CGCCGCCGACCCCGCGCCCGGCCCGGTCGCCGTGCTGCTGCCGGCCCCGGGGGCGAGCGCCACCCCGCGCCTGCTGCAGGGCGACGCCCCGGCGCCGCGTCCCGTCGCCAGCAATGGCGCGCCGGCCGCCGCCGCCGCGCCCCTGGCCCGCCGCGGCCTGGCGCTGGACGTGGTCGATTACGAGGATGACGGCGACATGCGCTTCGCCGGCGCCGCGCCGCCGGGCGCGCTGGTGCGGCTCTATGTCGACCAGGCCCATATCGGCGACGCCACCCCCGATGCCGAGGGCCGCTGGAGCCTGACGCCCGCCGCCGCCGCGCAGCCGCAGCCGGGGATGCACACGCTGCGGCTCGACCAGATCGGCGCCCGCGGCCAGGTGACCGCCCGGCTGGAGCTGCCCTTCCAGCGCGAGCCGCGCCAGCTGGTCGCCGCCGAAGGCCGCGTCACCGTGCAGCCCGGCAACAGCCTGTGGCGCATCGCCCGCGCCAGCTATGGCCGTGGCATGCGCTACACGGTGATTTACCGCGCCAACCGCGACCAGATCCGCGATCCGACGCGGATCTATCCCGGCCAGGTTTTTGTCCTGCCGCCCAGCTGAGGCTGGCCGGGCGGCCCGAAACCGTTCCCTTCAACGCCGACGCTGGCGCCGCCTGCAACCCTGCCCCTCGGGCGAGGGTTGTTTGCGCGACCGCGACCGACCATAACCGCAGGTATCATGGCGCTCCTTGAAAGCCTTCGCATGGTCCTGGCCCCGCCGCATCCGGCAGGCCGGCCCTTCATCATCGGCGGCGCGGCGGTGGCCGTGGTCGGCCTCCTGGCCGGTGGCCTCGTCGGCGGCTCCTGGCTGTTCTGGCTGGGCCTCGGCTTCACCCTGTTCTGCCTCTACTTCTTCCGCGATCCGGAACGGGTGGTGCCGGACCGGCCGGTCTTCGTGGCCCCGGCCGACGGACATGTGGTCAGCATCCGCCCGGCGGTGCCGCCGGCCGAGCTCGGCCTCGGCGACGCGCCGCGCTGGCGGGTCGCGATCTTCCTGTCGGTGCTGGACGTGCATGTGAACCGCAGCCCCTGCACCGCGACGGTCACCCGCATCGCCTATCACCACGGCAAGTTCCTCTCGGCCAACATGGACAAGGCCAGCACCGACAACGAGCGCAACGCCCTGGCCATGCGCCTGCCCGACGGGCGGGAGATCGCGGTGGTGCAGATCGCCGGCCTGATCGCGCGCCGCATCCTGTGTGACGTGCGCGAGGGCGACCCGCTGCGCGTCGGCGAGCGCTTCGGCATCATCCGCTTCGGCAGCCGCACCGACCTGTACCTGCCCGAGGGCGTCCGCCCGCTGGTGGTCGAGGGCCAGACGATGATCGGCGGCGAGACGGTGATCGCCGATCTGACGCCGCCGCCCGAGCCGGCGCCGGCCAAGGCCTTCGTCATGCCGGGCGAGCCCGCCTGATGCAGCGACCGCCGCGCCCCCGCCGCTTCCGCTTCGCCGCACGCCAGCGTCCGCGCTTCCAGGGCCAGTCCTTCAACCGGCTGATCCCGAACATCATGACGCTGCTCGGCCTCTGCGCCGGGCTGATGGCGATGCGCTTCGCGCTGGAGAGCCGGTGGGAGCCGGCGGCGGGCCTCATCATCCTGGCCGGCGCCATCGACGGGCTGGACGGCCGGCTGGCGCGGCTGCTGAAGGCGACCAGCCGCTTCGGCGCCGAATTCGACAGCCTGGCCGACTTCCTGTCCTTCGGCGTGGCGCCGGCGATGATCCTCTACCAGTGGACCATGCACGACTACCGGGGCCTCGGCTTCGTGCCCTGCGTGATGTTCGCGGTCTGCATGTCGCTGCGGCTGGCGCGCTTCAACGCGACGCTGGATGCCGGGCCGATGCCGCTGACCGGGCCGCCGCCGAAGCCGGCCTATTCGCAGAGCTTCTTCACCGGCGTGCCGGCCCCGGCCGGCGCGCTGCTCGGCATGTTCCCGGTCTTCGCCTCGCTGGCCTTCTCCGGCTGGGGCTGGGACAGCCTGGCGGCGGCGGTGCGCCACCCGCTTTTCGTGGCCATCGTGCTGATCGGCACGGCGCTGATGCTGGTCAGCACCTTCCCGACCTGGTCCTTCAAGAACTTCAAGGTGCGGCGCGAATACATCCTGCCGCTGCTGCTCTCGGTCGGCGCCTATGCCGCGCTGCTGGTCAGCGAGCCCTGGGCGGCGCTGGCCGCGGCCGGGCTGATCTACACCTCGATGCTGCCCTTGTCGCTGCGCTCCTACCTGCGGCTGAAGCGCGAGGCGGAGGAAATGATCGAGCCGGTGCCCGTCGCCACCGCCGAACCGCCGCCCGCCGCCTGACGTGACCGGCACGGCGCAGCGTCCGGCTGCGCCGTGCCGGGAAATCGGGTTATGCTGCCCGCTGCGCCGTGCGGACCCGCCGCCGGCGGGGGAGAGCAGGCGGTGACCCGGCCCGACGCCTTGCATCATCGAGACCTGCCGCGGAGCGTGACGCCCGATGCCTGACGCCGGCCTGCCGGAACGCGGCCTGCGCGTGGTCTGGCGCCGCAACAGCCTGCCCGGGCTGGAGCGGGTGGCGCTGGGCTATGGCCCGCCGCCGCCGCCCGCCAACGATGCCGGCCCGCTGCCGCGCTGGCAGCCGCCGCCGCCCCTGCCGGTGCCGCCCGCCGCGGCGCCGCGCGGGGTCGGGCTGGATGCCGCCCTGGCGCTGATCCTGATCGTGGTGATGCTGCTGCTCGCCGGCATCCGGTTCTGAGCCTTCGCCGGCCCGGCGCCGCGGTTCCGCGACCCGGCGGCTGAGGCGCTGGCGTTAATCCCCGAGCAAAGATCCTCCCCCTAACGTGAGGCCGCTGGCGAATTCACGAATTCGTGAATCCAGCGATCAGAGGCCATTGCGCGACGGATCTAACCGGATGGTTGATCATCGCGCCCGAAGAGGGGTTCGAATCGCATGCGGCGTGCGGCCATCGGACGGCGCGGTTTCCTGGTGGCCGGGGCGGGGGCGCTGCTCTCGGCCTGCGCTGTGCCGGCGGCGCGGGAGGCGATCGGCACCCCGGCCGAGCGCATCGCCGCCACCGGCTTCGCCGTGCTGCGGCAGGAGGGCGCCGATCGCGGCAGCGTGGTCGGCTTCGGCGACCATCACGTGCTGACCTGCGCCCATGTGCTGGGCCGCCACCAGGGCGGCTTTTCCCTCCGCCGCGGCGACGGGGCGGAGGTGGCGGCGCAGCTGGTCGGCCGCAGCGGCCGGATGGACCTGGCCGTGCTGCGCGTCGGTCCCGGCTTCCTGGCGCCGCCGCCGGTGGCCGGCAGCCTGCTGCCCACCGCGGGCGAGGCGGTCTGGGCCGCCGGCGCGCCGGGCATCGGCGCCTCGGTCGCGGCCGGGCGGGTGGAGGCGCCGGATGCCGAGATGCCCGGCTATGGCCGCGGCTTCACCGCGCGGATGCCGGCGCTGATGGGCTATTCCGGCGGGCCGGTGGTGGACCGGCAGGGCCAGCTGATGGGGCTGACCACCGCGCTGCCGCAGGGCGGCCAGGCGGCACTGCTGGCGCTGCTGACCGGGGCCGATCTGGACGGGCTGCTGCGGCGCGACCGTCAGGTTTTCGTGCTGTCGATCCACCGCGCCCAGGCCGAGGCGGCGCTGCTGCTGGGCAGCACAGCGGCGTGATGCGGCACCGCGGCAGCGGTGATTAATCTGGACTTCTTACGGCGGCGTCACGCAGGCTTCACCTCAATCAACCGGGGCGTGAAGCGGTCGGGTGCGGTTTTCCCCGATCCGGTCCCGATCAGGGAGATGTCGCCATGACCATCGCCAAGATCCTGAACGGCAAGGGTTCGCAGGTCGTCTCGGTCGGCCCGGCCGACGATGCCGTGGCCATCGCCCGCACCCTGGCGCAGCACCGCATCGGCGCCGTGCTGGTGCGCGACCCGGCCGGCCAGGTGCTGGGCATCGTGTCGGAGCGCGACATTGTCCGTGCTTTGGCCAGCCAGGCCGCCGCCGCCGGCGAGCTGCTGGCGCAGCAGCTGATGACCCGGTTGCTGTACACCATCACCCCCACCACCCCGATCGGCGAGGCGCTGGCGATGATGACCGACCGCCGCGTCCGCCATCTGCCGGTGCTGGAGGAAGGCGGCGGGCTGGCCGGCATGATCTCGATCGGCGACCTGGTGAAGGCGCGCATCGCCGAGGCCGAGCAGGAGGCGCAGGAGCTGCGCGAATTCGTCACCTCGACGGTGTGATGCCGGGGAGGCGGGGTTTTTGCGCGCGGCGTGCCACGCCGGCAGGGCTGAACGGTTGAGGCTACAGCCGCGGCGTGCCGCGGCTTCCCCGGCCGGAGGCATGCCATGAGCCTGAGCCCCGCATCGGTCCTGCCCCGGCGGCTGCTGATGGGCGCCGGCCTGGCGCTGGCGGCGCCGCGGCTGGCCCAGGGCCAGACCCGCTGGCAGGTCGCCTCGGCCTATCCCGAGGGCAATTTCCACACCCGCAACCTGCAGGCCTTCCTCGAGCAGGTGACGCAGGACAGCGAAGGCCGGCTGCAATTCCGGCTGCACAGCGACGCGGCCCTGCTCGGCATGACCGAGATCCGCCGCGGCGTGCAGACCGGCCAGGCGCAGATCGGCGAGATCCTGCTCTCGGCCTATGGGCAGGAAGACCCGTTGTTCGAGCTCGACGCCATCCCGCAGCTGGTCGCCGGCTTCGGCCAGGCGGAACGGCTGGCGGCGCTGGCCCGGCCGCTGGTCGAGGCACGTTTCCGCCGCACCGGCTCGACCCTGCTCTACACCGTGCCCTGGCCGCCCTCCGGCATCTTCAGCAACGTGCCGGTGGAGACGGTGGAGGCGCTGCACGGCCTGCGGCTGCGCACCTACAACGCGCAGACCCAGCGCTTCGCCACCCTGGTCGGCGCGACGCCGCTGCTGGTGCAGGCGGCCGAGCTGCGCCACGCCTTCCGCACCGGGCTGGTGGACAGCATGGTGACCTCGGCGGCGACCGGGGTGGATATCGCCGCCTGGGACTTCCTGCGGATCTTCACCCAGATCGGCTTCTCCTGGACCAAGAACGCGGTGTTCCTGCAGACCCGCGCGCTGGAGGCGCTGCCCGAGGCGCTGCGCGGCATCGTGCTGCGCGCCGCCGCCCAGGCCGAGAAGCGCGGCTGGGAACTGGCGCGGGGCGAGCATCGCGGGCGGGAGGCGGTGCTGGCCGAGCATGGCGTGCAGATCCGCCCCGCCACGCCGGCGCTGCGCCAGGGCCTGGCCCGGGTGTCGGAGGTGATGGTCGCCGAATGGATCGCCAAGGCCGGCCCCGAGGGGCAGAAGCTGATCGACACCTTCCGGATCGGCTGACCCTGCCGGCGTGTGACCAATACATTGCCGAAATTTTCTGCAGCCTGCCTATCAGCCCAGCACAACCTTGTCGCTTTGGCCGCGTTCATTCTGCACCAGACAGAGGGAGTGAAGACCATGCGACTGCAAATCCTGGGTGCCGCGGCCCTGTCACTGGCGTTGGCGGCCTGTGGAACCAATGAGCGCGATCGCGTCCAGGGCGGCGCCGCCGCGGGTGCCGCGACCGGGGCCGGCGTCGGCGCCTTCGGCGGCCCGGTGGGCGCCGCGGTTGGCGCGGTGGTCGGCGGTGGCGCCGGCGCGGTGACCGGCTACACGACGTCGCCCTCGGATGTGAACCTGGGCAAGCCGGTCTGGCGCAACCCGGAGGTGCGCACGCCGATGGATGACAATGCGCGCAGCCGCCGCAGCGCGACCACGCCGCGCAGCAATGCGCGCATGGCCCGCGCCAATGCCGACGGCGCCTATATGGGCGGCGGCATGGTGGTGGAGCCGGGCGGCACGCCGGCCAACCCGAACCCGACCGCCGCGCCGGCCATGGGCATGGCGCCGACCCCGGTCAATCCGGCGCCGCGCACCACGCCGTAACGCGGGGGCGGGGAATTTCCCCGCCTGCAAGAACAGGATGCCGGGCTTGCGCCCGGCGTCGCCTTTCAAGCCGAGGTGATTTCCAGGCAGGTCCAGCGCGGCCGCAACCGCTTGGCAGCCATGCCGTTAGCCGGGCAGTGTGGACCGGGCCGCTGGCCCGCGTCCCGCCCAGGTTAGCATTCCGGCAAAAGCCGAGGAGATCCCGCGATGAAGCCACCGATCACCGTGTCCAAGCCTGCCTGGCTGACGGAATTCCAGTCCTTCATCATGCGCGGCAGCGTGGTGGACCTGGCGGTGGGTATCGTCATCGGCGCGGCCTTCACCGGCATCGTCACCTCGCTGGTGCAGGACCTGATCAACCCGGTGATCGGCCTGCTGATCGGCGGCGTCGACTTCTCCAATATCTTCGTGGTGCTGAGCGGCGAGCGCGGCCCGTCGCTGGAGGCGACGCGGCAGGGCGGCGCCGCGGTGCTGGCGGTCGGCAAGTTCATCAATGCCATCATCAGCTTCGTCATCGTCGCCATGGCGATCTTCTGGCTGTTGCGGGTGCTGACCAAGCTGCGCATCCATGCCAAGGCCGCCGCCGCTGGCCCGACCGCGCAGGAGAAGCTGCTGGCCGAGATCCGCGACCTGCTGCGCGATGGCCGCCCCGTGGCGCCCGTGGTGCCGCCGCTGCCGCCGTCGCCTCCGCTGCCGCCTGGCTGAGGCTCGCGGTGCCGGTGAGGGTCTGGTAGATGGCCGAGATGCGCTTCAACCATCCGCCTTCCGTCGAGGATCTGCAGGACATGGCCGAGACCGCCTTCGCGGCGATCCCGGAGCAGCTGCGGGAGGCGGTGCGCGGCACTGCCATCCTGGTCGAGGAGGTGCCCGACGACGAGACGCTGGAGGCGCTCGACCTCGAGCACCCCTGGGAGCTGACCGGGCTGTATCGCGGCACGCCGCTGACCGAGAAGAGCGTGATGGGCGTCGCCGCCGAGCCCGACATGATCTTCCTGTACCGGGAGCCGATCCTCGTCGAATGGATCGAGACGGGCGAGGATTTGTTCCGGCTGGTCCGCAATGTGCTGATCCATGAGATCGCGCATCATTTCGGTTTCAGCGACGACGACATTGCCCGCCTGGAAAATGAAGGCTGATTCTTTCTGACAGAAAGAAGATGGGGGTGCGGGGGAATTCCTTCCCCCGCGCTTACTGTTTCTGCTTGCTCAGCAGGGTCTCGACATAGCCCGGCACGATCTCGGTAGCCTTCCCCTGGATGGCTTCGGAGAAGAGGTGCGACCCGAGACTGGGCTCCAGGTTGAGCTCGACGGTCCGAGCCCGCCCGCGCAGCGCCGCGCAGAAGCCGGCGGCCGGGTAGACCTGCCCCGAGGTGCCGATCGAGAGGAACAGCCCGCAGGAGTGCAGGGCGGCCTCGATCCGTTCCATGCCGAGCGGCATTTCGCCGAACCAGACGATATCCGGCCGCAGCGTGCCGGTCGCCGCGCAGCCCGGGCAGGGGGTCTGGGGGGAGAGGTCTCCGGCCCATTCGCGGCCATGGCCGCAGCCGGTGCAGCGGATCTTCTTCAGCTCGCCATGCATGTGCAGCAGCGCCGCGGAGCCCGGCATCGCCCGGTCGTGCAGGTCGTCGACATTCTGGGTGACCAGCAGCGCCGGTCCCGGCCAGGCGGCGAAAAGCCGGGCCAGGGCATGGTGCGCCGCGTTGGGCCGGATCGCCGGGTCGGCCAGCTGGGCGCGGCGGGCATTGTAGAAGCGATGGACCAGGGCCGGGTCGCGGGCGAAGGCCTCGGGCGTCGCGACCGCCTCGACGCGGTGGCGTTCCCACAGGCCGTTGTTGTCGCGGAAGGTGGCCAGGCCGGATTCGGCAGAGATGCCGGCGCCGGTCAGCACGATCAGGGGCGGGGCGGACATGCCGCCAGGATCGAGGCGCCGGCGATGCTCGGTCAAGAGGAGCGGGGCGTGGGCGGCCGCGGGCCCGGGCCGTCGCGCAGCCGGCTGAGCTGGTTGTCGAAGAAGCTGAAGACCGAATCGACGCCATAGCCGGCCAGGAAGGCCAGGGCCTGGGCGGAGAGATAGCCGTCGGCCGGCGGTGGCGGCGGCAGGCCGGGCAGGATGACCGCCGGCGCGTCCGGGCTGTTGAACAGCGCGATGCTGAGCCCCGCCGCCAGGCCGAGCGCCAGCCGGCTGAGGCCGAGCGGCAGGGTGGTCGGCACCAGCTCGAAGCGGTGCATGCGCTGGCTGCAGTCGCGCAGGATGGAGATGCCGGTGCCCAGCAGGGTGAAGCACAGCGGCAGGGCATGGCGGGTCAGCGCCATGACGAAATCCTCGCAGGACCAGTCGGGACGCGGATTGTGCATCGGGGTGGGAACGCCGCCGGTGCCGATGGTCGGCAGGGCGGCCGGGTAGATCCAGCCCAGGATGCTGTCGATCAGCAAGGCCACCAGGGTGAAGGGCAGCAGCAGCAGCTGCAGCAGCAGCTTCACCGGCCGGGCGAAAAGCTGCAGGAAGCTGCTCATGCGCTCCTGCGCCAGGCCGATCTTCACCTCGGCATCCCAGAGGCGGCCGCAGAGCTGGGCCTGCTGGCTGCTTTCCCAGATCGGCATGTGCTCGCGGCCGGGGGCGGGGGGGCCGGCCTGGCCCTGCAGCAGCCGGGCGCGGTCGCAGTAGCGCAGCGACGGCTCCACCGGCCTCGACTGCACCTGCAGCATGGCGGGGGCCATGGC
>NZ_CACSJM010000208.1 GCF_902706185.1 Roseomonas sp. 18066 | reverse complement strand
ATGTCACTATCGGCTACCACGCCATCGAGTTCCTGCTCTGGGGCCAGGACCTGAACGGCACCGGCCCCGGCGCCGGCGACCGCAAGTTCACCGACTACACCACGGCCGACAACGCGGAACAGCAGGGAGAGCGGCGGTTCCTCGCCGACGGGCATCGGGCCGCGGCCGTTGCGGGTGTGGCAGGAGGCGCAGGAGCGGGCGTTGTAGAGCGGCCCCAGCCCGTCCGAGGATTTGGTCGAGCTGGGCGCCTGGACCCAGAGCTTGCGGAAGATGCTGTCGCCGAGCCGGAAGTCCAGTCCTTGCCTGGCTTCCGGCTGGCGGTAGCTGTTGCGCAGGTCCTGGCTTTTGGCTGGCGCCCCACCGAGCAGCCATGCCGCCGCTGCCGCTGTTGCGAAGGTCTGAAAACAGCCGTTCATCAGAAAAAAGATGGGGGTTCGGGGGAATTCATTCCCCCGACCTTTTACTTAAAGACCTTGCTCGGATCATCCAGGCTGTCCGAGCCTTCCAGGCTGATGGCTGGCAGCTTCAGGGCGGCGACGATGCGCTCGATGGTGCGGGTCTGGGCCAGCAGGGCGTCGATGCCGGCCTGGAGGGTTGCGTTGCCCTCCTTGTTGCCTTCGGCGAGCATCTGATCGTAGGCCTCCTTCGTCGTGGCGCGCTGGACGATGGCGTCGAAGGCGGCTTCGGTCGCGGCGAAGCCGCTGTCCATTTCCTCGCGCAGGCGGCGGTCGGTGCGGTCGACCAGGTTGCGCAGGCTGGCGCCGCGGATGGTGGAACCGTCCAGGCGCCGGTATTCGCCGCGCCACACCGCGACCATGCCGCGGATATTGCCGCGGTGGCTGGCATGGGTGTTGTCGGAGAAGCAGTCATGCTCTTCCTCCGGGTCGTGCAGCATCAGGCCGAGCTTCATGCGCTCGCCGGCGAGCTCGCCGTAGGAGAGGCTGCCGATGCCGGTCAGCATGACGGTCAGCACCTGCCGCGGCTCGCTGGAGGCCAGGCGCTTGCGGATGGCGCCGCCCGGCAGCCATTGGTCGAGCATGTCCTGCAGGTCGCGCAGCAGCAGGTCGCAGACGATCTTCAGGTATTGGCCGCGGCGGTCGGCGTTGTCGGCCGTGGTGTAGTCGGTGAACTTGCGGTCGCCGGCGCCGGGGCCGGTGCCGTTCAGGTCCTGGCCCCAGAGCAGGAACTCGATGGCGTGGTAGCCGATGGTGACATTGGCCTCGACGCCGGCGGCCTCGTGCAGGCCCTCGATGAGCGCGGGCGTCAGGGTGGACAGGTCGCGGGTCTCGTCGCCGAACTTCAGGCTGCGGGAGGCGATGATGTTCGCCGCATAGAGCGGGTTCTCGTCGGATTCGGTGCCGTAGCGCGGGTCGACATAGTCGATCAGCCCTTCGTCCAGCGGCCAGGCGTTCACGCGGCCCTCGCGCTCGTCCATCTCGGGGTTGCCGAAGCGCAGCGCCTCGGTGGGCATATAGGGCTCGCGGGCCGCGATCCAGGCGCTGCGGGCGGCGGCGAGGCCGGCCTCCGAGGGGGCGGCCAGGAAGCTGGCGACCGCCTGGTGCAGCTGCTTCGCCGCGGCCAGCGAGTCCTCGAACATGGCCTGGCCGAGGTCGGCGTAGAAGCGGCGCACGGCGCGCTGCTCGGGGGCGGTGCCCTGGGCCAGGGCACGGCCGGGCAGGAGCGGCGCCATCAGCGGGGCGAGGAAGAGGCCGGCGGCCAGGCTGCGGCGCTGCATCGGGCGGTGCTCCTTGTTTTGCTTCAGGAAATCGCTGGGCGACCTTCCCTGCCGGCGGCCGCGAAGTCCAGCGCGGCGCGTCCGGGGAGGTATTGCAAAAAAGTCGCATTTGCAAGATTGCCGCAGCGCAGCGCCAAACGGGATTGACCGGTTACCAGGGGAAACATAAGGGACTGAGAAGCATTCTCATTCGCAGGATTTCCGCATGACAAGCGCAACCGGTTCCCGGACGGGGACGAATTCCGCAGCCTGGATGGCGGGCATCGCCCTCGGCCTGCCGGGCGCGGCGCTGGCGCAGGGCAGCGCCGGCACCGCGCCCGGCACTGTCCTGGGCACGACGTCGCTGCCCGCCGTCGACGTGCAGGGCTCGGCGCCGGCCAACACGCTGCAGCGCCAGGCCCCGGTCGGCCGCCTGCAGGGCACGGTGCAGGACACGCCGCAGACCATCAACGTGGTGCCGCGGGAGATCCTGGAGCAGCAGAACGTCACCACGCTGGAACAGGCGCTGCGCAACGTCCCCGGCATCACCGCCTCGATCGGCGAGGGCAATGGCGGCGTCAACGGCGACCAGTTCCGCATCCGTGGCTTCGCCGCCCAGAACGACATCTATGTCGATGGCCTGCGCGACTTCGGCGCCTATACCCGCGACGCCTTCACCTACGAGGATGTCTCGGTCATCAAGGGCCCGTCGGGCTTCGCGCTGGGCACCGGCTCGGTCGGCGGCGGCGTGGCGGTGAACACGCGGCTGCCGCAGCTGGGCAACAGCTATGGCATGACGGCGACCGGCGGCATGGGGCCGTTTGCCCGCGGCACGCTGGATATCAACCAGCAGATCGGCGAGACCAGCGCGATCCGGCTGAACATGATGGGGCAGTACAGCAGCGTCGTCGGGCGCAGCGACGTCGACAGCCGGCGCTTCGGCATCGCGCCGTCGATCGCCTTCGGCCTGGGCACCGACACCACCGTCTCGCTGCACTACCAGCACTACCAGTACAACAACACGACGGACGCCGGCATTCCGCTGGTGGCGACGCCGGGCAGCAGCATCACCCGCCCGGCCACCGAGTTCGGCCTGCCGCGCGGCACCTGGTACGGCACCGACACCGACCGCGACAAGACGACGGTGGACATGCTGACCGCCCGCGTCTCGCACAAGGCGAATGACTGGCTGACGCTGAGCAACGACACGCGGCTCAGCATCATCGACCGCGACTTCGCCTATTCGGTGGTCAGCTGCGACGCCACCTGCATCGGCAATTTCCGCGGCCGCCGCCCGGCCTCGGTCACGGTCAGCGGCGCCGGCGCGCCGTATCACCAGGAGAGCTGGGCGATCCAGAACGTCGCCCAGGCGACCGCCCGCTTCACCACCGGCGCCTTCCGGCACGAGCTGGTCGGCGGCATCGACGTCTCCTACGAGAATATCGACCGCACCGGCTACAGCTACCTGACCGCCCGCCCCACCGCCTCGATCTTCGGCGGCGACGGCGACCTGTCGCTGGCCCGGGGCGCTGCCAGCAACACCCGCGAGACCGGCATCACCACCTATGCCGCCTTCCTGAACGAGCGGCTGTGGCTGACGCCGGAGCTGTCGCTGATCGGCGGCGTCCGCATCAGCCGCTACGAGGTCGACCATGAGGCGGTGACGCTGGCGACCAACGCCCGCACCGACATCGACGCCAAGAACACCGTGGTCGACCCGCGCGCCTCGATCGTCTGGCAGCCGACGCCGACGCAGACCTATTACGGCACCTACTCGACGTCCACGACGCCGCCGGGCGCGCTGTTCACCACGCAGAACAGCACCGTCGGCGCCTTCCGCAACGACCTCGACCCCGAGCGCAACACGCTGTGGGAGCTGGGCGCCAAGGTCGGCTTCTTCGACAACCGCCTCGGCCTCTACGGCTCGCTGTTCCGCATCGAGAAGTCGAACGCCAACGCGGTCGACCCGGTCAGCAACGTCGCCTTCCAGACCAGCGACGAGCAGCGCAACCAGGGCGTCGAGATCGGCATCACCGGCCAGATCACGCCGGCC
This sequence comes from Roseomonas sp. 18066, assembly GCF_902706185.1. Lineage (GTDB taxonomy): Bacteria > Pseudomonadota > Alphaproteobacteria > Acetobacterales > Acetobacteraceae > Pseudoroseomonas. Next base: position 4,972 of record NZ_CACSJM010000208.1, on the reverse strand, counting down.
TGGAACATCATCGCCAACTACACCTGGATGGACAGCGAGACCCGCAAGTCCACCACGGCGGCGAATGTCGGCAAGCGGGTGCAGTACGTGCCGGAGAACGCGGCCGCGGTCTGGACCACCTATGAGATCAACAAGGGCCAGCCCTGGAACCTGACGGTCGGCGGCGGCATCACCTGGCGCGACCAGGTCTTCCTGAACGCCGCCAACACCGCCGAGGCGCCGTCCAACTTCTCGGTCGACGCCATGATCTCGCACCGGATCAACGACCGGCTGCGGGTGCAGGTGAACGGCTACAACCTGGGCGACGCGCTGAACTACGATGCCGTCTTCGGCAGCCGCGTCATTCCGTCGGCCGGGCGCACCGTGCTGTTCACGGTGGCGGCCGACTTCTGAGCCCGGCCCGAACTCCGAGGCCGGAACAGGGGGGAGCCGCATCGCGGCTCCCCCCTTGCTGCATGAACTGACCCATCGCCAGAGCGAGCCCGCCCATGCTGGTGCATATTCCGAATGTCCTGACCGCCGAGCAGGTCGCCCATTGCCGCCGCATCCTGGAGGAAGCCGCCTGGGTCGATGGCCGCGTCACCGCCGGCGAGCAGTCCGGCAAGGCCAAGCTGAACCTGCAGGTGCCGGAGAACTCGCCGCAGTCGCGCGAGCTCGGCGACATCATCCTGCAGGCGCTGGGGCTGAACCCGACCTTCACCAGCGCGGCGCTGCCGCTGCGGGTCTTCCCGCCGCTGTTCAACCGCTACGACGTCGGCATGACCTTCCACGCGCATGTCGACAACGCCATCCGCTTCGTCCCCGGCGCCAATATGCGCATCCGCACCGACGTTTCTTCCACCCTGTTCCTGACGGATCCGGAAGACTACGACGGCGGCGAGCTGGTGATCGAGGACACCTACGGCACCCAGCGGGTGAAGCTGCCGGCCGGCCACCTGGTGCTCTATCCCGCGACCAGCCTGCACCGGGTCGAGCCGGTGACGCGCGGCAGCCGCTGGTCGTCCTTCTTCTGGACCCAGTCGATGATCAAGGAGGACAGCCGGCGCCGCCTGCTGTTCGAGATGGACCAGTCGATCATGAAGATCCGCGCCGACCTGCCGGACAGCCACCCGGGCGTGCTGGGCATGACCGCCGCCTACCACAACCTGCTGCGCCAATGGGTGGAGATGTAACCATCTTCTCCGGGCTGTTCCGGCGGCGGCGGGCGGCCCCTGCCCCCGACCGGCGGCCCCTGCTGCTGGCCCATGCCAGCCAGACCGGCCTGGCGCTGCGCCTGGCCGAGCAGAGCGCCTCGGCGCTGCGCGCCGGCGGGGTCGAGGTTTCCCTGCGGCCGCTCGCCCAGCTCGACGCCGCGGCGCTGGCCCGGGCCGGGCGGGCGCTGCTCATCGTCAGCACCCATGGCGAGGGCGCGCCACCCGACGCCGCCCGCGGCTTCGCCCGCCAGGTGATGCGGGCGCCCGCCGCGCTCGCCGGGCTGGAGACCGCCATCCTGGCGCTGGGCGACAGCGCCTATCCCGATTTCTGCGCCTTCGGCCGGCAGCTGGCGGCCTGGCTGGCCCGCAGCGGCGCCCGGCCGCTGACGCCGCCCATCGAGGCCGACCGCGCCAGCGAGACGGCGCTGGCCGCCTGGCAGGCGCTGCTGGAACGGCTGGGGGCGGCCGGCGGCGTGCAGCTGTCGCCGGCGCCGATGCTGCTGCCCTGGCGGCTGGTGCAGCGCGACTGGATCAACCGGGGCAGCCCCGGCGCCGCGCTGTACCGGCTGCGGCTGACGCCGCCGGCCGCCCAGGCCTGGCAGGCCGGCGACCTGCTGGAGGTGCAGCCGCGCGGCGGGCATGGCGCGCTGCGCCGCTATTCCATCGCCTCGATCGGCGCCGAGGGCCATGCCGAGCTGCTGGTCCGCCAGCTGCGCGGGCCCGATGGCCGGCCCGGCCTGGGCTCCTTCTGGCTGACCGAGGGGCTGCCGCTGCGCGCCGCCATCGCCGGCCGGGTCATCGCCAATCCGGGCTTCCACGCGCCGCCCGATGGCTGCCCGCTGATCCTGCTGGGCAATGGCAGCGGCATGGCCGGGCTGCGCGCGCATCTGAGCCAGCGCATCGCCCGCGGCCAGCACCGCAACTGGCTGCTCTTCGGCGAGCGCAGCCGGGCGCATGACTTCCATGGCGGCGCCGAGATCGAGCGGTGGCGCCGCACCGGCTGCCTGGCGCGGCTGGACCTGGCCTTCTCGCGCGAGGCGCCCTGCCAGCGCTACGTGCAGCACGCCCTGGCCGAGCGCGAGCGCGAATGCCGCGCCTGGCTGCGCGACGGCGCGTGTCTTTACGTCTGCGGCGGCAGGGCGGGCATGGCGCCGGCGGTGCACGGGCAGCTGGAGGCCTGGCTGGGCGCGCCGGCGCTGGAGGCGATGGCGGCCGCGGGGCGCTACCGCCGCGACATTTATTGAGAAGCACCAGTCTTCGACGTCGCATTATTTTGCGACGCACAAATTGTTACCGTGCTCTTACCCAGTCCCTCGTTGCCAGCATGGTACACATTCGCTTTATACCTGCCGCCGCTGCTTGTTTCCGGGTTAGGGAACGGTCATCTCACCGCCGCCCCCCAGGTCCCTTCCAGGATCGCGCGGCACCTCCCGAACGCCTAGCCCAGCCACACGGCTGCCACCCCGGTCTGCACGGGGCAGCCCCAGGAAGTTTGTCATGATCAGATCCCGGCCCGTCGTCATCGACGGCCGTTTCATCGGCGTCGCGGTCACCCAGGAGGGCAGCTGGCGCTTCATCGCCACCGACCCGGCCGCGCGCGGCGCCGAAGGCCCGCTCTTCGCCAGCCTGCCCGGGCTGCAGCAGCGGGTGCATGCCGCGCTGATCGAAAGCCGGCTGCCGGCGATGCGCCGCGCCGGCTGAGCCGGGGCCCCGGCGCCACGTCGCCGGGTTTTTTAACTTATGAGGGGTTCCAGCGGGAACCCGCCGCCGCCGGGCCTGTTGCAAACTTCGTGGCCAGGCGACGATCCGGCTCCAGGGCACCCGTCCTCCGATCATAACTGCGCTATCACAGCGCCGCAGCGCCCCTGTGCTCACGGGGTTTTGCCAGCGATGCGAACAGCTTAGCCTCCCCTGCCGGGAAACCCTGCGCGGGACGTTTGCTTGCGCCGCGCGGTCTTGGCTTGCGCGCCGCGCGGCCGGGCTGCTGGTATGGCCGGGTGATTGCACGTCTCCCCCCCGGCGGCACCGCAGATCCCCGTCACCCCCGTGACTGGATCACCAAGGTGTCCGACCTCACCCTCTGCCTCAGCGGCTATCCGATCCGGATCCGGCTGCATATCGGCCGCGCCCAGCCCTACACGCTGGAAGTCGATGGCCGGGAGGGGCAGCCCTATTCCTCGCTGCAGCTCGCGCGCGCGGATGCGCTGCGGCGCGCGGTGGAATGGGATGACTGGATCGAGGCGGCGGAGGCCCGCGCCTTCTGATTGCTGAGGCAGCTGCCTGTCATCGCGATCGTCGGGAGAGTGTCAGGGGACAGGTTGGTGGGCGCACTAGGGCTCGAACCTAGGACCCGCTGATTAAGAGTCAGCTGCTCTACCAACTGAGCTATGCGCCCCAGCCTTGAAGAAACCCGAAGGCGCCTTCCTGGCATGACCGGTTCCGAGGTGGGTTGGTGGGCGCACTAGGGCTCGAACCTAGGACCCGCTGATTAAGAGTCAGCTGCTCTACCAACTGAGCTATGCGCCCCACCGCTGCGGGGCTCGGTCGCCGCCCCGCTCAGGTGAGGCGGGCTTTTACCCCATCCCCCGCCAAGCGCAAGCCCTTCAGTCGCGCGTGGCGCTGAATTCTGCATTGCGATGCACCCAGACCGACATCAGCAGGCCGAAGCCCAGCATGGTGGTCAGCATCGCCGAGCCGCCATGGCTGATCAGCGGCAGCGGCACGCCGCCCACCGGAATGCTGCCCGTCACCATGGCGATGTTGACGAAGACATAGAGGAAGAAATTGACGCCGAGGCCGATGGCGACCAGCCGGCCATACTGGTGGCGGCAGCGCATCGCCACCAGCAGCGCGAAGCCGACGACCAGCGCCAGCAGCGCCAGCGTCGACATGGCGCCGACCAGGCCGAATTCCTCGGCCAGCATGGTGAAGATGAAATCCGTCTGCTTCTCCGGCAGGAAGTTCAGGTGGCCCTGGGTGCCCTGCAGGAAGCCCTTGCCCCAGATGCCGCCCGAGCCCAGCGCGATCTTCGACTGGATGATGTTGTAGCCGGCGCCGAGCGGGTCGCTCTCGGGGTCGAGGAAGGTCTGGATGCGGGCGCGCTGGTAGTCGTGCAGATGCTCATAGGCGATCGGCGCGATGCCGCCGGCGGCGCCGATCAGGATGGCGAATTTCCACCAGCGCACGCCGGCCGCCCAGAAGATGGCGCCGCCCACCATCAGCGTGATCAGCCCGGTGCCCAGGTTCGGCTGCTTCAGGATCAGCCCGACCGGCACCAGCGCCGCGATCACCGGCGGGATCAGGAACAGCGGGTTGCCGACGCGCTCCCAGCTCGCCCGGTGGAACCAGTGGGCCAGCGCCAGGACCAGCATGATCTTCATCAGCTCGGAGGGCTGCAGCTGGATCGGACCGAGCTCGATCCAGCGCTGCGCCCCCTTGCCCACCTGGCCATGCACCGCGACCAGCACCAGCAGGCCGAGGCCGAACAGCCACCCGGCCCAGGACAGCCGCGCGATCACCCGGATGTCGATCATGGCGATGGACAGCATCATCACCAGGCTGAAGCCGAAGCGCAGGGCGTGGCGGCTGGCATAGGGCTCGGCCGCGCCGCCGCCGGCGGAATAGAGCGCGACATAGCCGACGGCGGCCACCGCGCAGAGCAGCAGGACGAAGCTCCAGGGGATCAGCCACAGCTTCTCCAGCACGCCGGCGCCGCGGTCGCGGGTCAGCAGGCGGCGTTCGAAGACCATCATCGACGGGGCGTCTCCGGGGGGCTGGGC
>NZ_CACSJM010000207.1 GCF_902706185.1 Roseomonas sp. 18066 | reverse complement strand
GCCCCGGCCCCCCGCCCTCGCCCGCCACCTGAAAGAAATGCGCCCGGCAGGACTTGAACCCGCAACCAAGCCGTTATGAGCGGCCCGCTCTAACCAATTGAGCTACAGGCGCATCCGAAGGGGCCGCGATTCGCGGTTGCGGCCCCAGTTAGAACATCGGCCAGCGGTTTGAAATGTGCGGCCGGGAAAAACTTCACCCGGCCAGGAAGCCGCGGATCGCCTCGCCCGCCTGGGCGATGCCGGTGACGCCCTCCAGATGGCCCTGCTCGCCCGTCAGCCGCTGCTCGGCCACGGGGCGGCCGGCGCGGCGCAGGGCGGCCAGCAGCTCGGCGGCATAGTCGCCGGTGAACAGCCGGTCGCCCTGGCTGGGCAGCAGCAGCCAGCGCGCCTGGCTGCGGGACAGCGCCGCGTCCAGCCCATCATATTCGTTCAGGAACAGCTGGTTGGCCCGCACCAGATACAGGAAGGAATTGGCGTCCGACTGGCGCGCCCGGGCGCTGGCGGCGGCCTCCAGCGCGGTGTCCAGGGCGAAGCGGTCCTGCAGGCGCTTCGCCGGATCCTGGCCCTCGGCAGCGCGGCGGTTGAACGGTGCCGCCCAGCCGCGGTCGCGCGAATGCAGGGTGACCAGCTTCAGCGCCTCGGTCAGGCCGCGCAGCGGCGCCTCGCGCCCCTGGCCGTAATAGTCGCCGCCGCGCCAGGCCGGGTCGAGCCGGATCGGCGCCGCCCAGAGGTCGAGCCAGCCGGACAGCCAGGCATCCATCTCGCCGGTGCCGATGGCGGGCATGACGCGCTCGACCATCTCCGGATAGGCGGCGGCCCATTCGATGGCCTGCAGCGCCCCCATGCTGGGGCCTGCGACCAGCGCCAGCCGCTTCACGCCCAGGCTGTCCAGCAGGCGCTTCTGCACCTCGACGAAATCGCGGATCGAGACGGCGGGGAAGCTCATGCCCCAGGGCCGGCCGGTCGAGGGGTTGGTCGAGGCAGGGCCGGTGGTCACCGTCCAGCGATCCGGCGCGTTCAGATTGACCATGCTGTCGCTGGCCACGACGAAGAAGCGGTCGGTGTCGATCGGCTTGCCGGGGCCGATGATCGAATCCCACCAGCCCGGCGCCGCATTGGCCGCGACCTGGCCGAAGGCCTGGCCATTGCCGCTGAAGAAATGGGTGATCAGCACCGCATTGTCGCCGGCGCCGTTCAGCGTGCCGGCGGTCTGGTAGCCGGTGCGGACCGCCGGCAGGGTGGCGCCGCCGCGGGTCTGATAGGCCTGGAAGGCGTATTCCCGGCGCTCGACCAGCGCGGTGGCGGCGGTCTGGGCCTGGCCCGGGCGGGGGGCCAGCGATGCCAGCAGGGGGGCCGCCAGGCTGGTGGCCAGCAGCGAACGGCGCGTGGTCATGAAGCTTCTCCCCCTCCGGCGGCGCGGCCTGTGGCCGGCGCGCGCATGGTGCGCGGGGCCGGGGGCGGCCGGCAAGGGGGGCGCCGGCATGGCCCGCCGAATTGCCGCTGGCGCCGGGCTTTGCTAACAGCCTGGGCCACCTCGCCACGAAACGGACGCCCCCACCATGGACGTGACCAAGCTCTCCACCGGCAAGAACCCGCCCTATGACGTCAACGTCGTGATCGAGATCCCGCAGGGGAGCCAGGTCAAGTACGAGGTCGACAAGGAAAGCGGCGCCATCTTCGTCGACCGCTTCCTGTTCACGCCGATGGCCTATCCGGCGGCCTATGGCTTCATCCCCGGGACGCTCGCCGATGACGGCGACCCGTCGGACGCGCTGGTGCTGGCCCCGGCCCCGATCGTGCCCGGCGCCGTGATCCGCGCCCGCCCGATCGGCGTGCTGTTCATGGAGGATGAGAGCGGCCAGGACGAGAAGCTGGTCTGCGTCCCGCATGACAAGATCCACACCGCCTTCACCGACGTGAAGGAAGTGGACGAGCTGCCGAAGATCACGCGCGACGCCATCGAGCACTTCTTCACCCGCTACAAGGACCTGGAGCCGGGCAAGTGGGTGAAGGTGAAGGGCTGGGGCAACGCCACCCAGGCCGCGGAAATCATCACCCGCCAGATCGCCGCCGCTAAGTAATTTCTTTCAGTTGTCGGGGGGACGATGTCCCCCCGACGGCGTTTCGCCGGGGGTGCCGCCATGCTGAAGCTCTTGCCCGAGCAGGACATCGTCCTGTTCCAGTCGGCCGACCCGGTGAACTACTTCTCCATGCTGCGCAGCACGGCGAAGCTCAACCGCGCCTTCTGCATGCGCCATGACATCCGCTACACCTGCTTCCATGGCATCATGCGGGGCTTCCACGCCTGGCACGCCTGCTACAACCGCATCCTGCTGCTGAACGACATGCTGGATCTGGGGTTCACCGGCTGGTACCTGCACCTCGATTCCGACGCCTATGTCTTCGACCCGCGCTACGACATCCGCGCCTATCTGAAGACATCCGAAGAAAATTCCTTCGTCTTCACCCATGGCGCGACCAAGGCGCTGTGGGACGTCAATGACGGCGTCTTCTTCGCCAATTGCGCCCATCCCGACACCCAGACCATCGCCCGCGCCTGGCTGGCCAAGCTGGAGACGGTGAAGCTGGAGAAGCTGCGCAAGGCCGAGAAGTGGTACGACACGCCGGGCGACCAGCAGCTGCTGCAATCGGTGCTGAAGTCGGACGAGGCGCTGACGGCCGCCATCCGCCATGAGCATCCGCGCTTCATCAACGGGCCCGGCTCCTCCTTCATCCGGCAGATCCTGCGCTCGACCGAGCGCGACCCGGCGGCCCGCCTCGAGCGCATCGAGCTCGACGTCGAGCGCGCCATGGGCCGCCAGAAGCTCGATTCCGACGACCGGGTGCTGCTGTATTGCGCGCTGATGCGCCATCTCGGCCTGCCGGTGCCGAAGGAGATCGAGACGGTGCGCGAAGCCACCGCCGACCGCGCCGCGCTGCTCGATTTCCTGGAGAAGACCGTGGCCGAGGTCCGGGCCAGCATGGCCGCCGAGCCGCCGCCGCCTGCCGAAAAGCCGCCGGCCCAGGGCTGAACGCCCCCGGGCGGCGCCGCGCTGCCGGCCCCGGCGCCCTGCCTCGCCACCCGGCAGCGGCAGCGGCAGCCTGAAGGAAGCTAGGCCAGCAGACGGTCCGGCACGGTCAGGCCGAGGCGGACCGGCACCGGCCAGACCTCCAGCACCGTGCGCAGCTTGGTGAAGCCGGCGGCCTGGTAGTTGGGCAGCGCCCGCGGATGGTCGGCGGTGCAGGTGTTCACCGTCACCAGGCTGGCCCCTTCCCAGGCGGTGTCGATGGCGGCGCGCAGGAAAGCGGCGCCGGCGCCCTTGCCCACCATATGCGGCAGCAGGCCGAAATAGGCGATGTTGGTGGTGCCGGTCGAGGCGCGGCGCTCCAGCTCGAAGAAGCCGGCCGGCTCGCCGTCGCGGTACAGCACATGGATGCTGACCGCCGGGTCGCCCAGGATGGCGGCCAGCTCGCCATCGCTGGCGGCGCGGCGCAGCCACCAGACATAGTCCTGCCCCACCGTGTTGTAGAGGTAGCGGTAGAAGGGCACGGTGCAGTGGCCGAGCTTCACCAGGCGCAGCGGCGCCGGCAGCGGCGGTGCCACGTCGCCGGGGGGCGCCGCCATCCGCAGGAAGGTGACATCCACCACCACCCGGATGGCGGGCTCGACCAGCGACAGGGCCATGTCAGTTGTCCAGGAAGCTGCGCAGCTTGCGCGAGCGGCTCGGGTGCTTGAGCTTGCGCAGCGCCTTGGCCTCGATCTGCCGGATGCGCTCGCGGGTCACGTTGAACTGCTGGCCGACCTCTTCCAGCGTGTGGTCGGTGTTCATGCCGATGCCGAAGCGCATGCGCAGCACCCGCTCCTCGCGCGGCGTCAGGCTGGCCAGCACGCGGGTGGTGGCCTCGCGCAGGTTGGACTGGATGGCGGCATCCAGCGGGATGACGGCGGCCTTGTCCTCGATGAAGTCGCCGAGGTGGCTGTCTTCCTCGTCGCCGATCGGCGTCTCGAGGGAGATCGGCTCCTTGGCGATCTTCAGCACCTTGCGCACCTTCTCGAGCGGCATGCCGAGCTTCTCGGCGAGCTCCTCGGGCTGCGGCTCGCGGCCGATCTCGTGCAGCATCTGGCGGCTGGTGCGGACCAGCTTGTTGATCGTCTCGATCATGTGGACCGGGATGCGGATGGTCCGCGCCTGGTCGGCGATGCTCCGGGTGATCGCCTGCCGGATCCACCAGGTGGCATAGGTCGAGAACTTGTAGCCGCGGCGGTATTCGAACTTATCGACCGCCTTCATCAGGCCGATATTGCCCTCCTGGATCAGGTCCAGGAACTGCAGGCCGCGATTGGTGTATTTCTTGGCGATGGAAATCACGAGGCGCAGGTTGGCCTCGATCATCTCCTTCTTCGCCTGGGTCATGTCGCGCTCGCCGCGGCTGACCGTGGAATAGACCCGCTTGAACTCGTCGACCGGCAGGCCGGTCAGCGCCGCGGTATTGGCCAGCTGGGTGCGGATCTGCTCGACATCGTCGCGCGAGCGCTCGATGAAGTTCTTCCACGACTTCGCCGCCAGCCCGCCGATGCGGTCGAACCAGGCCGGGTCGATCTCCGCCCCGCGCCAATGCTGCAGGAAGTCCTCGCGCTTGACGCGGCTGGCCTCGGCCAGGCGCAGCACCTGGCCCTCGAAGCCGGTGATGCGGCGGTTGAGGCCCTTGAGCTGGTCGACCAGCTCCTCGATCCGGTTGTTGTGGAGCTGCACCTTCTCGACCAGCGCGACCAGCTCGACGCGCTGCTTCTCGTAGGTCTTCTCGGTGCGGACGGCGAATTCCTCGCCCGCCGCATAGGCCTCCATGCGCTTGGACTGCAGCTTCTGCAGCTTGCCGTAGAGGTCCTCGATCGCCTCGAAGGCGACCAGCGCCTCGGGCTTGAGCTTCTCCTCGAGGGCGGAGAGCGACAGGCCGGCGCCCTCGCCTTCCTCGCCCTCCTCGAACTCCTCCTCGGAGGGCGGCGGGACGTCGGGGCTGTCGGCCGCCGCCGTCGCCTCCAGGTCGATGACGTCGCGCAGCAGCATGCGGCCTTCCTTGACCGCGTCATGCCAGGTGAGGATGGCCTGGAAGGTCAGCGGGCTCTCGCAGAGCCCGCCGATCATCATGTCGCGCCCGGCCTCGATGCGCTTGGCGATGGCGATCTCGCCCTCGCGCGACAGCAGCTCGACGCTGCCCATCTCGCGCAGGTACATGCGGACCGGGTCGTCGGTGCGGCCGAGGGCCTCCTCGTCGACATTGCCGCCGCTTTCCTCCTCCTCCTCCTCGGACCCTTCGGCCTTGGCGGCGGGCTTGGCGGGGGCGCCCTCGGTCTCCTCGGTCTCCTCGGCCTCCACCAGGTTGATGCCGAGATCGCTCAGCATCGCCATGGTGTCCTCGATCAGCTCGGAGGAGACCTGTTCCTGCGGCAGCGAGGCATTGAACTCATCATAGGTGACGTAGCCGCGTTCCTTGCCGCGGGCGACCAGCTTCTTCACCGCCGCCGTCAGCGTGTCGAGCAGCGCCCCTTCCACCGCCTCATCACGGTTCTCGACAGTGTCGGTGCCGTTCGCGACCTTGCTCGCCATGCCGATCCGCTCCGTCTGACGCCGCCCGGTAAAGTGCTCGCCGGGACCGGTTTTTGCCGGGTATGCCTTCCTGGTCCTAGCGGCCCCGCCCACCGTAAGCAATGCGGGGGACCGAGACGACAGAGAGCGGCCATAACGCCGCGCCCCCCGCCAAGACAAGAGCAGGCCGCCGAAAGCCTGACGGCGCCGCGAAAGAGCGCTGCCCGGCCTGCCCTCACCCTGTAGAGCAAAGCCCTTTATCAACAGCCAAGCCGCGGCCGAAGCGCTGACCGGGCCCGGTTTCCAGGCCGCGACCGGTCCAGACCGGGGACCGGCCAGCCTGGCCAGGACTAGATCGTGTCCTCGCTGCCGCCATCCTCGAACTCGCCGCGGCGCTGGGCGGCGATCAGCTCGTTCAGCCGGATCAGCCGGGTCTGCGCCGCCGGGCTGCCGGTGGTGGCCAGGTCCTGCAGCGCCGCCTGGCGCTCGGCCTGCAGCGCGGTCTCGCCGCGGAAGCGGCCGAAGAAATACCACCAGCTGTCGGCCACCAGCTTGGGCAGCGCCTCGGGCGCCGCCGCCGCCGGCAGCAGGCGGGCGGCCTGCTTCAGCCAGGCCAGCCCCTCGGCCTCGACCTCCTGCAGGTGGAGGCCGAGGGCGGCGGCGTCAAGCGGGCCGGCGCCCTGGTCGCCCTGGTGGCCATGCGGCAGGTGGCCGGCATGGTGCCAGGCCAGCAGCGCCTGCTGCAGGCGGAAGGGCAGGCCCTCGGGCAGCTCGAGGCCGGCGAAGGCCTCCTCCACCTCGGGCAGCAGCCAGGGATGGGCCAGCGTGATGGCCAGCAGGCAGCGCGCCTGCTCCTGCCGGACATGGCCGGGATCGACCGGGTCGCGCGGCGGCGTGAAGCCGGGAATGCCGGGGCGGGGGGCAGCCTTGCCGCCCTTGCCGCCCTTCCACTCGCCGCGCGGGACGAAGGCCGGCTGCGGGCGGCGGTTGGCGGCGAAGAACTGGTCGATCAGGGTGCGGCGGTATTCGCCGGCCAGCAGCTTGTCGGGGATGCGGGCGGCCGAGGCCTCCAGCTCATGGCGCAGCGCCGCCCGGGCCTCGGGCGTGCTGCCGGGGAACTTCTGGGCGACCATGCCGTAGAGCACGTCGGAGAGCGGCTTGGCCGCCTCCAGCACGGCGCGGAAGGCGGCGGGGCCGCCGCGCTTGACCAGGGTGTCGGGGTCCTCGCCGGCGGGCAGGCTGACGAAGGACAGGCTGCGCTCGGGCGCCATCAGCGGCAGGGCGAGCTCGGCGGTGCGGGCGGCGGCCTTGGCGCCGGCGGCATCGCCGTCGAAGCAGAGCAGCGGCTGCGGCGCCAGGCGCCAGAGCTCGGCCAGCTGCTCCTCGGTCAGCGCGGTGCCGAGCGGCGCCACGGCGCCGGCGAAACCCGCCTGGTGCAGGGCGATGACGTCCATGTAGCCCTCGACGACGAGGACGGGCGCGCCGCGGAAGGCGGCGTCGCGGGCGAGCTCGACGCCGTAGAGGTTGCGGCGCTTGGAGAAGAGCTCGGTCTCCGGGCCGTTGACGTATTTCGGCTGGCCGTCGCCGAGGATGCGGCCGCCGAAGGAGATGATGCGGCCGCGGCGGTCGCGGATCGGAAACATCACGCGGTTGAAATAGAGGTCGGTGGGCGGCGCGTCGCCGTCGTTCTCGCGCATCAGCCCGCCCTCGATCAGCTGGCGCGGCTCGATGCCGAGCGGCTTCAGGTCGGCCGCCAGCACGCCGCGGCCACCGCCGGACCAGCCGAGCCCGAACTTCTTGATCGTTTCCTCGGTGAGACCACGGCGCAGCAGGTAGTCGAGCGCGGCGCGTCCCTCGGGCAGGCGCAGGCGGCGCTGGAAGGCTTCGGCGGCGGCGTCCATCACCCCGTGCAGGTCGCGCTGCTTGGCCTCGCGCTTGGCCTGCTGGGGGGTGGCCTTCGGCACTTCCAGGCCGGCTTCGGCGGCCAGGCGCTCGACCGCCTCGGGGAAGCTGGCGCCCTGGCTCTGCATGACGAAGGCGATGGCGTCGCCATGGGCGCCGCAGCCGAAGCAGTGGTAGTGGTCGTCATAGACGTAGAAGGACGGCGACTTTTCCCCGTGGAAGGGGCAGCAGCCGCGCCATTGGCGTCCGGCGCGGGTCAGCTTGGTGGCGCGGCCGATGAGGGGCGCGAGCGGCGTGCGCAGCCTGAGCTCGTCGAGGAAGTTCGGCGGCAGCGACAAGCCGGTGTTTCTCCGTGGTGGGAGGGCCAGGGTGAAACCTATAGGTTTCACCAGGTTCCTGGCGGGGAGAGTTTGAGAGGGGCGGCGCCCCTCTCATAAGCTGTCAGTTCAGAGCAGCCTTCACCATCGGCCCGGCCTTGGCCATGTCGAGGGTCGCCGCATACTTGCCCTTCAGCACCGCCATGACCTTGCCCATCTCCTTGATGGAGGTGGCGCCGCTCTCGGCGACGGCGGCGGCGACGGCGGCCTGCATGGCGGCGTCGTCCATCTGCTGCGGCAGGAAGGCCTCGATCACGGCGATCTCGGCGGTTTCCTTGTCGGCCAGCTCCGGGCGGTTGCCCTGGGTGTACATCTCGACGCTTTCGCGGCGGCTCTTCACCATGGAGCGCAGCATGGCGACGATGGCCTCTTCCGGGATCTGCTCGACGCCGGTGGGGCGGGAGGCGATGTCGGCGTCCTTCAGCTTGGCGATGATCATGCGGATGGCCGAGGTGCGCGGCGCGTCCTTGGCGATCATGGAGGCCTTCATTTCCTCGGTGAAGCGCGTGCGCAGGCTCATGTGGCGGTTCTCCATGTCTCTTGGGCCGAGGTATATCCCGGCGGGGCTTCCAGCGTTAGCCGCGAGCTTGGGAAAAAATTTCCCAGGGTCCCGACGGAATCCGGTGGCCTCCGGAATTTTTTTCCCACATAAGGCGGGCATGCGGTCCGTGGAAGACATCATCGCCCTGATGGGCGGCCCTGAGACAGTGGCCGAGCGCTGCGGCGTCGGCACCGAGGCGGTGCGGAAATGGCGCCAGGCGCGCGCCATCCCCCCCAAGCACTGGTCGGCGGTGATCGCCGCCACCGGCATCACGCTGGCGGAGCTCAGCCCGCCCTCTTCCACCCCGCAGCCCGAACCGAGCCCACGAGACGGACTCC
>NZ_CACSJM010000206.1 GCF_902706185.1 Roseomonas sp. 18066 | reverse complement strand
GGGCCAGCGCGGTCGAAGGCGCCGCCGGCCACCAGCGAGGCCGAGACGCTGCGCAACAACAGCGGCACCCGGGCGCTGGACCGCGCCGCCGGCACCGATGTCTCCGGCGCCTATCCGAGCCAGCGGGACGGCACGCCGGCCAATCCGCCCGGCACCGCGGCCGGCCGGGCCCTCGACCGCGCGGCGGGGACCAACACCTCCGGCGCCTATCCGCAGCAGTCGGACGGGACGCCCGCCAACCCGCCGGGCACGGCGCTGGGCCGGGCGATCGACGGCGCCGCCGGCCGCCCGGGCGCCTCGCCGATCCGCTAGGCCTCGATCGCCGCGGCCGGCCGGATCACCGCGAAGCGGTCGGCCAGCGCCGCCAGGCTCGCCCGCTGCAGGGCGGCCGCCGGCAGCGGCGCGCCGCCCAACGGGTCGGGCAGGGCGCGGGTCGCGGTGGCATCCGCGGCGATGGTGACGGACAGGCCGAGATCGAGCGCCGCCCGCGCCGTGGTCGAGATGCAGAGATGCGTCATGAACCCGGCCAGCAGCAGCTTCGTCCGGCCGGTCGCCGCGATGCGGGATTGCAGGTCGGTGCCGGCAAAGCCGTTCGGCAGCTTCTTCTCGACAACCACCTCGCCTTCGAGCGGCGCGGCTTCCGGCAGAAAAGCGCCGCCGGGGCCAGCGCGGTCGAAGGCGCCGCCGGCCGCGCCGACATGCGCCACATGGATCACCGGCGTGCCCGCCGCGCGCGCCCGGGCCAGCAGGTCCGCCACCACCGCCGCGGCCGCGTCGATGCCGGCCAGCGGCAGGCGGCCCTCGCGGTATTCGCCCTGGGCGTCGATCACCACCAGCACCGCCTCCGACAGCCGCGCCGCGGGCGGCGGGCCGCCGCCGAGCTCGAACAGCGTCTTCGGCGCCGGCAGGGCGCGGGCGGCGGCCTCGAAATGCGCTTCCGCCTTGGCGAACTTGTCGCGGCAGCCGGTGTTGCAGAAGCCCACCACCTGGTCACGCCAGCTGGTCAGCGAATCGGCCGAGACCGGCTTGCCCGACCAGGGGCAGGTTTCGTTGATGGCATCGGTCACGGGCATCTCTCCAGGCGCTTGACGGGGGGCACACTGCGCGCGACGGGGCATGGGATGAAGGACAACCTGCCCTCCTTTCCTGCCAGGTGCCGAGACATCGTGCTGCCGCTCTATCCCGGGGTGATGCTGCTCGACGTCGCCGGCCCGGCCGAGGTCTTCGCCGCCGCCAGCCGGCTGGCCGGGGGCGATGCCTACCGCCTGCATTTCGTGGCCGCCGGCGGCGGCATGGTGGTCACCGAGCTCGGCCCGTCGCTCTCCGCCGAGCCCTGGGAGACGCTGCCCGAGGGCGCACTCGACACGCTGCTGCTGCCCGGCGGCGCCGGGGCGCGCGAGGCGGCGGCCGATCCGGCGCTGCTGGACGCGGTGCGGCGGGCGGCCGCGCGGTCGCGGCGGCTGGCCTCGGTCTGCCTGGGCGCCTTCATCCTGGGCGCCGCCGGGCTGCTGGAGGGGCGCCGCGCCACCACCCACTGGCGCTGGTGCGCGGCGCTGCAGGACGCCCATCCGGAGGTGGCGGTGCAGGAAGGGCCGATCTTCGTGCAGGACGGGCGGGTCTGGACCTCGGCCGGGGTGACCACCGGCATCGACCTGGCCCTGGCCATGGTCGAGCAGGACCTCGGCCACGCTCTGGCGCTGCAGGTGGCGCAGGGGCTGGTGGTGTTCCTCAAGCGCCCGGGCGGCCAGGCGCAGCTCAGCGCCACGCTCTCCGCCCAGGCCGCCAGCCATGACGCGGATTTTGCCGCCCTTCTCGGCTGGATGTCGGAGCATCTCTCGGCCGATCTGCGGGTCGAGGCGCTGGCCGCCCGCGCCGGCCTGTCGCCGCGCAGCTTCGCCCGCGCTTTCCTCTCCCGCACCGGCCAGACCCCGGCGCGGGCGGTGGAGCGGCTGCGGCTGGAGGCGGCGCAGCGGCTGCTGCAGGAAGGCCGCCTGCCGCTCGGCGCCATCGCGCATCACTGCGGCTTCGGCGACGACGAGCGGATGCGCCGCGCCTTCCAGCGCCGCACCGGCCGCGCGCCCGGGCGCTGGCGCGGCGACGCCTGAGGAAATTCATCAGCCGTCCACCTTGCCGGCCGGACAGGAACGTCGTTACCGTTCCGGCGATAAACCGGAGTGTGGTGGAATGTCCGACCAGCAACTGGCCGAGGCGCAGGAAGTGGCGCGGCTGACCGGCCGCGTCGCCGCGCTGGAAGAACAGCTCTCCCGCATGGAGGCGATGCTGGCCACCAGGCTGGACCGCATCGCCACCCGGCAGGAGGAGATCGGCAGCTTCCTGATCAAGCGCGCCAACCGCATCGCCGAGGCGCAGACGCTGTATCTGGGCGACCACACGGCGATGACCTTCCTCGAGACCGGGCACCGCATCTACGTCGACACCCGCAGCCGCGACATCGGCATCCACCTGATGGCCGGCGGCCGCTGGGAGACGAAATACACCAAGCTGTTCCGCGGCCTGGTCAAGCGCGGCGCCACGGTGCTGGATGTCGGCGCCAACCACGGCTTCTACGCCATCCATGCGGCGACCCTGGTCGGCGCCACCGGCCGGGTCGAGGCCTTCGAGCCCAATCCGCGGCTGGCGGGGCTCGCCACCGCGTCGCTGCGCACCAACGGCTTCCGCTGGGCCAGGCTGCACCAGGTGGCGGTGGGCGACGCCATGGGCCAGGCCGAGCTGACCTTCAATCCGGCGATGTCGGGCGGCGGCAGTATCCGCAAGCCCGGCGGCCCGGCCAAGGAGGAGGTCGCCGCCGTCGAGGTGGTGGCGCTGGACCAGCTTTTCCCGGAGGAGAGCTTCACCGTCGACGTCATCAAGATGGATGTCGAAGGCTATGAGGGCCGGGCGCTGCGCGGCATGGAGGCGATCCTGCGCCGCTCGCCCGATGTGAAGATCCTGATGGAGTTCTCGCCGGCGCTGCTGGCGCGGGGCGGCGTCGATGCGGCCGCCGTCGCCGGCTTCCTGCAGGATCTCGGCTTCCAGCCCTGGAGCGTCGACGAGGACAGCCGGCCGCAGCCGGCGCGCTGGGAGACGCTGACCGCCAAGGGGGCGAAGACGCACAATATCCTGGTCGCCCGCAGCCTCTGACACCGCGCGCGACCGGGTCCCAAAGGCCACGCCCAGGCTAAATTTCCGCGGTCGCGGCAGCGCCATCTGTTGCGCAGGGGTAACACCGGTGTAAGGGCTTGGCGCTGCCCCGCGGGGGCGCGGTGCCAGGGGGATCGGCGATGCAGCGGCGCGGCAAACTGGCGGTGGCGATCGGCATCGCCATCCTGGCAGGGCTGCTGCCCATCGCCAGCACGCTCATCCTCTCGCACCGCCGCGCGGCCGAGGCGGAACGCGCCCATCTGACCGAATATGCCACCTGGACGCTGAAGCGGGCGGCGGCGGTGCTGTCGCAGGCGGCGACCGCGCTCGGCGCGCTGAATGGCGAGAGCTGGGACGCCTGCTCGCCGGCGCTGGTGACCCGGATGCGCCAGGTGGCCAGCGACACGGTGGCGATCGACGAGCTCGCCTTCCTGCAGGGCGGCCGCATCGCCTGCACGCAATGGGGCGCCGCCGAGCCGGGGCTGCCGGCCCGCCTGCCCGACCGTCTCTTCGCCGAGGGCTATGGCCTGGCGCTGCATGCCGAGGCCGCGGCGCGGCCGGGCAGCGACATGCTGGCGATGACGCTGGGCAGCTTCCAGGCGCTGATCAAGCCGGAGCGGCTGGTCGACGTGCTGCGCGACACCACGATGAACCTGGGCATCGCGCTGCAGACGCCGGGGCAAGGCGGGGGCGGCCAGCTGATCGCGCTGTCGGGCGAGATCGCGCCGCCGCTGGTCGCCCGGCTCGCGGACGGGGCGCAGGCGGGGATGACCGACAGCCAGCTCTACGCCGCCGTCGCCGCCCCCGGCCTGGTCGCCTTCGCCGTCTCGGAGAAGACCGAGATCGAGGGGCGGCTGCAGCGTGAGCTCGCCATCATGATCCCGATCGGGCTGCTGATCGCGGCGATCCTGGTCTCGGTGGTGGTCTGGATGTCGCGCCAGCGGCTGTCGCTGCAGGGCGAGCTGGCGCTCGGCATCCGCAAGCGGGAATTCGTCGCCCACTACCAGCCGATCATCTCGCTCTCCACCGGCCTGTGCGTCGGCGCCGAGGCGCTGGTGCGCTGGCCGCAGCCGGATGGCCGGCTGATGATGCCGAATTCCTTCATCCCGGTGGCGGAGGAGCTCGGCCTGATCGAGCAGATCACCGACCAGGTGATCGACCGCGTCGTCCACGACATCGCCGGCATGCTGGCGGCCGACCGCGCGATCCATGTCTCGATCAACATCTCGGCCGAGGATATCGAGAGCGGCCGCTTCCTGCCCGTGCTCGACGCGGCGCTGGCGCGCTACGGCGTGGCGCCGACCCAGGTCTGGCTGGAGGCGACCGAGCGCGGCTTCATCAACGCCGAGGCCGCGCGGCAGACCATCTCCCGCGCCCAGGCGGTCGGCCACCTGGTCGCGATCGACGATTTCGGCACCGGCTATTCCAGCCTGGCGCTGCTGGAGAAGCTGCCGCTGGACGCGCTGAAGATCGACAAGAGCTTCGTCGATTCGATCGGCCGGGACGCAGCCACCAGCGTGGTGACGCCGCATATCATCGGCATGGCGCAGGAGCTGAAGCTGTCGATCGTGGCCGAGGGCATCGAGACGCTGGAGCAGGAAAGCTACCTGCAGGCCGCCGGCGTCGGGCTGGGCCAGGGCTGGCTCTACGCGCCGGCCATGCCGGCCCCCGAATTCATGGCCTTCTACCGCCGCCACAACGACCGGGTGGCCGCGGGGGGCGGCAAGCCCGGGGCCGAGGCGCGGGCGGTGGTGACGGCGGTCGCCTAGACCGAGTTGCCTTCGGAAGGACGAAGCCAACTCGGTCTAGCTCTTTGTTTGATCGCGTGATTCAGGCTTTTCGGTGATTCCACCTCAAGCCATCACGCTCTAAGGGTTCAGGATGGTCGACATGTCCTCGTCATTGATCATCACCGCCATGATCGGCAGCGCGAGGTAGGCGTCGAGCCCGGCGTAGTGGCGCGACAGCTCGACATCGAGGGCGGTGTTGCGCCAGGACTTCGTCAGGTCCCTGGCATCGCGCGCCGGCTCCCCCGCCAGCGGCAGGCAGCGCTGCAGCAGCTTGCGGGCGCCGCGCGGCGAGATCGAATACAGCCCGAGCCCCGCCGCCGAAGCCAGCGGCACCAGCGCCGGCATGCCGCGAAAGGCGCGGAAGACCGGATAGGCATCGCCCAGGATCGCGGCCGAGAGCGGCGCGCCTTCCAGCACCGAGACCGTGCCGGCCACCGGCGAGACCAGCCCCACCGGCCAGTTGTCGTTGTGCGACCACAGCACGATGTCCCAGCCCTGCTGCGCCGCCAGGAGGCGCGCGGCGACCGCGTGGAAGTCGGGGCGGATGACGGCGTCGTCCTCGGCGATATGCATCGGCATGTCACGGCTGATGCAGTCGTTCCACAGCGCGATATGCGACACCGCGCTGCCGCAGGCGCCAGCGGAATAGGGCAGGCCAGAGGCGAAGAGCCCTTTCTCGACGCAGAGGCGGCGGTCCAGCAGCCGGCCATCGCAGGCGGCAAACCGCTCGATGGCGAGGTCGGGGTTCAGCTTCTGGAACAGGGCGAAGCGCTCGGGCGTCCGGTCGAGGCTGATCACCCTGATGAGATTGTCCACGTCACGCTCCGCTGATCGATGGCCCGGCCGCGACCCTGATATCGATTCCGACGAGGCTTTCATACCCGGCGTCAGCCAGGCTTTCGCCTCACAGCCCGCGCAGCCGCGCCGCCAGGGTCGCCGCGTAGTTGTCGGTCATGCCGGCGACGAAATCGACGGCGCAGCGGATGGTCTCGCTGGGCGAGAGGATCGGCCGCGGATGGTAGTCCTGCATCAGCGACAGCGCCTGGCGCGGCCGCAGCTTCATCCGGGCGATGTCCTTGTCGGGGCTGCGCGCATAGGCGAGGCAAGCCTCGAGGAAGACCGTCAGCGTCTTTTCCAGCGTGTCGCGGGCGCCGATCTCGAACTCCACCTTGCGGGCGTGGAGGTAGAGCACCTCGCGGTTGGTGCGGCGGATGGCGTCGAAGGCCTCGCGCAGCTCGCCGGCGCAGAGGTCGAGCAGCCCTTTCCGCACCGGCATCTCGCCGGCCAGGATTGCTTCGCGGTGCTCGAGGAAGCTTTTTTTCAGCTCCCCGATCATCTGGCCCGCCGCGCGCGACCGCAGCAGCGCCAGCTTCTGCGGCACGCTGTCCTCCGCGTCGAGGCGTTCGCGGGTGACCCTGGCGACCGGCAGCACCAGCTGCTCGTACTGCTCATAGGACAGGATTTGTAGCTCGACGGCGTCCTCGAGGTCGGCCAGGCCATAGGTGATGTCGTCCGCCGCCTCCATCAGCCAGACCGCCGGGTGGCGGGGCAGCGGGCCGGACAATCCGCATTGCCGGGCGACCGCGGCGAAGGCCCCGGCCTCGGTGGCGAAGGCGTTGAACTTGACGCCCGGGCGGCCGTCGCGCGCGGCGCGCGGGTCCTCGCCGGACCAGGGGTATTTGATGAAGGCGGCAAGGCTGGCGAAGGTCAGCTGCAGCCCGCCGCGCTCGCGATAGCCATCGGCCCGGGTCAGGATGCGGAACCCTTGGGCATTGCCGTCGAAGCAGGCGAGGTCGGCATCGAGCTCCAGCCCGCTGGCCGCCCCCGGCCCCGCCAGCCATTCGGCCATGAAATCCGAAATCACCTCTTCCCCGGCATGGCCGAAGGGCGGGTTGCCGATGTCATGCGCCAGGCACACGGCCTGCACCAGATAGCCCAGGTCGTCCGGCGTCTGCCCGGCCGCGGCCAGCTCCGAGGCAAGCTCGGAGCCGACGGCGAAGCCCAGCGAGCGGCCGATCGAGGCCACTTCCAGCGTGTGCAGCAGCCGGTTGCGCACATGCGGGTTGCTGACCAGGGGATGCACCTGGGTCTTCTGCTGCAGCCGGCGGAAGGGGCGGCTGAAGACGATGCGGTCCTGGTCGATCTGGAAAGGGTTCCGCCCCGCCGTGGGCCGGGGCGCCAAGTCAGGAAAACGGCCGGCGTGAAACAGCGCCGGCCACTCCATGCAGGTCAGCCGCGCATCCGCCAAGGCGACATCAACCGCGCATTCGCGCGACGGTCGCCGTGGTGGAATTGCCCGGCAGCAGCGCCGCCAGCTTCACCACGCCGCCCCATTCCTGCACCAGCTCGCCGCCCACCACCTGGTCGACGCGGTAATCGGCGCCCTTCACCAGCACGTCGGGGCGCAGCAGGTGGATCAGCTCGACGGGGGTGTCTTCCTCGAAGATGGTGACCAGGTCGACGGTAGCGAGCGAGGCCAGCACCGCGGCGCGGGCGGCTTCCGGCTGGATCGGCCGGGTCGGGCCCTTCAGCCGCTTGACGCTGCTATCGGCGTTAAGCCCGACGACCAGCCGGTCGCACCAGGACCGCGCCTGCTCCAGCAGGTGGACATGGCCCGGATGCAGCAGGTCGAAGCAGCCATTGGTGAAGCCGACGCGCCAGCCGCGCTGGCGCCAGCGCTCGACCTGCTCGGCCGCGGCCGCCCGGCGCAATACCTTGCGCAGCGCGCCGCGCTCGGGGGTCAGGGCCTCGAGCAGGTCGGATTCGCGGGCGACCGCCGTGCCGACCTTTCCGACCACCAGGCCGCCGGCGATATTGGCGATCCGCGCCGCCAGCGGCAGCGACAGGCCGGCGGCCATGCCGGCGGCCAGCACCGCGACCGCCGTGTCGCCGGCGCCGGAGACGTCGTGCACTTCCGGCGCCTCGGCCGGGAAGTGGTGGACCGTGTCGCCCTCCAGCAGGGTCATGCCGTCCTCGCTGCGGGTCACCAGCACGGCGGCGAAGCCGTGGCGGGCCTGCAGGGCGCGGGCGGCCTCGACGATTTCTTCCTCGGTGTCGATCGGCAACCCGCTGGCCAGCGCCAGCTCGGCCCGGTTCGGCGTGATGATGTCGGCCCCGGCATAGCGGGAGAAATCTTCGCCCTTGGGGTCGACCACGACGCGGCGGCCGGCGGCCTTGGCGGCGGCGATCAGCCGCTGCGGCACGTCGCCGGCCAGCACGCCCTTGCGGTAGTCGGACAGCACCATGACCGAGGTGGCGGCCACCGTGTCGGCGGCGATCCGCACCAGCCGGTCGGCCAGGCGCTGGTGGATCGGGCGGGCGATCTCATGGTCGGCGCGCAGCATCTGCTGGCCGCTGGCGATGAAGCGGGTCTTGGTGGTCGTCGCCCGGCCGCCCTGCACCAGCAGCCAGGGCTCGACGCCCGGCTGGCCGCCGACCAGGCCGGTCAGGTCCGACCCCGCCTGGTCGTCGCCGACGACGGACAGGAAGGCAACGGCCGCGCCGAGCGCGGTCAGGTTGCGCACCACATTGCCGGCGCCGCCGGGCATGGCGACTTCACGTTCCACCGCCAGGACGGGAACCGGCGCCTCCGGGCTGATCCGCTTCACCGCGCCATAGACGTAGCGGTCGAGCATGGCATCGCCCACCACCAGCACCGAGGCGCGCTTGAGCTGCTTCACCGCCTCGACCAGATCGGCGTCGATCTCGGAGCCGATGTCGCCAGCCGGGGTCGCGGCCGGACCGTTGGCGGTCTGGCCGGGGAGGGAAGCTTCCCCGGAGGAGGGCGCGGGCGCGCGGTCCGGAAGGGCGGCCGTGGGGCCGGAGGGGGGCAC
>NZ_CACSJM010000205.1 GCF_902706185.1 Roseomonas sp. 18066 | reverse complement strand
GGGCCAGCCTCGGCGGCGGCGAGCTCGGCCAGCAGCGCGGTCTTCCACTGCAGCCGCTGCCATTGCCAGGTGCCGAGGCCCAGCAGGACCAGAAGGACCGGCAGCCCCGCCAGGAGCGGCAGCCGGAGGCGGCGCCAGGCTGTCATGCAGGCGTCAGCCGGCCCCGGGACCGGCAAGGGTCCCGGGGCGCAGGGTCGAGGTCAGTGCTGCACGGGCACGCCGGCGCCCAGCACGTAGACGCAGACGAAGAGGAACAGCCAGACGACGTCGACGAAGTGCCAGTACCAGGCGGCCGCCTCGAAGCCGAAATGGCGCTGCGGCGTGAAGTGGCCGGCCCGCGCGCGGAAGAAGCACACCGCCAGGAAGATGGTGCCGACGATCACGTGGAAGCCGTGGAAGCCGGTGGCCAGGAAGAAGACCGAGGGGTAGATGCCGCCGCCATGGAAGGCGAAGGGCGCCTCGGCATATTCCACCGCCTGGAAGAAGGTGAAGAACATGCCCAGGACCACGGTCAGGCCCAGCCCCTGCAGCATGCCCTTGCGGTCGCCCTCGATCAGGGCGTGGTGCGCCCAGGTCACGGTGCAGCCCGACAGCAGCAGGATCAGCGTGTTCAGCAGCGGCAGGTGGAAGGGGTCGAAGGTGTGGATGCCGGCCGGCGGCCAGATCGCCTTCGCCGCGCCCGAGACATGCTCCGGATACAGCGCGAAGTGGAAATAGGCCCAGAAGAAGGCGACGAAGAACATCACCTCGGAGGCGATGAACAGCAGCATGCCGTAGCGCATGCCCAGCCGCACGACGGAGGTGTGGATGCCCGGCGTCCGCGCCTCGCGCACCACGTCGCGGAACCAGTAGTACATCGAGACCAGCACGCCGATCAGGCCGACGCCGAAGACCCAATGGATGTTCTTCTGGGCGAAGAGGATGATGCCGAACAGCATCAGCCCGGCCGACAGCGACGCGGTCAGCGGCCAGGGGCTGGGATCGACCAGGTGGTACGGGTGCTTGTTGGCGGGCGGGTGATCCGCCTCGGCCGTCGGGGTGCTGCTGGCCATGGGGCTTCCTGGACTCGACTGCAGGGGAACTGTCTTACTTGGCTTGGCGGGGCAGTCCGCCATCGCCTGGCATCAATCCCCAAAAACGCTTGGGGATCAAGCCTGTCACGGAACGGATCGGGGGCTGGAACCCGGTGTTCCGCCGGCGGGGGTGGCGTCGCTGGCGCGGCCGACATGCGGCCCGGCCTTGGCCAGGGCGCCGGCGCGCTCGGCATCGGCCAGCGTGCGGAAGAAGGTGTAGTTCAAGGTGATCGTGCGGATATCGCGGGTTTCCGGATTCTCGGCGATCTTCGGATCGACCCAGAAGGAGATCGGCATCTCCGCCTGCTGGCCGGCGGCCAGCGTCTGCTCGTCGAAGCAGAAGCAATGCACCTTGTGGAAGAAGGGCCCGGCGATCTCGGGCGTGACATTGTAGGTTGAGATGCCGGTGGACGGCCCGCTCGACTGGCTGGCGGCGGTGTAGAAGGCCAGCGCCTCCTCCCCCGGCCGCACCTGCATGCTGGGCTGGCCCGGCTGGAAGCGCCAGGGCAGGCCCGGATTGGTGTTGGCGCTGAAGCGGACGGTGATCATCCGCGCATCGGCCGCCGCCCCCGGCGCGCCAGGACCACCGATCATCGGCGTGCCGCCATAGCCTGTGACGGCGCAGAACAGGGTGTAGAGCGGCACCGCGGCGAAGGAGAGGCCGAGCATGCCCCCCACCACCACGGCGGCGCCCAGCGCCACGCGGCGGTTGCGACGGGCCAGGCCCGGATCCTGCGGCCGGCTTTGCGGCATTGGCGGTCTTCTCCCCTTCCCGGCCGCGGCTCAGCCGCTGACCGACATGCGGGCCATGGCGACGAAGTAGAACAGGCCGACGAGGGCCAGCAGCGCCAGCATCACCGCCCAGTTCCGCCCGCGCCGCCGCCGGGCGAAGGCCTTCTTCTCGTCATCCGTCATGCCGGCGGGGGTGCCTGGCAGCGCGTTGGGGACGGGCTTGGGGCTGGCGGTCATCCAAAGATCATCCGGTCGGCGGCCAGCGCCGCGAAGAGCATGAACAGGTAGATGATGGAGAACTTGAAGGCATAGCGGGCCGGGGCGTCGTTGCTGAGGCTGACCCCCTGCGCGTCCTGCACGTCCTGCTTCACCCGCCACATCGCCTCGAGGAAGAAGCCGCCCAGCACCAGCGCCGCGGCGCCATAGGCAAGGCCCGCCATGCCGATCAGCGTCGGCAGCAGGCCGAGCGGCGCCATCAGCAGCGAATACAGCCAGATCTGCCGCCGCGTCTCGCGCGCGCCGGCCACCACCGGCAGCATCGGCACGCCGGCGCGCTGGTAGTCGCCGCTGGCATAGAGCGCCAGCGACCAGAAATGCGGCGGCGTCCAGACGAAGATCAGGGCGAACATCACCAGCGCCTCGATGCCGAGGTTGCCGGTCACCGCGGCCCAGCCGATGGCCGGCGGGAAGGCGCCGGCGGCGCCGCCGATGACGATGTTCTGCGGCGTCCGCCGCTTCAGCCACATGGTGTAGACGAAGACATAGAAGCCGATCGACCCGGCCAGCGCGGCGCCGGCCACCCAGTTGGTCGCCAGCCCCATGACCACCACCGAGGCGATCGCCAGGAAGATGCCGAAGGTCAGCGCGGCCTCGGCGCGGATGCGGCCCGCCGGGATCGGCCGGCCGGCGGTGCGCCGCATCACCGCGTCGATGTCGCGGTCGTACCACATGTTGATGGCGCCCGAGGCGCCGGCGGCGACCGCGATGCAGAGGATGGCGGTCACCGCCAGCACCGGGTGCAGATGCCCCGGCGCCACCAGCAGCCCGACCAGGCCGGTGAAGACCACCAGCGACATGACCCGCGGCTTGAGCAGCGCGATCCAGTCGCGCACCTCGCTCAGGTCAAGCTCGCCCGATGTGCCGAGGGGGGCCGAAGCCCCCCCCATCTGGATATCGGTCTTGATCGCGCTCTGGCTCATCAGACGGCAAACCCTAGTTCACGGAAGCCCGCTCAGCGGATGCGGGGCAGTTCGTCGAAGGTGTGGAAGGGCGGCGGGGAAGAAACCTGCCATTCCAGCGTGGTGGCACCCTCGCCCCAGGGATTGCCCGCGGCCTTCTCGGAGCCCATCAGGGTGCGGAAGCAGACATAGATGAACACCAGGAAGGATGCCACTGAGACATAAGCGCCCAGGCTGGCGACCAGGTTCCAGCCGGCAAAGGCGTCAGGATAGTCCGGGTAGCGGCGCGGCATGCCCTGGGCGCCCAGGAAATGCATCGGGAAGAAGGTCAGGTTGACGCCGATGAAGGTCATCCAGAAATGGATCTGGCCCCAGCGCTCCGGGTACTGCTTCCCGCTCATCTTGCCGATCCAGTAGTAGAAGCCGGCATAGATCGAGAAGACGGCGCCGAGCGACAGCACGTAGTGGAAGTGCGCGACGACGTAGTAGGTGTTGTGCAGCACCACGTCGATGCTGGCATTGGCCAGCTTCACGCCGGTGACGCCGCCCATGGTGAACAGGAAGATGAAGCCGAGGGCGAAGAGCATCGGCGTCTTGAAGGTGATCGAGCCGCCCCAGATCGTGGCGATCCAGGAGAAGATCTTGATGCCCGTCGGCACGGCGATGATCATCGTCGCGGCCATGAAATAGGCCCGCGTGTCCACCGAGATGCCGGAGGTGAACATGTGGTGCGCCCAGACCACGAAGCCGACCACGCCGATCGCGACCATGGCATAGGCCATGCCGAGATAGCCGAAGATCGGCTTGCGGCTGAAGGTCGACAGCACGTGGCTGATGATGCCGAAGCCGGGCAGGATCATGATGTAGACTTCGGGGTGGCCGAAGAACCAGAACAGGTGCTGGAACAGCACCGGGTCGCCGCCGCCGGCCGGGTCGAAGAAGGCGGTGCCGAAGTTGCGGTCGGTGATCAGCATGGTGATCGCGCCGCCCAGCACCGGCACCGAGAGCAGCAGCAGGAAGGCGGTGACCAGCATCCCCCAGACGAACAGCGGCATCTTGTGCAGCGTCATGCCAGGGGCGCGCATGTTGAAGATGGTGGTGATGAAGTTGGCGGCGCCCAGGATCGAGCTGGCGCCGGCCAGATGCAGGCTGAACAGCGCCATGTCGAGGCCCATGCCCGACTGGTAGGTGCTGTTGGACAGCGGCGGGTACAGCGTCCAGCCGGTGCCGGCGCCGCCGACGAACAGGCTGCCGACCGCCAGCATCAGCGCCGGCACCAGCAGCCAGAAGCTGATGTTGTTCAGGCGCGGGAAGGCCATGTCGGGGGCGCCGATCATGATCGGCACGAAATAATTGCCGAAGCCGCCGATCAGCGCCGGCATGATCACGTAGAAGACCATGACCACGCCATGCGCCGTCACCGCCACGTTCCAGGCCTGGCCATCGGCGAAGATCTGCATCCCCGGCGACTGCAGCTCGATGCGCATCAGCAGCGACAGGCCCACGCCGACGAAGGCCGCCAGCAGCGCGAAGATGATGTAGAGGATGCCGATGTCTTTGTGGTTGGTGCTGAAGAACCAGCGCGCCACGAAGCCCGGGGTGTGATCGTGATGGCCGTGGCCATGATCGTCATGCGTGTTTGACGCGGTCGCCATTTTTGTCCGTCCGTCCCGCTTCTCGTACCGTCGTGTGGGGCCGCGTCAGCGGCGGAGCTGCGCCAGCTGCGTGCCGGCCTCGGGGTCCTGGGGAGCGACCGGGCTGGCGGCAACCTGGGCGGGGCTGCCATCGGCGCGGGCGAAACGCTGCCTGGCGCTGGCCACCCAGGCCTCGAACTCGGCCTGCGGCACGGCCTTCACCACGATCGGCATGAACCAGTGGTTGGTGCCGCAGATCTGGTTGCACTGGCCATAGAAGGTGCCGACCCGGTCGGCGCGCAGCCAGGTCTCCATGGTGCGGCCGGGGATCGTGTATTTCTGCACGCCGAGGCTCGGCACGAAGAAGCTGTGGATCACGTCCTGGCCGGTGGTGATGATGCGGATGTCCTTGCCCACCGGGATCATCATCGGCTCGTCGACCGAGAGATTGCGCAGGTGGCCGAGCTCCGGCTTCAGGTCGGCTTCCTGGATCGGGTAGCTGTCGAAGGCGAAGTTGCCCTGGTCCGGGTAGCCGTAATGCCAGTACCACTGCCGCCCCGTGACGTTCACGGTCAGCTCGGCGTCACGCGCCCGGTCCTGGTAGTAGATCAGCCGGAAGGACGGCACCGCGATGCCGATCAGGATCAGCACCGGCACGACGGTCCAGGCGACCTCGAGCAGGGTGTGGTGGCTGGTGCGGCTGGGCACCGGATTGGCCGAGGCCCGGAAGCGCCAGATCGCATAGGCCATCAGCAGGCCGACGACGATCGTGGTGATCACGATGATCCAGAGCACGATCTGGTTGAAGTCGTGGATGCTTTCCTTGATCGGGCCGGCCGCCTCCTGCAGCGTCATCGCCCAGTTATGCGGCTGGCCGATCATCGGCGCCTCCGCAGCCGGCGCCGCGGCTGGCGCCTGAGCCAGGGCCGCCGCCCCGTTCAGCAAGGAGGTCGCCGCCACCCCAAGGGTGGCCGCCAAGCCCACGAAGCGCGAAACGATTGACCGCCGCATTCCCAATCCCGTCCGCCCGTTCTTCCTGGCGCCCAACAGGGGCGCAGGCGCGCATTTCTGCGCCGTCCCAGCCAGACCGCACCGCACGGCCCAGCGACCCTCCCCCGCTGGGGAGCGGAGGAGAAGCGTTTGGGCGACCATAATCGCGGCTTGCCGCCCCGCACAAGGGATGCCGGGGCAAGGATCTGTCCGCCCGCGAAGGGATAAGCCGCTGAGAGGGCGCTTTTCCCTGCCCCTGCTGGGCTGGCGGCGGCCTCGCGGCGGCGGGGCGCCGGAACAATCGGCGCAACAATCTCCTGGCCGGATCTTTCGATTCGCGCAGCGAAGCGGCGGCGCGCCCCGGAACGGCCACGAAAAAGGGGGCGCCCCGCAGGACGCCCCCTCGTCGATTCCCAGGCCAGGAAAAAAGAATTCAGGCGGCGGCGGCGACGGCCAGCGCGCCGGGGGCGGTGTTGCGCAGATGCACCAGGGTGAACAGCCCGGCCGGCGGGCAGGGCTGGATCGCCTCGACCTGCACCGCCTCGCGGTCGAACAGGTCGCTGAAGGCGAAGTCCGGGTGCCAGCCCAGGATGCGCGACAGCGGCGCCATGGTGCGCTCGACCCACCAGCGCGGCCCGGCCTCGGCGGCGAAATGGTTGACGAACAGCAGGTGGCCGCCGGGGCGGACCACGCGCTGCATCTCGGCCATCAGCTTCTTGGCGTCGGGCACCACGGAGGCGGTGAACATCGCCACGGCGATGTCGAAGGCGCCGTCGCGGAAGGCCATCTGCTCGGCATCCATCTCGAGAAGGCCCTCGACATGGCCGAGCCGCTCCTCGCGGACCCGCTCCTCCGCCTTCAGCAGCATCTCGCGCGACAGGTCGATGCCGACCACGCGCTTGTCACCGCGATAGCGCGGCAGGGCCAGGCCCGTGCCCACCCCCACCTCGAGCACACGGGTGCCCGGCAGGCGGTTGACCGCCGCGACCGCGCGCCGCCGCCCGGAGGAGGAGACCCCGCCGAAGACGGCGTCATAGACGCCAGCCCAGCGCCGATAGGCGTCCCGCACCGAATTGGCATCGAGCGCCGCGCGCGGGTGATCCCGCAGCGCCTGTTCCGCCGGCGGCTGCCGCGGTGTTCCGAATGTCGTGGCCATTCCCTGTCCTCGCGCCCGCATTCCGCTACCCGCTTGCCGCTTCCGGCGCAAGCCGCCGCGTAAAAGCGCGGCCCAGGGTTACAGGGCAGCAACGCTGCGGCTCGCTGACGGTTGATCGATCCGACGAAAAATCAGCGCCTTGGACGGGGGGATGCGCCCCGGGCCGGCATCACCACCAGCACGCCGCCCACCGCGATGATCGCGGCGCCCAGCAGGGTGAAGCCGTCCGGCCAGTCGTTGAAGACCAGCATCGAGGCCAGCACCGCCCAGACCAGCTGGGTATAGGTCATCGGCGCCAGCAGGCTGGCTGGCGCGCGGGCGAAGGCCATCACCAGCAGCGCATGCCCGACCCCGCCCAGCGCGCCGAGCAGCCCGAGCCCGGCCCAGCCCCAGCCGGTGGCCGGCCAGGTCCAGACGAAGGGCTGCGCCAGCGAGGTGGCGAAGGCCGCCGCGATGCCGGTGTGCAGGATGGTGGTGCGCGGGTCGTCGATGCTGGCCAGCCGCCGCGTCATGATCTGGTAGACCGCATAGATGGCGGCGGTGCCCAGCGGCAGCACGATGGCCCAGTGCGGCACCGGCCCGCCGGTCAGGAAGGGCGGCCGCAGCGCGACGACGACGCCGACCATGCCGATGCCGATGCCCAGCCAGCGGCGCCAGCCGACGCTCTCGCCCAGCCAGGCCGCCGCCAGCGCCACGGTGAACAGGGGCGAGGCGAAGTTCACCGCCGTCGCATCCGCCAGCGGCACATGCACCAGCGCGTGGGAAAACAGGTAGTTGGCCCCAGCCAGGCACAGGCTGCGCAGGATCTGCTGGCCCAGCGCCTTCGACCGCCAGGGCAGCGGCCCGCTGATGATCCGCAGCAGCACGGCGACGAAGGTCACATGCACCACGAAGCGGCAGAACATCAGCTGCGCCACGGCGAATTCCGCCGTCATCGCCTTGATGGTGGTGTCCATCGCCACGAAGAGCGCGATGGCGAGGAGCTGCAGGCCGATGCCGGCAAGGGTGGCTGACATGGGCTCCGGTTCGCGCTGTCGCGGCGATCATGCCACCAGCGCGACGATCCGGGCAGCCGGCAGCGCCGCTATTTCGTCATCACATCATGGGCTGAGCAGGATCTCCGCCGAGGCCGTGGCCTGCACGATCACATCCTCGGGAGCCGAGACCGGCGCCGGCGCGCCGTCGCGCCGGGCGGCCGCCATCGCCATCATCCGCGGCTGCGGCCGCTCGGCCTCGCCCAGCTGCAGGCGGCGGATGGCGGCGACCTTCATTCCCAGCTGGCCGGCCACGGCCTCGGCCCGGGCGCGCAGCGCCGCGATGGCCATCCGCTCGGCCTCCTGCCGCGCCGCCTGCTCCTGCGGCCGCGACAGCGACCAGCCGAGCTCGCCCAGCGCCAGGCGCTGCTCCTGCAGGCTGCCGGCCAGCTCCAGCAGCGGCGCGGCCTCGGCGCCGCGCAGCCGCAGGCTCTGGGTCGCGACCCATTGCCGGCTCTCCTCGTTCCGGCTGGTCCAATAGGCGCCGGTGGTGGCGGTGACGCCGGTCACCGCCTTCGCCGTGGCCAGGGCCTTCTGCATGGCGGCGTTCAGCGCCGCCTGGGCGCCGGCGGCGGTGCCGGCCCGGGCCTCGGCGCGCAGCTCGGCATGCACCTCGTCGGGGGCGCGGCGGACCTCGGCGGTCTCGCTCAGCGCCAGCACGGTGTGGCGCGGGCGGTGGTCGGGGCTGGCGGCGGCCTCGGGCGGGGTCGCCGGCGTCGCTGTGGGCGCCTGGGCGAGGGCTGGCGCGGCCAGCAGGGCGGGCGCCATCAGCAGCGGCAGCAGGGTCTGGGAAAGGCGGCGCATGATGCGGTTCCTGGCTTTTCCGACGCATATCGGGGCCGCGAGCGGCGGGGGGAACCCCTGCCCCCGTCACGCTTTGGCCAGAAAACCGGAGGCCCCCTTCTGTTTCGCGGCAGGCAGACCCAATTTGCGCAGGAATCCGCAAGAGCTTTCGGGCCAATAGCGGGTATCGGAGGATGCAATGTCCCTGCTTTGTCCCCTGCCCCTGTCTCTTATACA
>NZ_CACSJM010000204.1 GCF_902706185.1 Roseomonas sp. 18066 | reverse complement strand
TTAATGATACGGCGACCACCGAGATCTACACCTATTAAGTCGTCGGCAGCGTCAGTGTGTATAAGAGACAGGCTGGGTGAAGCGCGAGGCGCCGGAGACGCCCGACTCGGTCCACTCCATGTCCCGCTCCGGCGGGTTGTCGGAGAGGATGAACCAGCGTGCCGTGTCGGCGCCGTAATGGTCGATGATGGCGCCGGGGTCGATGGTGTTGCGCTTCGACTTCGACATCTTGTCGTTGCGCGCGACCGTCACGGACAGGCCGGTGGCCTTGTCGGTGGCGCTGCCGTCGGTGGCCACGTCGACCTCGTCAGGGGCCAGCCAGCGGCCGTCCTGGGACTTGTAGGAGGCGTGCTGCACCATGCCCTGGGTGAACAGCCCGGCGAAGGGCTCGGCCGTCGACAGCTGGCCCAGATGGCTCAGGCCGCGGGTGAAGAAGCGGGAATAGAGCAGGTGCAGGATCGCATGCTCGATGCCGCCGATATACTGGTCGACCGGCAGCCAGCCATTGGCGGCTTCCGCCACCAGGGGCGTGCCCGCCTTCGGCGCGGTGAAGCGGGCAAAATACCAGGAGCTGTCGACGAAGGTGTCGCAGGTGTCGGTCTCGCGCAGGGCGGGCTTGCCGCAGGACGGGCAGGCGACATGCTTCCAGCTCGGGTGGTGGTCCAGCGGGTTGCCGGACTTCGAGAAGTCGACATCCTCCGGCAGCACCACCGGCAGCTGGTCCTGGGGCACCGGCTGGGTGCCGCAGGCGTCGCAATGGATCACCGGGATCGGGCAGCCCCAGTAGCGCTGGCGCGAGACGCCCCAGTCGCGCAGGCGCCAGTTGACGATGCCCTTGCCCTGGCCCTTCGCCTCCAGCGCGTCGATGGCGGCCCGCTTGCCGGCATCCGTCGCCAGCCCGTCGAGGAAGCCGGAATTGTAGAGGACGCCGTCATCCGTGTAGGCCGTCTTGCCGATGGCAAACGTGGAAGAGTCCTCGCCCGGGGGCAGGATGACCGGCGGCACCGGCAGGTCGTATTTGCGGGCGAAGTCCAGGTCGCGCTGGTCGCCGGAGGGGCAGCCGAAGATGGCGCCCGTGCCGTATTCCATCAGCACGAAATTGGCGATCCAGACCGGGAAGGTGGCGCCCTCGATGAAGGGGTGCTTGACCCTGAGCCCGGTGTCGATACCGCGCTTCTCGGCCTGCTCGATGGCGGCCTCCGAGGTGCCCAGCGCGCGGACCTCGGTGATGAAGCCAGCGATGGCCGGGTTCTGCGCGGCGGCGGCGGCGGCCAGCGGGTGCTCGGCCGCGACCGCCAGGAAGGACATGCCGAACAGCGTGTCGGGACGGGTGGTGAAGACCTCGACCGAGTCCTGGCCGGCGGCCGGCGTCTCGAGGGCGAAGCGGACGCGGGCGCCCTCGCTGCGGCCGATCCAGTTGGCCTGCATCAGCTTGACGCGTTCCGGCCAGCGGTCGAGGCCGTCGAGCGCCTCCAGCAGCTGCGGCGCGAACTTGGTGATCGAGAAGAACCACTGCGACAGCTTCTTCTTCTCGACCGGGGCGCCGGAGCGCCAGCCGCGGCCGTCGATCACCTGCTCATTGGCCAGCACGGTGTGGTCGACCGGGTCCCAGTTGACCCAGCTCTCCTTGCGCTCGACCAGGCCGCCCTTCAGGAACTCCAGGAACAGCTTCTGCTGCTGGCCGTAATAGGAGGGGTCGCAGGTGGCGAATTCGCGGTCCCATTCGATCGACAGGCCCATGCGCTGCAGCTCGGCGCGCATAGTGGCGATGTTCTGGTAGGTCCAGGCGGCGGGGTGGACGCCGCGCTCGCGCGCCGCATTCTCCGCCGGCAGGCCGAAGGCGTCCCAGCCCATCGGGTGCAGCACCTGGAAGCCGCGCGCCCGCTTGTAGCGCGCCACCACGTCGCCCAGCGTGTAGTTCCGCACATGCCCCATGTGGATCTTGCCCGAGGGGTAGGGGAACATCTCCAGCACGTAGTATTTGGGCTTGCTGCCATCCGGCACGTCGGGCGCGGCGAAGCAGGCGCCCGCCTCCCAGGCCTGCTGCCAATGCGGCTCGGCGGCGGCGAAATCGTAGCGGGCGGGGAGGGCGACGTCGTTCATGGCACCGTGTCTGTCAGGCCGGGCAGGCGAGCCGCCGGGGGCAGGAACCCGGGCAGCTCAGTCTGGGCGATCGATAGGCTTGGCGCCAAGGGATAGGGGCTTGTCGCGGCCAAGGGAAGGCCGGCCATGGCAAAAGGGCGTGGCTTGCGCCACGCCCTGCGTGAAACACGGCCTGAAGGGAAGGCCGCCCTTAGCGGGCGGCGGACTGGCTGCGCAGCTCGCGCGCGCGGGTCAGGACCTGGTTCTCCAGGTCGGTGGCGGTGGCCTGGACGACGGGCGCGTCGGACCAGGTGCCGCCGCGCAGCTCCTGGCGGAAGACCGAGATGCGGACGCCATCGGAGCGCAGCTGCCGGCCCATGATATAGGCGGTGGCGCGGAAGCGCTCGTTCGGGGTCGCCGGGGGCGCGTACCAGTCGGTGATGATCACGCCGCCGAAGGGATCGGCCGAGGAGAGCGGCAGGAAGGACAGGGTGTCCAGCGTCGCGCGCCACAGATAGGCGTTGACGCCGAGCCCGGCCTCGCCGGCGGCGCCACGGCCCCCGGCCCCGCCGCCGGAGCGGTCGGTGCCCATGATGAGCAGGCCGTCCTGCTCTCCGCTGAGCCGGCCTCCCACGCGGGCGCGCCGCGAGTCGTTCAGGTACTCGTCGTTTTCGACGATGCGTCCCTTCCCGCAGGCCGCCAATGCCAGAAGCATCAGCGACGAAGCGATGACAGGACGGGCGATCTGCAGGACGCGGGCACGGTGCTTCAGCATGGCGGTCACTTACGTCCCTGTGGCCGGGATACGCAAGCAGGAAAACAGAAAGGGCGGCAGGTTGCCCTGCCGCCCTCCTGTTCCGGTCCCGGTAAGGGGATCAGAAAGCGAAGCGGAAGCCCGTCAGGAAGACGTTGGCGTCCAGCGAGTTGCCGACGTTGCGCTGAGCGGCAGCGTTGGCGGCACCGGTGGAGAAGTTGTAACCGGCTTCCTCACGCTTGATGAAGGTGTACTCGGCAATGTACTCGATGCCCGGCGCGATGCGGTAGGTACCGCCCACGTTGAAGCCCTTCTCGGTACGGCTGCCGGTCAGCGGGTTGCCAGCCAGGGTGGACTGGTTACCGGCCGAACGGACCTCGGCGTAGTCGGCGCCGACGGTGATGTCACCGTAGGTGTAGGACACGCCGGTGAAGAAGGAGTTCATCTGGCGCTTGTCGCCGGCGACGTCGGCACGCGGCGAGAAGCCGTTGTTGCCGTCACCGAAGACGTACTGGCCACCGACCAGGAAGCCGAAGGCGGTGAACTGGATGCCGGCGAGGCCCAGGTTCATGCGCTCCGGCGACAGGCCGGTCGTGTTCTTGACGGCGTCGGCGCCCATGTAACCAACGTGCGCACCGATGCCCACGCCGGAGAAGCTGCCGCGGTAACGCAGCATGGCGGTGACTTCGTTGCGGCGACGGATCAGGCCGCCCGGGACGGAGCCGAGGCGGTCGCAGCCGGTTCCGGTGGTGCCGCAGCCGGCCTCGGGGCCTTCACCCTGGTTGAAGGCGAAGCTGGCGCCGAAGTCGAAGCCCGCGAACTGCGGGGACATGTAGATGACCTTGGTGTTGTCACCAGCGTCAGACTGCATGTTCAGGCTGGGACGGCCCTGGCCGTACAGGCTGTCGTAGAAGTCACCGTCGAGGCCGCCCGAGGCGAAGTTCGCGATGTAGCCCTGGCCCATCAGGCCATAGACGTTGTCTTCGTCACCGAAGCGGATCTGACCGAACTCGCCGGCCACATAGCCCCAGGCCTCATCGAGGTCGAGCTGGGTCTTGGTGTTCGTGTTCCGGCCGCCCGAAGAAATGGCTTCGCGGAAGTTGTCGTTCTGGATCTCGATCGCGACGCCGTAACGCAGGCCGTTGGCGGCCTTGCCGTTGGCGACGACGTGGATCTCGGTCTCCTGCTGGAAGTCCGACTTGCCCAGGTTGCCAGCAGCGGTGTTGCTGAAGTCCTGGGTGGTGTTCGTGTAGTAAGCGCGGAAGAAGCCGCCGAGGCGGACTTCCAGGTCACGGTGCGACGTCATGGCCGGGCCAGCAGCCCGGAACGGGTCGGCGCCCTGCGCCATCGCACCCGTGGAAGCCATCACGAGGGCGCCGACGACAGCGGTCGTGCCCAGCAGAATCTTGCGCATCCCAAATCCTCCTCACGCGCCGGAGCTTCCGGCAGGTCCCGCGGCCCCCTGTCCCCCTCGACAGGTGTCCGCCAAAAAAGCGAACGGGTCAGGCCTTGGCGCGGACTATGGTTCACGCCTTGCCGGGGCGGCAATGCTCCGCTTGGCCCCGGCGCGACTTCCTTGAAACACTGTGTCTTGGAGGTCACACCGGGGATACAGGCGGTGACCCGCCGATACGGCGCCTGAAACTCTGACGGAAGCATAACGTGTTCAGCGGCTTGGCAGCGATGGCGCGGGAAAAGGCCAGGCTCACGCCAGGGCGGTGATGGCCGCCAGGCCGCAGCAGGGCGGCGGAACCCGCGCGGCATTGGTCGCCAGAATCCCGCCCAGCGCCGCGACCGGCCGGCCGGCGCGGCGCGCCTGGGCCGCCCAGCGGAAGGGGCCGAGGCTGGGCGCGCCCGGATGGCTCGGCGTCGGGAACAGCGGCGAGAGGAAGACCAGGTCCGCCCCCTGCCGCCGCGCCCGGCGCAGCCCGGCCGGGCCATGGGCCGCCATCGACAGCAGCGCGCCCGGGGCGCCGGCGCGGCGGGCCAGGCGGAAGGCGGCGAGTCCCGTCCCCTCGGCGCGGTCGGGCCAGTGCAGCCCGGCGCCCAGCGCCAGCGCCTGGCGCGGCGCGGCCCCCAGCAGCAGCGGGCCGCGATGGCGCATCTGCCGGGCCAGGGACAGCAGCAGGGACGCCGCCACGCCGCGGGCCACCACCCCCGATCCGCGCGGCAGCCGGGCGGCAGCGGCGCGGGGGTCAGGCAGGCGGGCCGGGTCGCTGAACAGCCAGAGGCGGGGCAGGGGCCGCCGATTCGCGGCCCGACCCGGCTTGAGCCGCAGCGCCGCCCCCCCTACCGTCCCCAGGCCATGTCCCATATCGCTGCCAACCTGACCCTGATCCATGACCGCATCGCCCAGGCCTGCCACCAGGCCGGGCGCGACCCTGCCACGGTGCAGCTGGTCGCGGTGTCCAAGTTCCACCCGGCCGAGTCGGTGGCGCAAGCCCTGGCCGCCGGGCAGCTGGTCTTCGGCGAGAACCGGGTGCAGGAAGCCGCCCAGAAATTCCCGGGGCTGCGCGAGTCCCAGCCTGGCCTGCGGCTGCATATCATCGGCGCGCTGCAGACCAACAAGGCGCGGGACGCCGTGCGGCTGGCCGATGTGATCGAAAGCCTGGACCGGCCGAAGCTGGCCGCGAGCCTGGCCGAGGCCATGGCGCGCGAAGGCCGCCGCCCGGGCCTGCTGGTGCAGGTCAATATCGGCCGCGAGCCGCAGAAGGCCGGCATCGACCCCGAGGCGCTGGACGAGTTCATCGCCGAATGCCGCGAGACTCACGGCCTGCCGATCGAGGGGCTGATGTGCATCCCCCCCGCCGAGGAAGACCCCGCGCCCCACTTCGCTGGCATGCAGGAAGCGGCGGCGCGGCTGCAGCTCGGCGTGCTGTCGATGGGGATGAGCGGCGACTTCGAGTCGGCGATCCGCCATGGCGCCACCCATGTCCGGGTCGGCACCGCCATCTTCGGGCACCGGGCGGCACCTTGACCCTTATATAGAGTCGCGGCCGGGTTGGTCTCGACTCCGGCCGCGTTGTCCATTATAGTGGACGAATAGCGCCGGAAAGGGGACGCCATGCCGCGGGTCTTGCAGCTCAACGCCTTCGACATGGCCTGCATCGGCCATATTCAGCAGGGGATGTGGACGCATCCGCGCGACACCTCCGTGCACTACCACCGGCTGGAGCATTGGGTCGGGCTGGCGCGGACGCTGGAGCGGGGCCTGTTCGACGGGCTGTTCCTGGCCGATGTGCTGGGCATCTACGACGTCCATGGCGGCAGCCCCGACGCGGCGCTGCGGGGGGCGGTGCAGGTGCCGCTGCTGGACCCGGCGCTGCTGGTGCCGGCCATGGCGGCGGCGACCCAGCACCTGGGCTTCGGCATCACCTGCAACCTGGCCTATGAGCAGCCCTTCCTCTTCGCGCGGCGGATGTCGACGCTGGACCACCTGACGAGCGGGCGGATCGGCTGGAACATCGTCACCGGCTATCTGGACAGCGCCGCCCGGGCGATGGGGTTTTCCCAGCAGATGGCGCATGACGACCGCTACGACCTGGCGGACGAATACATGGAGGTCGTCTATCGCCTGTGGGAGGCGAGCTGGGACGGCGACGCCGTGCGCGCCGATCGCGGGGCCGGGGTCTATGCCGATCCGGCCAAGGTCCGCGCCGTGCGGCATGACGGGCGGCAGTACCAGATGGAGGCGATCCATCTCTGCGAGCCCTCGCCGCAGCGGACGCCGGTACTGTACCAGGCCGGGTCCTCGGATCGCGGGCGGCGCTTCGCCGCGACCCATGCCGAATGCGTCTTCGTCAATGGCGGCAAGCCGGGGCCGGTGGCGGCGCTGGTGGCCGACCTGCGGGCCCGGGCCGGCGCGCGGCCGTTGAAGGTCTTCGCCGGCGCGACCGTGGTGGTCGGCCGGACCGAGGCCGAGGCGCGCGACCTGCTGGCGGAATATCGCCGCCATGCCAGCGTCGAGGGGGCGCTGGCGCATGCCTCGGCCTCGCTGGGCATCGATTTCGCCAAGTACGGGATGGACGAGCCGATCGAGTCGGGGCCAGGGCAGGCGATCCAGTCCAACGTCACCGCCATGAAGCAGGCGGCGGGGCCGGTCTTCACCAAGCGGCGCCTGATCGACCAGTTCGTCCTCGGCAGCCGGCAGCCGCCGATCGTGGGGTCGGCCGAGCACGTGGCCGAGGCGCTGATCGGCTGGGCCGAGGCCGCCGATGTCGATGGCTTCAACCTGTCGCGCACCGTCATGCCCGAGGGGCTGGAGCGGTTCGTCGAGCTGGTGGTGCCCGAACTGCAGGCGCGCGGCGCCTTCAAGACCGGTTATGCCCCGGGCACCTATCGGGAGAAGCTGTTCGGGGCGGGCGCCTTGCTGGCGGCGCCGCATCCGGCGGCGGCGCTGCGCGCTACCGCTTGAGCAGCACCACCAGGTAGCGGCAGGGGGTGTCGCCCGGGTTGTGGAAGCGGCAGGCCTCGGGCGGGCCGAGGCGCAGGCAGTCGCCCGGGTGCAGCGCGTGCAGGGTCGTCCCCTGGGTGAAGTCCAGCCGGCCTTCCAGCAGCATGATCTGCTGGTCCTGGATGAAGGCGAAGGCGGCGGCGGGGTAGTCGACCGACTGGCCGGCGGGCAGCTCGCCCCAGACCAGGTCCAGCGGCGTCGCCGGGCCGCCGGCCGGGGTGGCGGCCCGGCGGGTGAAGCCGGTCTCGGGGTCTTGCCACAGGGGTTGGCGGTCGCGGCGGGCGAGCTGGCCGGCGGTGTGCTCGGCGCGGGCGAGGAGCTGGGACAGGCTGAGGCCGAAGGCGCCGGACAGCCGGCCGAGGAGGGCCGCGGTCGGGCTGACCTCGTCGCGTTCGATCTTGCTGATCATGGCTTTGGACACGCCGGAGCGGTCGGCGAGCTCGGCGAGGGACCAGCCACGGCCTTCGCGCTCGGTCTTCAGGCGCCGCGCGAGCTGTGCCGTGTTGTCGTTGGTCA
Source organism: Roseomonas sp. 18066 (assembly GCF_902706185.1). GTDB lineage: Bacteria > Pseudomonadota > Alphaproteobacteria > Acetobacterales > Acetobacteraceae > Pseudoroseomonas. The sequence continues at coordinate 1,022 of NZ_CACSJM010000204.1, read as the reverse complement.
TCGCGCCGATAATAGCGGCTTAAGAATCAGAAAAAAGAAGGGGTCCAGGGGAATTCATTCCCCTGGCCTTTCTTGTTTTGATCCACGTGAAACACTGTCAGGCCAGTGCTTCTTCCTTATGCGCCTTGGCCATGTCGCCCAGCGTCGGAAAGCGGAAGTCGTACCCCGCGCCCGAGGGCGGCGGCGGCGTCGCCCCCCATCCATCCCGATCGTGCCGCCGGTCGATCCAGGCCGAGGCGAGCCCCAGCCGCTTGGCCGGCGCGTGGTCATGAAACAGGCTCTGCGCCGTGTGCAGGATCTCGCTCGGCGAGTGCCCATGCTCGGCGAGCCGTTCCAGCATGTAGTCGAAGTTGCGCAGGTCCGGCTTGTAGCTGCCGATATCCTGGGCCGTGTAGACCGCGTCGAATTCGACGCCCAGGCGCTTCTGGCTGCCGGCGAAGCTGACGCGGTCGACGTTGGACAGGATGACCAGCTTGTAGTGCTGCTTCAGGTAGGTCAGCGCCGCGGTGGAATCCGGGAAGGCCGGCCAGTTGGGCACGGAGTTGCCGAAGGCTTCGTGAACCGCATCGCTGGCCTCGACGCCCCATTCATCGGCCAGGCTGCGATGCACCTCGCTGAGCAGGTCGGAATAGATCAGGCCGGGGGTTTCACTTTGCTGCGCCGATTCGTGCCGGGCGAAGGCTTCCAGCGCATCCTCCCGCGACAGGGCCAGGCCGCCCTGGCGCAGCAGCGGCTGCAGGGCGGCGTTGATGCCGGACTCCCAGTCGATCAGGGTGCCGTAGCAGTCGAAGGTCAGTACGCGGAAATCCTGCAGGCGCATCGCGTCTCTCCGAAGCCAGAGGGGTTAGCGTCGCATGGCGGCGCCCATCGCGGGAAGCGGGAATGCAGGGACACCCAAGCCATGCCCCCTGGGCCGTCGCCTTCCCACACCCCATGATACGCAGGACAGCCGTTAACGGCGCAGCCTGCGAGACCGAGGGCGACGAGATGACCAGCACCGAGCAGACCACCCCCCCGCCCAC
>NZ_CACSJM010000203.1 GCF_902706185.1 Roseomonas sp. 18066 | reverse complement strand
GGGCGGACTGGCGGGGCAGGGCGGACATCGGCGGAAACTCCTGGAGGGGCGGGTAGCCCGGCGGCGGCAGTCTCAGGGGCTGGCGGCGACCAGCGGCCGCGGCGCGGCCTCGGTCATCTCGGGCGGCAGCGTCTCGGCGCGCATCGCCGCGGTCGCCAGCCGCATCGACGGCCGGGCGCCGCGATGCGAGGCCAGGCGCTCGGCCAGGGCCTGGCGGAGCGCATAGGAAGGGCTGTCGGCGGTCGAGCGGCTGATCAGCGCGGCGTCAAGCATGGTCATGGTCGGGTTCCGCGGGGCGCGATGGCCGGCAGGGGGAAGAAAAGCGGTCTGGCGGACGTCGGCGCGGTCCTGCGAAGGGCCGGGACGGGCGTCCGCCAGGGGACGCCAGCGCGGGGCTTTCAGGCTTCGACGCCCGAATCCGGGGTCTCCGGGGTGGCGGCATCGCCGTCGGCGCGCGGGCCGGTCTTGCTGTGGGTGGCCTGGCCACCCTTGCGCCCGGCCTTGGCGGCGAGGCTGCGGTCGCGCGAGAAGGAACGGTCGGCCGCCTGCACCGCCTGGCCGCCCTTTCGACCGGCTTCGGCGGCCAGCGAGGGGTCCTGGGCGAAGCTGCGCTTGGCCGCCGGCACGCTCTGGCCGCCCTTGGAGGCGATGCTGCGCTGCTTGTCGGCATCCATCGAGGCGAAGCCCTGCTTGCCGCCGCTGCGTGTCTGGCTCATCGGAAACATCCTTCCACAGGCCCGGAGGGGCCGATCGGGTTGAGAGGGCCGCGGACCGGGCGGAACGTTCCAAAAGAACGCACCGCAAGGCCCAGGCTATCGATCAACCGGTCGGCCACGGCCAAGTTCCGCCGCCGGCGGCGACGGGGTGAAAAAACCGCAGGGCTCACGCATGCGTGCTCGGCGATCACGGCAGCCCCTCAGCTGAAGATGGCGGCGAGGATCAGCCCCACCACCACCAGCACCAGGGAGGCCAGCAGCACCCAGCGCATATGGCCGAGCGTCACACCCTGCCGGACGCGGTTGGTCTCGATCGGACGCTCCGGCATCGGCACGCCAGGGGCGCCGGGCGGGGGTTCGATCGCGCGCTCGCGCGGCGGCTTGGTTTCGGTCTCGGCCATGGGCAGGGCCCTCCTCCCATCGGGGGTCAGCGAGGGAAAAGCCGAAGCGCCGCCGGAGTTGCAGGAGGCGGCGCGGATTGCCGGAACTTCGCCCGGACTTGCGCGTTTTCCTCGCAGCCAGGCCTTCTGGCCGAACCCTTGATGAGGAGGTCGCGATGCCCCCCGCCTCGCCCCACACACCGTCGCCTTCCGCCGCCGTCCCGCCCGGCGCGGCCGCCCCGATCGGCGCGCCGCTGATCGCCTCCGACCGCGTCGAGGGCACTGCTGTCTACGACCCTTCCGGCAACCGGCTGGGCGCGGTGGAGCGGCTGATGATCGACAAGGCCTCGGGCCATGTCGAATACGCCGTGCTGTCCTTCGGTGGCTTCTTCGGCATCGGCAGCTCGCACTATCCGCTGCCCTGGTCGCGGCTGCATTACGACACGCGGCTGGCCGGCTATGTGGTCGATGTCACCGAGGCGCAGCTCGCCGAGGCGCCGTCCTTCCCGCGCGACGAGACCGTGGACTGGTCCGACAGCGGCTGGGGCGAGCGGCTGCGCGGCCATTACGGACCGACGCCCTACGGCTCGCGCGACGGCCTCTAGGCTGTCGCGGATGCCGGCTGGCGCCACGCGGCGCCGGCCGGCGGCGGATTCGTAATCTTTTACGATATCACAACGAAATTGCCGGATCAGCCGACGAGCCGGCGGCGCTCTTCCAGGCTGCTGCTGCGATGGAAGCGCGGCGTCTCCTTGCCCTCGCCGGCATGCTGCGCCTCGAGCAGCGTGAACAGCGCGGCGCGCGCGCGGTGCACGCGGCTCTTCACCGTGCCGACGGCGCAGCCGAGGATGCGCGCCACGTCCTCGTAGGGCATGCCCGAGCCGGCGACGAGCGCCAGGATCGAGCGGTGATCCTCCGGCAGGCTGTGGAAGATGCGCTGGAAATCGGTGAGCTCCAGCCCCTCGTCCTGCTTCGCCGAGACGGCGACGCGTTCCAGCGCGCTGTCATCCATCTCCTGCGTCATCTTCCGCTTGGCGACGAATTCGTTGAGGAAGCGGTTGCGCAGGATGGTGAAGGCCCAGGCCTTGAAATTGGTACCCTGCTGGTAGCGGTCCGCCGAATTGATCATGCGCAGCACCGCATCCTGCACCAGGTCGTCGGCATCAGGGCGGTTGCGCGTCAGCGACCGCGCATAGGCGCGCAGGTCGGGCAGGCAGCCCAGCAGCTCGGCCTCGATCGCCTGCGCCTCGGGCGAGGGCCCGTCGCGGCGCGGGGCTTGCGAATCGCCGGATGCTTCGCCCGATTCGCATGCCCCGGCCGCGGCCTCGGGCGACGTTTCAACGGTGCCCGAATTGTTCACGAATTCGTCGGCGCCCGCATCGCCTGACGATGTCGGCGCTGTCCTGCTGGGGCCTTTCGCTTCGGGGTCGACCGCCGTCATGTCGATCCTCTGCTGGGTGGCCTGAGGTTCAGGGGCATTGTCGCGGGGCATTGCCGCCTAAACGCCATGGCTCAGCGGTGGTTGCCGAAGGGTTCAGGCGGGGGCGCGGCGGCCGTGCGCGAGGGGTGCAGTAGCCAGCAATATTGCAACTGCACAAAACCTCGGGACTCACAGACGTGAACACAACACTAATATGCCCCGCGCGGAACGCCTGCATGGCCTGCCGGTGGTCGGTGGGTGGCGCTCCGCGAATGACGGCCCCTTTCCGTCGCAGCAGGAGAATCCTCACATGTTCCTCGATCGTCCCGTCGTCGCCCAGAACATCCCCGCCAGCACCGCCCTGCGCGAGCTCGATGCGCGCTTCGACAACCTCGATGTGCGGCTGGAAGCCGACAGCCGCAGCCTGTGGTGCACCATGCGTCCGCAGGGCCGCCCCAGCTACACCATGGAGCTGATGCAGGACGTGCATGCGATGCAGCATCACGTCAGCAGCACCTTCGCCGCCGTCGCCGCCGCCGGCCAGGCGCGCCCGGCCGACTGGTTCGTCATGGCCTCCGCCGTGCCCGGCATCTACAACCTGGGCGGCGACCTGGCGCATTTCGCCGAGCGGATCCGCTCGCGCGACCACGCCTCGCTGGTGCGCTACGGCCATGTCGCGGTCGAGGCGATCCACCGCAACCACGTCGCCTTCGACCTGCCGCTGGTCACCATGGCGCTGGTGCAGGGCGACGCGCTGGGCGGCGGCTTCGAGCACGCGCTGTCCTTCGACCTGATCGTCGCCGAGCGCTCGGCCAAGATCGGCCTGCCGGAAATCCTGTTCAACATGTTCCCCGGCATGGGCGCCTACAGCTTCCTGTCGCGCCGCATCGACCGCGCCAAGGCCGAGGCGCTGATCCTGTCGGGCCGCATCCACACCGCCGAGGAGCTGCACGCCATGGGCGTGGTCGACGTGCTGGCCGAGGATGGCGAGGGCGAGATGGTGGCGCGCGACTACATCGCCCGCCATGGCCGCAAGCACAACGCGCACATGACCATGTACCGCGCCCGCCGCCGGGTGAACGGCGTGTCGCTGCCGGAGCTGCGCGAGGTGGTCGAGATGTGGGCCGAGGCGGCGATGAACCTGGGCGAGGCCGACCTGAAGAAGATGGGCCGCCTGGTCGCCGCCCAGGAGAAGCGCCTGGCCGGCATCGCCTCCCCGGGCATCGCCTGCGCCGCCGAGTGAGCCAGATGACGACGCTTCGCGCCGGGTCAGCCGGGGCAAAACGCCCTGGTGGCCCGGCAGAGGGTCAGGACGTGACGAAGAAGGGGCGCTCGGCAAGGGCGCCCAGTGGGATGGCGTGCGGGATCGCCTGCGGGACAGATGGAATGACCAGGAAAAGCGTGCACGGAACCATCCACGGCTGCGCCGAAGACCGGCTCAGCCGCGGTGGCTCTGGCTGCCGGCCTCCGGCAGCAGGGCGCGGCGGGTGCGTTCCAGCTCGGCCCGGGCCCGGACCAGCAGGTCGGGGGCCTCGCGCAGCAGCTCGTCACGCGACAGCTTGCGCCATTCGCCGCAGAGCCGTGTCAGCCCGATGGCGCCGATATTCGCCGCCGAGCTGCGCAGCGCATGCGCCTCGGCCTGGAAGCGCGCATGCTCCCCGGCCACCGCCGCGCTGCCCAGCGCCTCGATCAGCCCGGCGGCATCGGCCAGGAAGTCGGTGGCCAGCCCCGCCAGGAACTCGTCGCCGCCGAGCTGGCGCAGATTGTCCACCGTCTCCACGTCGATCGCCGGCTGCGTCGGGCGGAAGCGCGGGTGGGAGGCGATGTCGGCGACGCTGACCTGCTCCTCCTCCGGCGGCGCGGCGCTGGGCAGCGGGCTGCGGTCGGCGCCGGGCAGCGCCGCGCGGGCGGCGGCGGCGACGATGCGCAGCAGCTCCTCCGGCTGCACCGGCTTGGTGACATGGCCGTCCATGCCGGCCTCGCGGCAGCGATGGGCGGATTCCTCGGTGGCATCCGCGGTCAGCGCCAGGATCGGCAGATGCGGCTGGCCGAGGGCCATGACGCGGAACATCTTGGTCGCCTCGATGCCGTCCATCTCCGGCATGTTGACGTCCATCAACACCAGGTCGAGCCCGTCGGCCTCGCGCTCCAGCAGGTCGAGGGCGGCATCGCCATTCTCGGCCAGGCAGACCTCGTGGCCGGCGCTTTCCAGGATCTTGGCGAAGACCCGCTGGTTGACCCGGCTGTCATCGGCCACCAGCACCCGCAGCCGGCGGCCCGGCGGGGCCGCCAGCAGCGGCGGCGCGGCGGCGGGCAGGCCGGGCAGGGTCGCCTCGGCGGCGGTGGCCGGCGCGGCGGCGGCCAGGCCGCGGCCCGGCGCGATGCCCAGCGCCAGCCGCAGCCCGCCGGCCAGCTCGGCCCCCTCGGCCGCCTCGGGCAGCAGCACGGCGCTGGCGCGGCGCAGCGTCAGCGGCGGCAGGCCGGCGGCATGGCCGCCCAGCAGCAGCCGGGCATAGGGCAGCTCCTGCCGCAGATCCTCGGGCAGCACGGCGCTGAGCTCGGGCAGGGCGCCGGCATGGGCCAGCAGCAGCGCCTGGCCGGGCGGCTGGGCGCGCAGCAGGTCGAGCGCGGCCTCCGCCGTCGCCGCCGGCCGGGTGACCAGGCCGAGGGCGCCGAAGCGCTCGGCCAGCGCCGCGGCGCGGATCGGCGCGCCGTCCAGCAGCACCAGGGTGACACCGTCGAGCGAGGCGACCGGCGCGTCGGCGACGCTCTCCACCCGGATATCGAAGAAGAAGGTGCTGCCGAGGCCGAGCGCCGAGCGGACGCCGATGCTGCCGCCCATCAGGCCCACCAGCTGGCGGCAGATGCCCAGGCCCAGCCCGGTGCCGCCGAAGCGGTTGATGATGCTGGAATCGGCCTGGGTGAAATTCTCGAAGATGCGCTCCTGCGCCTCCTCGGCGATGCCGATGCCGGTATCGGAGATCTCGGCGGCCAGGCGATAGCGGCCGGGCCCGGTCGGCACCGCGTCGAGCGCCACCGTCACGCTGCCCTCGGCGGTGAACTTCACCGCGTTGCCGGCCAGGTTCAGCAGCACTTCCAGCAGGTGGCGGCGGTCGCCGCGCAGCCAGCCGGGGGTGCGCGGCGTGACATGCAGGTTGAAATGCAGCCCCTTGTCGCGGCATTGCGCGGCCAGCAGGGCGCGCAGCTCGACCAGCAGCTCGGCGGTGTCGAAGGCCACCGTCTCGCTCGGCATCCGCCCCGCCTCGATGCGGGACAGGTTCAGGATGTCGTCGATCAGCGCCAGCAGCGAGCGGGCGGCGCTGTCGACGGTGCGCGCCATCTCCTGCTGCTCGGCATCCAGCCGGGTGCCGCGCAGCAGCCCGCCCATGCCGATGATGGCGTTCAGCGGGGTGCGCAGCTCGTGGCTGACGCTGGCCAGGAACAACGACTTGGCGCTGTTGGCGGCCTCGGCCTGCTGGCGGGCGGTGTTCAGCTTGCGGATCAGCGTGCCGGCATAGAGCGGCAGGATCAGCAGGCCGATCCACAGCCCCACCGCCAGGTGCATGGTCTGCTGCCAGAACTCGGTGGTGGCGATGACCGCGCCGAAGCCGGCCAGCGCCGCCAGCATGGCGATGCGCAGCGCCGGCAGGCCGAAGCGGAAGCCGTTGCCGAAGACCACCCAGAGATAGATCGGGAAGAAGGCCGCGACCGGCTCCCCCCCCAGATGCAGCTGCCAGGAGGTGAAGCCGCAATCGAGCAGCACGGCGACCAGCCGGCGCCCGGCATTGACCCCGGGGAAGACCAGGATATGGACCAGCACGCCGATCGCCAGCGTGAAGAAGGCCGCCATGCTGAGCAGCGCTTCCTGGCTGCCGCCCGAGGCCAGCACCGCCAGCAGCACGCCGCCGCCGAAGACGAGCCGGTTCAGGCTCATCTCATGCTCGCTGTCCGGCCGGCTGCGCAGCCGGTTGACCAGGAAGCGCCAGGCCAGGCCGAGCCGCCCGGGCCGGCGCGCCACGACCCCCGATGTCCCCGAGGCGCCCGCCACCTGGTCAGACGGCGTCGCGGAGGAAGGCGGGCCGTCCGGAAGGGGACCGGAGGCGGGGCCGTCTGGGTTCATGTGCCGCTCGATGCCCCGCGCATGCTCAGTCTCCGGACCCGGCGGCGGCGGGGCGCGGCGCCGCGGGCATGGGTTCGGGGCCGAGGCCCAGGCCGCGCGCGCCCTTGGACGGCGGCAGCGGCGGCAGCACGGTGCCGGGCAGCACCGGCGGCGGCGGCTCCTCGCCACCGCGGTCCAGCGGCACCACCACCTCGCGCTCGACGCGCGGCCGCGCCTGGGGCTGGCGCAGCAGCTGGGCGAAGGCCTCGGGCGGCACCGCCTCGCTGAAGTAGAAGCCCTGCACCTCGTCGCAGCCCTCGCTCTTCAGCCGGGCCAGCTGCGCCTCGTTCTCGACGCCTTCCGCGATCACCTGCAGCCGCAGCATGTGGCCGAGCTCGACGATGGTGCGGACGATGGCCGCGTCGTTCGGCTCGGTGGTCATGCCGCGGACGAAGGACTGGTCGATCTTCAGCCGGTCGACCGGGAAGCTCTTGACGTAGTTCAGCGACGAATAGCCGGTGCCGAAGTCGTCGACCGAGATGCGGATGCCGAGCGCCCGCAGCGCCTGCAGCCCGGCCACCGTCTCCGGCGCCTGGTCCATCAGGATGCCCTCGGTCAGCTCCAGGTCGAGCAGCTCGGGGTCCAGCCCGGTCTCCTCCAGCACGCGGATCACCAGGGCCTGCACGTCCTGGCGGCGGAACTGCACCGGCGACAGGTTGACGCCCATGCGCACCGGCGGCAGCCCGGCCTCGCGCCAGGCGGCGGCCTGGCGGCAGGCCTCGACCAGCACCCATTCGTTGATCGGCACGATCAGCCCGGTCTCCTCGGCGATGGCCAGGAAGGTGCCGGGGGTGGACAGCCGCTGGCCGGAACGCCGCCAGCGCAGCAGCGCCTCGGCCCCGGTGATGCGGTTGCTGCGCAGGTCGACCTGCGGCTGGTAGTGCAGCACGAACTCGCCGCGGGCGAGGCCGGCGCGCAGGTCGGCCTCGATCTGCATGGCCTCGCGGGCGCGGGCATCCATGGCGGCGGCGAAGAAGCGCCAGGCGTTCCGCCCCTCCGCCTTGGCCCGGTACATGGCGAGGTCGGCGTTGCGCAGCAGCTCGTCCGGGTCGGTGCCGTCGCGCGGATAGAGGGTGATGCCGATGCTGGCGCCGGCCGACAGGCTGTGGCCCTCGCAGACCACCGGCTCCGACAGGGCGGCGATCACCCGTCCGGCCAGGGCATCGGCCTCCTCGGCGCCGTTGATGCCGGTCTGCACGATGGCGAACTCGTCGCCGCCGAGGCGCGCCACGATGTCGTCTTCCCGGACCGTCGCCTTCAGCCGCTGCGCCACGGCGCGCAGCAGCTCGTCGCCCAGGTGGTGGCCGAGGGCGTCGTTGACCGCCTTGAAGCGGTCGAGGTCGAGGAACAGCAGCGCGAAGACATGGTCGCCGCGGCGGCCGCGGGCCAGCTCCCGCCGCAGCCGGTCGCGCAGGAAGGCGCGGTTGGGCAGGCCGGTCAGCGCGTCGTGATGCGCCATGTGGCCCAGCCGCCGCTCCGCCAGCTTGCGGTCGGTGATCTCCAGCGAGGTGGTCAGCACCGAGACCACCTCGCCGCGCGCATTGTGCAGCGGCGCCTTGGTGGTGACGAAGATGCGCGGCTGCCCCTCGGGCGAGGTGGTCTCCTCCTCGCGGCCGGGCAGCGCCATGCCGGTCTCGAAGACCAGCTGGTCGAGCGCGCGGGAGCGCAGCGCCCGCTCATGCCCGAACAGCCGCTCGATGTCGTGGCCGACCAGGGTGTCGGGCGGCTGGCCGACGAAGCTGGCCTGGGCGGCGTTGACGAAGACGCAGCGGCCCTGGCGGTCGGCGGCGCTGATCATCGCCGGCACCGTGTCGATCACCTGGGCCAGCGCCGCGCGGCTGTCGCGCAGCAATTCCTCATGGGAGCGGGCGGTGTGCTCCAGCTCCTGCTCCAGCGACTCGGCGCGGCGCTCGATCACCTGCTGCTGCCAGCGCATGCGCAGCAGGTTGCGGGCCCGCGTCAGGAACTCGTAATGGTCGACCGGGCTGAGCAGGAAATCGGTGGCCCCCGCCTCCAGCGCCCGCATCCGGTAGGCGCGGTCGTTATAGGCGGTGATCACGATCACCGGCACGTCGACCACCGAGGGGCTGCCGCTGCCGGCCGGCTTCAACCCGCGCAGCCGGCGGGTGAACTCGGCGCCGTCCATCTCCGGCATGCGGAAATCGGTCACCACCAGGTCGACGCTGTTCTGCGACAGCCAGCGCAACGCCTCGTGCGGGTCGCCGAAGGCCTGGACGTGAACGTCCTTGTCCAGCGACAACGCCAGCCGGGCGAAGATATCTCGGTTGGTCGTCCTGTCGTCCAGGATCAGGATCGTAGCCATATCGCTCCGTCGTGCACGGAAAGGGACGCCCGTAGGAGACGCCGGGGGGGAGACGGTCAGGACCGGCGG
>NZ_CACSJM010000202.1 GCF_902706185.1 Roseomonas sp. 18066 | reverse complement strand
GGCGGCGCCGGCGCGGCGCACCGCCGCGGCCGGCCGGAGACCCGGCGGCCGCGGGGAGAGGGCCACCCCGAGGGGCGGCCCCTTCCGGATCAGGCGGCCTGGAACAGCTCCTGCGGCTTCAGGGTGTCGGTGCCCTTGTTCCAGTTGCAGGGGCAGAGCTCGTCGGTCTGCAGCGCGTCGAGGACGCGGACGACCTCCTGCGGGTTGCGGCCGACATTCAGGCCGTTGACCGAGGCCCACTGGATGATGCCATCCGGGTCGACGATGAAGGTGGCGCGCAGCGCGACGCCCTCGTTCTTGTCCAGGATGCCCAGCGCCGTCGACAGCTCGCGCTTGGTGTCGGCCAGCATCGGGATCGGCAGGTCGTTGATGTCCTTGTTGTAGACGCGCCAGTTCAGGTGCACGAACTCGCTGTCGGTCGAGGCGCCGTAGAGCACCGCGTCACGGTCGGAGAACTCGCCGTTCAGCTTGCCGAAGGCGGCGATCTCGGTCGGGCAGATGAAGGTGAAGTCCTTCGGCCAGAAGAACACGATCTTCCACTTGCCGGCATCGGACTCGCTGGTGATCTCGACGAAGGACTTGCCCGGGCCCTCGAGGCCCTCCGGGCCACCCTTCACGGCCGTCAACTTGAACGCGGGGAACTTATCGCCAACCGTCAGCATGGGATCTTCTCCGTTCTCGAAACTTCTCTCGCAGGGCAGAGCGGCGATCCCGATGGGACCGGCCCCTCTCCCCGCGGCACGCCTCGTTATGTATGCTGCGCCGCACACATGCCAATGAATAGTTTTCGACGAAACCATCGGCTGGATCGATGACCCCGCTGCCCAGCCCCCAGCAGCTGCGCTACCTCGTGGGCCTGGCCGACCATGGTCATTTCGGCCGGGCGGCGCGGGCCTGCGCGGTGACGCAATCGACCCTGTCGGCCGGCATCATCGCGCTGGAACGCCAGCTCGATGCCAGCATCCTGGAGCGCGGCCCGGCCAAGCGCCCGGTCTTCACGCCGCTCGGCCTGCAGCTGGTGGAGCGCGCGCGGCAGGCGCTGGCGGCGCTCGCCGCGGTGGCCGAGACCGCCGCCGCCGCGCGCGACCCGATGTCGGGGCCGCTGCGGCTCGGCGTCATCCCGACCATCGGGCCGTTCCTGCTGCCGCGGCTGATGCCGGCGCTGCGGGAAGCGTTTCCACGGCTGCAGCTGTGGCTGCGCGAGGACCTGACCGACCGCCTGGCCGAGGACCTGGCCGCCGGCCGGCTGGACCTGCTGCTGCTGGCGCTGCCGGCCGCCCTGCCGGAGGCGGAGACGCTGCGGGTGGCGGAGGACCCTTTCATCGCCGCGCTGCCGCTGGGCCATCGCCTGGCCGGCGAGCCCAGCCTGCCGGTGGCGGCGCTGGCCAGCGAGCGGATGCTGCTGCTGGAGGACGGGCATTGCCTGCGCGACCACACGCTGGCGGCCTGTGGCCTGCAGGCTTCGGTGAGCAGCGACGGCTTCGCCGCGACCAGCCTGCACACGCTGGTGCAGATGGTGGCCGGCGGCCTTGGGGTCACGCTGTTGCCCCGACTCGCCGTGGAAGGTGGCGTGCTGGCTGGCGCTTCGGTGCTGCTGAAGCCTTTGGACAGTCCGCAGACGCGCGGTCTGGGCCTGGCCTGGCGCGCGCATTCGCCGCGGGCTGCCGAGTTCCGCAGCATGGCGCCGGCGATCGCCGCCGCGATTGCCGGCAGTTGAATCAGCCGCTTGGCCCTATTTCGTTCCGATTCTCATCGATGCGCCCAAGAATCAGAAAAAAGATGGGGGTTCGGGGGAATTCATTCCCCCGACCTTGCTTATTGACATCCCCCCTCCGCACCCCCTACACGCGCCCGCTCTAAGAGGGTGCCCCGATGAAGATCCGTAACAGCCTGAAGAGCGCCAAGACGCGCGACAAGAACTGCGTTGTGGTTCGCCGCCGCGGCCGTCTGTACGTGCTCAACAAGAAGAATCCCCGCCTGAAGGCGCGCCAGGGCTAAGTCCCCGGCCGCTCCTCGCGGAATTTTCTGAAGAACGCCGCCGTGGTGCGCACCACGGCGGCGTTTTTCGTTGTGCGCTTGCCGCTGCCGGGGTGGGGCCGCATTCTCCGGCGCAAAGCCAGGGGGGAGCGCGGGCCATGATCGAGTTGCCGAAGCCGGATCCGGCCGTGCTGGCCCGCCGGGACGAGATCGTGGCGGCGTTGCGGGCGCTGGTGCCGGATAGCGGCCGGGGCCAGGGCGTGATCGGCGATGCGGTGCGGCTGAAGGCCTATGAGACGGATGGGCTGTCGGCCTATCGCCAGCCGCCCTTGGCCGTGGTGCTGCCGACCAGCACCGAGCAGGTCGCGGCCGTGCTGCGCTACTGCCACCAGAACAACATCCGGGTGATCCCGCGCGGCGCCGGGACCAGCCTGTCGGGCGGCGCGCTGCCGCTGGAGGATGGGGTGGTGATCGGGCTGATGCGGATGAACCGCATCCTGGAGGTCGACTATGCCGACCGGCTGGCGGTGGTGGAGGCCGGCGTCACCAATATCGGCATCACCCAGGCGGTGGCCGGCGACGGCTTCTTCTATGCCCCCGATCCGTCGAGCCAGCTGGCCTGCATGATCGGCGGCAATGTCATGATGAATTCCGGCGGTGCGCATTGCCTGAAATACGGGGTGACGGCGGGCAACCTGCTGGGCGTCAAGCTGGTCACCATCGAGGGCGATGTCATCGACATCGGCGGCGCCCATCTCGACGCGGCCGGCTATGACTGGCTGGGGCTGATCACCGGCAGCGAGGGGCAGCTCGGCATCGTCACCGAGGTGACGGTGCGGATCCTGCGGGCGGCGGAAGGGGCGCGGGCGATGCTGGCCGCCTATCGCAGCAACGAGGTGGCCGGCGAGGTGGTGGATGCCATCATCGCCAGCGGCATCATTCCGGTGGCGCTGGAATTCATGGACCGCCCGGCGATCCATGCCTGCGAAGCCTTCGCCCATGCCGGCTATCCGCTCGATGCCGAGTCTCTTCTCATCATCGAGGTCGAAGGCAACACCGCCGAGCAGGACTTCCTTCTGGGCAAGCTGAAGGAAATCTGCGGGCGGTTCGACCCGATCTCGCTGCGTGTCGCGGAGACGGCGGAAGAAAGCCTCGCCATCTGGAAGGGCCGCAAGGGCGCCTTCGGGGCGGTGGGGCGGATTAGCCCCGACTATCTCTGCATGGACGGCACCATCCCGACCGGCGAGCTGCCCCGCGTCCTGCGCCGCATGCAGGAGATGTCCGACGACTACGGGCTGAAAGTGGCGAACATCTTCCATGCCGGCGACGGCAACCTGCATCCGCTGATCATGTTCGACGCCAACGACCCGGAAAGTTTTCGGAAGGCCGAGGCCTTTGGTGCTGACATTTTGAAGCTCTGCGTCGAGGTCGGCGGCTGCCTGACCGGCGAGCACGGCGTCGGCGTCGAGAAGCGCGACCTGATGAACGTCCAATTTTCCGAAATCGAGCTGACCCAGCAGCGGGCGATCAAGTCGGCCTTCGACCCGCAATGGCTGCTGAACCCCGCGAAGGTCTTCCCGCTGGCCGGCAATCCGCTGCTGGAGCGGCGCGCATGAGCGCGGCCTTCGAGCTGGCGCCCGCCGACGAGGAGGGCGTGGTCGCCGCCGTCGCCCAGGCCCGGGCCGATCGGGCGCCGCTGGCCATCTGCGGCAACAATGGCCGCGCCGGCAGCCTGCGCCCGGTGCAGGCGGCGGCGCGGCTGTCGGTGCGCAACCTCGCCGGCGTGACGCTGTACCGGCCGCAGGAGATGGTGCTGTCGGCGCGGGCCGGCACGCCGCTGCCGGTGATCGAGGCCACGCTCGACGCCAACCGGCAGATGCTGGCCGCCGAGCCGCCGGATTTCTCGGAACTCTTCGGGGTGGCGACGCCGCCGACGCTGGGCGGGCTGGTGGCGAGCAACCTGTCCGGTCCGCGGCGAATCGGCGTCGGCGGCGCCCTGCGCGACCAGGTGCTGGGGGTGCGCGCGGTGACCGGGCGGGCCGAGGTGATCCGCTCCGGCGGGCGGGTGCATAAGAATGTCACCGGGCTGGACCTGTGCAAGCTGCTGGCCGGCAGCCAGGGCACGCTGGGCATCCTGACCGAGATCACGCTGAAGCTGCTGCCGCGGCCCGAGGCCAGCCTGACGCTGGCCATCGCCGTGCCGTCGCTGGCCGCCGGCGTCGCGGCGCTGGCGGCGGGGCTGGGCAGCCCCTTCGGCGTCAGCGGCGCGGCGCTGCTGCCGGCCGGGGGGCATGGCTTCGCCGGCCCCACCGCGGTGCTGCGGATGGAGGATTTCCTGCAGTTCCTGCCGCACCGCTCGGGGGTGCTGCGCGGGGCGCTGGCCGAATTCGGCGCGGTGACCCTGCTGGAGCAGGCCGCATCCGAGTCGCTGTGGAAGGATATCCGCGAGGCGCGGCTGCTGCAGGCAGCACCCGACGAGGCGGTGTGGCGGTTGTCGCTGCGGCCCTCGGCGGCGCCGGCCGCGGCCGGGCAGCTGATGCGGGCCTTCGATGCCCGGCTGCTGCTGGACTGGGGCGGCGGGCTGGTCTGGGTGGCGGGCCCCGCGACCGAGTCGGCGCATGGCGCGGTGATGCAGGCGGCCGCGGCGGCGGGGGGCAGCTTCACCCTGTTCCGCGCGCCGGACCCGCTGCGCCTGGCGGTGCCGGTGCTGCCCGCCGAGCCCGCCCCGCTCGCCGCCATCGGCGCGCGGGTGAAGGCGGCGATGGATCCGGACGGGCTGTTGAATCCCGGCCGGATGGGGCGGTGAGGGTCGGCGCGTCAGCGCAGCCTGCAGCCGGCAAGGCCGGCTGAGCGCCCGAATGGGCGCCGGCGCTTGAGGCAGCCCATAGCTTTAAATCTTGTCGAACCAGGCCTTGGGCCGCATCGGCGGCTCGGGCCGTAGCACGGTGCCGGTGGAAAGCGCTGCTGTCTGCCCCGGCAGTTGCAGCAGGGCGGCGCGGCGGGCGAGCTCAGCCTGGCCACCCGGCTGGGTGGACAGGGTGGAGCTCTGCGGGTCGGGCTGCCGAAGGATCTCGGCTTTCAGCGCGGGGTACATCAACATCTTGTGTCCTCCGTTTTTTGCCGTTTGTCTGCCCATAAGCAGCGATTTCGCGCCTTAAAAGTTGCTCATCCGACAATGTTGCGGGGGTGGCGGGGGCTCAGCCCCGGGAAAGGGCCGCCGCTTGCGCCGGCGCCGCTTCCCCCCCACCCTGGGCGGCAGGGGACGGACCACACCATGCAGACGAATTTCACCGCGGCGCAGCTCGCGGACCAGGATATCAGCGCCAGCAACACCATCCTGCGCAGCTGCGTGCATTGCGGCTTCTGCACCGCAACCTGCCCGACCTTCGTGCTGCTGGGCGACGAGCTCGACAGCCCGCGCGGCCGCATCTACCTGATCAAGGACATGCTGGAGAGCGGCCAGCCTGCCACCGAGGCGGTGGTGCGGCATGTCGACCGCTGCCTGTCCTGCCTGTCCTGCATGACCACCTGTCCGTCCGGCGTGCACTACATGCACCTGGTCGACCATGCCCGCCGCTATATCGAGGAAACCTACACCCGCCCTTGGCCCGAGCGGCTGCTGCGCCAGGTGCTGGGGCGGACGCTGCCCTATCCTCGCCGCTTCCGCCTGGCGCTGGCCGCGGCGCGCGCCGCCCGGCCGCTGGCGGCGCTGCTGCCGAAGCAGGGGGTGATGGCGACCCGGCTGCGGGCGATGCTGGCGCTGGCGCCCGCCAGCCTGCCGCCGGCCGCTGCCGCCGGGCCGCAGCTGCATCCCGCCGAGGGGCCCCGCCGCGGTCGGGTGGCGCTGATGACCGGCTGCGCCCAGACCGTGCTGGCGCCCTCGATCAATGCCGCGACCATCCGGCTGCTGACGCGGATGGGGCTGGAGGTGGTGGTGGCGCGTGGCCAGGGCTGCTGCGGCGCGCTGAACCACCATATGGGCCAGCACGACCCGGCCATGGCCTTCGCCCGCGCCAATATCGAGGCCTGGACGCGGGAGATCGACGGCGAGGGGCTGGACGCCATCGTGGTCAACGCCTCGGGCTGCGGGACCACGGTGAAGGATTACGGCTTCATGTTCCGCGCCGAGGCTGAGCCCTGGCCGGCCCGCGCCGCGGTGGTCGCCGCCCGCGCCCGCGACGTCTCCGAGGTGCTGCTGCAATTCGGCTACGAGGCCCGCCGCCCGGCGCCGGGGCTGACCGTCGCCTACCACGCCGCCTGCAGCCTGCAGCACGGCCAGAAGATCACGGCGGCGCCGAAGCAGCTGCTGCAGAAGGCCGGCTTCACGGTGAAGGAGCCGGTCGAGTCGCATCTCTGCTGCGGCTCGGCGGGCACCTACAACCTGATGCAGCCGGAGATCGCCGGGCAGCTGAAGGCGCGCAAGCTGGGCAATCTGGCGCGCACCGGCGGGCGGCTGATCGCCAGCGGCAATATCGGCTGCCTGACGCAGCTGGGCAGCGCCAGCCTGCCGGCAATCCACACGGTGGAGCTGCTGGACTGGATGGCCGGCGGCCCGGCGCCGGCGAACCTGCCGGCCCCGCCTTGATATGACACCGCCCTGATCGTCTGACGGCCCTGAGAAACGCCAAAGGCCCGGGGGGTCCCGGGCCTTTCAGCGCATCATCGGCCGTCCGCCAGGATCAGGTCGCCAGGATCAGGCGGCCATCTTGCGGGCGGCGCCGTCGCGGGCCAGCACGGACATGGCTTCCGCCACCAGCCCCGCGGCATCCTCCGACCCGGCATCGAGGCAGCAGCGCTCGGCGTGGCTCAGCAGCCGCAGCACGGCAGCCAGGTCGCGCTGCGCCTGATGGGTCCAGAGGACCGCAGCAATCGGAGTGTCCATGGGGAAAAATGCCTGCGTGTGGAGAGAAAAAGCTGCGTCCCCGTACACCTCTTCGCGAGCAAGGAACAGCGGAAAGCGTCAAGCGTCAGCTGAGCTTGGCCCGGCTGGCGCCTGGCCGCGTGACCGGTCCGGGCAGCAGCGCGGCCGCCATCGCCGCGTGATGCGCCGAATCGGCGGCGCCGAGGCGCAGGCACTCGGCCTCGACATAGGTGAGCATGAGCATCAAAGCCCCCTGATCGACCTCGCCCACGGGGCGGCGCTTCTCGGAAGAAGGGGGTGTGCAGCGCAGGGCAGACGCCATGGTGACTGTGCCTTTCGTTCCTCGGGGAACCGGCGTTCGGGCGCCGGACCTCACATTTCCGTGAGTACCATTCCGAAATTTACGATGCAAGAACGATTGCCCGGTTTTGCGTTGCGGAATACCGCAGCCCATGGTGCGGGCCGCCGCCAGGCCATAGGCTGCCCCGGAAATCCGGAGCGAATCGCTAATGCCCGCCGCGTCCCGCCTTGCCTGCGCCGACGCACCGCCCGCGGCGGAGCGGGACGGCCTGGCCGGCGCGGATGCGGCGCTGAGCCGCCCGCCCGGAGGTCATTGCACCACCCCGCGCTCCATCTGTCACAAGGACATGGCATCGCCGGTCGCGTTGTGATGGCATGGAACCGTGGTGCGACCGGCGCGGACGCCACCACCAATTCTGCAGAAGGAGGATACCGTCCATGGCACGTCTGGCCCTGGTCACCGGCGGACAGCGCGGCATCGGCGCCGCCATCAGCGAGGCCCTGCACCAGGCAGGGCGGACCGTCATCGCCTCCTATGCCGGCAATGACGCCGCCGCCGCCGCCTTCACCGAGCGGACCGGCATCGCCTGCCTGAAATTCGACGTCTCCGACTACGAGGCCTGCAAGGCGTCGGTGGCGAAGATCGAGGCCGAGCACGGTCCGATCGAGATCCTGGTGAACAATGCCGGCATCACCCGGGACGGCACCATGAAGCGCATGGACCGCACCATGTGGGACGAGGTGATCGATACCAACCTCGGCTCCTGCTTCAACCTGGCCAAGCTGGTCTGGGAGGGCATGTCGGCGCGCAAGTTCGGCCGCATCGTCAATATCGGCTCGATCAACGGCCAGGCCGGCCAGTACGGCCAGGTCAACTACGCCGCCGCCAAGTCGGGCATCCACGGCTTCACCAAGGCGCTGGCCCAGGAAGGCGCGCGCGCCGGCATCACGGTGAACGCCATCGCGCCGGGCTATGTCGATACCGAGATGGTCCGCGCCGTGCCGGAAGACGTGCTGCAGAAGATCATCGCCCGCATCCCGGTCGGCCGCCTGGGCCATGCCGAGGATATCGCCCGGGGCGTCTGCTTCCTGACCGCGGACGAGGCCAGCTTCATCACCGGGTCGACGCTGTCGATCAATGGCGGGCAGCATATGTATTGAGGAAAGGCGAGGGGCGCCGCCCCTCGACCCCGCCGCCGCCTGGCCTTGCGGCCTGAGGCGGGACGCTGATGAAGGTGGGGGTCTGGGGGCATTCAATGCCCCCAGATTCTTTCTTACCGGTTCACCACCGGCTCCTTGTCGCCGATGGCGCGGTTGGCCAGCCACGAGACGATGGCCACCACCAGCGCGCCGAAGAAGGCCGCGCCGAAGCCCGAGATCGTCATGCCGGGCATCACCAGCGCCGTCAGCCCCAGCATCGCCGCGTTGACCACCAGGGTGAACAGGCCGAGCGTGACGATGTTCAGCGGCAGCGACATCAGCATCAGGATCGGCCGGATCAGCGCATTGACCACGCCGAAGACGATCGCCGCGATGATCAGGTTGAAGGGACCGCTGAAGTTGATGCCGCCGATCAGCATCGCAGCGCACCAGAAGGCGAAGGCCGTGATGGCCGTGCGGGCGAGGAAACCCATCTTGAGACTCCATGCTGTCCTGTCGCCGAAACGCGACGCGAGCACGGCGGTTGCGCGGGCGTGAGTGCGGCGACGCTGGCAGGCCTCGGCGCCATGCTGCTCTGGGCCTTCCTGGGCGTGCTGGCGAAGCTCGCCGACGGCATCCCGCCGCTGCAGGTCACCGCCATCGGCATGGGGATCGGCGGCGGCGCGGCGCTGGCCCTGGTCTGCGCCCGCGGCCGGGCGCGGCGGCTGCGCCAGGGCGGCATCGCCTGGCTGCACGGGGTGGGCGGGCTGTTCGGCTATCACGCGCTGTATTTCGCCGGCCTCGCTCTGGCCCCGGCGGTCGAGGCCAATCTGCTGAACTACCTGTGGCCGCTGCTGGTGGTGCTGCTCTCGGCGCCGATCCTGGGGCTGCCGACCAGCAGGGCACACCC